>JAFYQR010000020.1 GCA_017559825.1 Thermoguttaceae bacterium | reverse complement strand
ATTTTTCGCAAAAAAAGCGCCCCCGGGGGCGGTCGCGCTCCGAAAAAAATCGCGTATAATAACGGAAAACATCGGAGGCCGCCGGAACGCCGTCGACGCGGCCTCGAACGCGACGCGTTTCGACTCGAACGACGAACGCGCCGCCTCCACGGCGAAAACAAGGGGTTTCGATGAAAGCGATCGTTCTTTTTTCCGGCGGTTTGGACAGTTTGCTCGCGACGCGCCTTCTCCAAGAGCAAGGCGTCGAAGTCGTCGGGTTGAATTTAGTCACGCCCTTCCACGACTGTTCGCAAGAGGCCGCCGCCCGCGCGAAAGAGCTCGGAATCGAACTCGTCGTTCGCGAACTCGGCGAAGATTATATGGAAATGCTCGCGAATCCGCGCTGGGGCTACGGCGCGAACGTCAACCCGTGCCTCGACTGCCGCACGATGATGTGCCGCGAAGCGAAAAAGCTGATGGAGGAACTCGACGCCGATTTCGTCGCGACCGGCGAAGTCTCCGGCCAGCGCCCGAACAGCCAAAAAATTCACCAACTCATGCTGATCTCGCGCGAATCGGGCCTCGGCGACAAGCTCGTTCGTCCGCTCTCGGCGAAGGTCTTGAACCCGACCGAACCGGAGAAAGACGGCTCGCTCGACCGCGAAAAACTTCGCTCCTTCACCGGGCGCGGACGCGGCAAGCTCGTTTGGCTCGCTCGCAAAGATTACGATATCCATACGATTCCGCAGCCGTCGACCGGGTGCGTTCTTTGCGAAAATTCCTATTCGCCGCGCGTTCGCGATATGCTGAAATTCAAAAAACAACCGACCGTCTGGGACGCTCGTCTCATCGCCGCCGGCCGTCGACTGCGCCTCGACGAAAACGCGTATTGCGTCGTCGGGCGAAACGGCAAAGACTGCGACGCTCTCGACGCGGCTTACGCCTCGCCGAACCGCTCGCGCTGCGTCCTTCTCTACCCGGGCAACTATATGGGCGCGTCGGTTCTCCTCGTAACGGACGAAGCGCCGGAGTTCGGCGACGAAAATCCGGAAATCTCGCCGAAGTTGGCCGAGTATATCGAAACCGCCGGAAGCCTCGCGCTCCGTTTCGCGAATCCGGAGAAATACCGCGCGCCCGCCGAGGGCCCGACGGCGCGCTTGCACGTCGGCGCGACCGTTCGCGAAATTGCGCTCGTCGAGAACCCGGCGGTCGACGCGATTCGCATCATCAAAGAGGCGGACGGGCCGAAAAAGACCGTCGCGCCGCTCGAGGAAGCGTCCGAAGACGCGGCGGAAAACGCCGAGTCGGACGCCGCCGAATAACGCAAACTCGCCGCGAAACGCCCGCTTCGTCCAGTTCAACGCGGCGAGCGTTTCGCTTCAAACGTCGTTAAAACCGACAAAAAGGGGAAAACGTTGCAAAAAGAACCTTGGTACCGAGACGGGCTCCGTTTCGGGTGCAAACAGTGCGGCGGCTGCTGCGGCGGCGAGCCGGGTTACGTTTGGGTTACCGACGAAGAAATCGCCGCGATGGCGAAGGAACTCGGCTTCTCGAAATTTGAGTTCGAAAACGCGTTCGTGCGGCTGATCCGCGGAAAAAAGAAAAGCCTGATCGAACGCTCGAACGGCGACTGCGTTCTCTTCGACGAGAAAAAACGCGGCTGCACGGTCTACCAATCGCGCCCGATTCAGTGCCGGACTTGGCCGTTTTGGGATCAAAATATCGACCGTCCGTCCTCTTGGGAGAAAACGGCGAAGTTTTGCCGCGGTTGCAACAATCCGGACGGCAAGCTCTACTCGCTCGAAGAAATCGAGGAGGAGCGCGGCAAGAAATTCTAAGCCGCGTCTTTCCAAACGACGTTCGCTCGGTCGGTCGAAGCGTTTCGTCCCGACGCGCGCCGGCGTTCGATAAAAAACGGAGCGGTTTCGATTCCCGCTCCGTTTTTTATTTCTTGCGCCTTTCGCTTCGGCTCAACGCGAATTGGAAATCTTACTCAAATTCAGACTTCCAATCAAATTCGCGCCTCGACCGCCGCTCACTCGCCTTCGATCGCCTCCCATTTTTGGCGTTTTTTCGGGAGCGAGTTCATACGGTTCGCGACGAATTGAACTATCGTGTCGGAAACGCCGAACGACTGAATCTTCAAGAGCTCGACGCCTTGTTTTTCGGTTTTTAACGCGACGATCGGAATCGTTTTTTCTTCCGGCGGAAGCTCTTCGTCCGCTTTGCCGCCGATTTTCTTTTGGATTTTCTTCGCGTCCTCGAACTTATCCTCGGTCATTTGCCCGACGAAAAGGACGAAACCGCTGTTCGAGCCTTTCGCTTTTTTGCGATACGCGTCGAGGGCCGTCAGCGCGTTGAACTTCCCTTCGTCGTTCGACGCGTCCGGCGAAAGGAGGGCGACGCCGACGACGTTTTGCGCCGCGTCGCCTTTGTCGTTCCAGTCGTTCTTCGCCCACGACGCCGCCAACGCCGCGCCGAGCTCGGAGCCGACGAGAATCGTTTTCTTAACGTTCAACAACTCTTTATTGTGCAGATAAATCAAGAAGTTGAACCAAAGCTCCTTGTCGTACTCGATCATCGCCCGAAGGTCGTCGTTGTTGAAGTTCTTCATCGAGTACTCGCGAGGTTGGCGCATCCCGCGCGGACCTCGGGACATGTCGTTGACGGAGCGACGCGTGCTTTCGCCGCAACCGCGCAAGTCCGGAACGATCACGGCGCACCCCTTTTCGGCCAATTTCTTCGCCAGTTCGTCGAAATCTTCCTTCTTCCCGTCGCGACCGTGAAGCAAAATCACCGCCGGAGCGTCCGGACTGCCGCCGCCCTTATAATAATTGGCGACGAGCTGAACGCCGTCTTGCGTCGTAAAGTTCGTTTGATTCAAACGCATCGGCTTCGTCGGCTCGGCGCGTTCGAGCGCTTGATCGAGCGGAACGGCGCGTTCTTGGCGTTGCCGTTGCTCGCCCGCTTGCCCGTTTTGCACCGCTTGCCCGTTTTGGCCGGGTTGACCCGGTCTCCCGGGACGCCCGTTCGGAGCCGCTTGTCCCGGCTCGCCGTTTTGTCCCGAAGCGTTTTCCCCGCCGGGTCGACCGCCGCGACCGGGAACGCCT
>JAFYQR010000157.1 GCA_017559825.1 Thermoguttaceae bacterium | reverse complement strand
TTCACACTTGGCTTTTCGCCGCGAACGCGTACGGGCGCCGCGCCGCGTTTTCGCTCGGCGTTCCGGCGGTCGTTTGCGGCGAGCGTTGCCTCGACCCTTGGAAGGCGCGTTGGCAAGGTTGGGTCGACCGTCGTCTCGAACCGAAAACGGACGCGTTCGCGGTCAACAGCTCCGGGATCGTCGACTTTTACGTCGAACGCGGAATCCCCGCCGAGAAGTTCGTCGTAATCCCAAACGCCGTCGAGCCGCCCGCGCCGGTTTCCGCCGACGCCGACGAACGCGCCGCCGCTAAAATCGCGTTGTTAAAAGAGTTAAAACTTCCTTACGAGCCGGGCCGCCTCCCGTTTTTGATCGGCTTGGTCGCGCGACTTTGGCCGCAAAAACGCGTCAAAGAGGCTCTTTGGGCCGCCGACCAACTAAAATTCGCTCAACTCGATTTTTACCTCCTCGTTATCGGCGACGGCCCGGAGCGCGAGTCGCTTCTCCGTTACCGCGACGCCCTGCGAGCGACCGACCGCGTCCGCTTCCTCGGCGAGCGCTCCGACGTTTCGCGCCTTTTGCCAACGTTCGATCTCCTTTGGAATTGCAGCGCTTACGAAGGCCAGTCGAACTCGATATTGGAAGCGCAAAGCGTCGGCGTTCCGGTAATCGCTTCCGACGTTCCCGGCAACCGCGACCTCGTCGTCCCCGGCGAAACCGGCGTCCTCGTTCCGGAATTCGACGGCGACCGTATTCGCCGCCGCACCGCGCTGACTCGCGAAACGTTCCGCCTCCTGAAAGACGAAAACGCCGAAAAACGCCGAGCGTTAGCCGCCGCGGCGCGGGCTCGCGTCGAACGCGAATTTTCGCTCGGCGCGTTAATCGCCCGACACGTCGAGCTTTACGAACGCTTGGTCGCCGAGAAAAAACGTCGTTGACCGCCCGTCGTTCCCGTTATTTTTGCTTAAAAAATCAAACGCCGCGTCCGTTGTTCTTACAGCGTCGAGCCGCGAACGTTTGACGATTTATTTACCCGTTTGCGCGCCGGAGCCTCTTTTACGTCGTCCCCGACGTCGCGTTTGTTTCCGGACGCCGCGCCCTCACCCCGACGCGACGCCGCCTTAACCTCAACGATTAGGAGCTTTAACCCATGAAACGCGTCGCGTTTTCTTGCCTCGCCCTCGCCCTTCTCTCGACCTGCGCCGTCTTTACGAACTTCGCCGCCGCTAGCGACGCGGGCCCCGGCGTCTCCGCCGAAGAAGCCCTCCGTCTTCTCGTTCAAGGCAACGAACGTTTTGCCGCGAACAAAACCGCTCGCCCGCACTCGAACTTCGCGCGCCTCGTCGACACCGCGGAACACGGCCAACACCCGTTCGCAACCGTTCTCGGCTGCAGCGACTCCCGCGTTCCGGTCGAGCTTCTCTTCGACCAAGGTTTCGGCGACGTTTTCGTCGTTCGCGTCGCGGGCGGCGTTTGCGCCGACGACGAAACCGGCTCGATCGAATACGGCGTTTCGCACCTCGGCACGCCGATTTTGGTCGTCTTGGGGCACACGCAATGCGGCGCGGTAACGGCGACGGTCGAACACGAACACGCCGACGGGCATATTAAATCGCTCGTTTCGCACATCGAACCGGCGGTGAAGCGCGTTCGCGCCGCGCGTCCGGAACTTTCCGGCGCCGCGCTGATTGAAGAAGCGGTCGTTGAAAACGTTTACGTCGCGGTCGAAGAACTTTTCGAACACAGCCCGACGACCGTCGACGCGCTCGAAAAAGGCAAACTTTGGATCGTTCCGGCGATTTACAACGTCAAAACCGGCAAAGTCGACTGGCGCGCCCCGATCAAATCGAAAAAAGACCTGAAAGAAAAACGCGACGCTAAACTCGCCCTTTAAGCGAACGCTTAAGCCGATTACTCGCTTAACTTAACCAAAAGCTCGCGTCCCGTTTCCGGTTCGCGAGTTTTTTTATTTTCCGCTTTCGTTCGCCGCTTTTCGCCGCTCGCGCCGCGTTTTTCTTCACCGCGATCGACCGTCGCGCCAACTCGAACGCTTCGCGCCGCCCCGGAAAAACGCTCTTTTTTCCGGCATTTCTTCCCCAACTCCTCTATTTTCTCAAAAATATAGAGTTTCAACTCGCCTTCAACGCTTCGCCTCGTCGTCGACTCTTCGCCAAGTCCCAAACGCCGATTCCAAAGCCTAATCCGCCGAATTTCCCCGCCGACGCCTCTTTGTTCTACCCCCAAAATCGCCGCCGCCCAAAACGCAATCCGTCGAATAGAACCGCCGTCGACTCTTCGCCCCCCAAAAACTCCGGGGCAAATCCCAAACCGAAAAACCAACCGGTTTCCTCCCGCCGTCGGCTCTCGCTAAACAAAAAAACGCCGTCGCTCGAGCGGTCGACGCTATTTTTAAGCGTCGCCGCTCGAACTCCGACGTTTTCAAACGACGTTAAAACTCAATCCGCCGTTTTATCTCTTAAACGGCGGTCGATTCGCCCATTACGCGAACTTCGTAACGCCCGGCGTACCGATCCAGTAGTTGCCGTTTTCGTCGCGTTCGGCCGGGGATTCGCCGTCGATGCGGAGCGCGTCGATATTCGGAGCGAGTTCGCGCGTCGAGGTCCACATTTGTTCCATCGTAACGCGTTGACCGGTTTCGCAAGCGGTGCGACCGAGGATCGCCGTGGCGGTCGCGTCGACGGCGTATTGAATTTCGTTCCACGGCTTGTTGTTGCGAATCGCGTCGAAGAGGCGGACGTGTTCGTCTTGGTACGAGTCGTTCGGGCCCGCTTCCGGCTTCCAGATCGCTTTACGGGTTTGCGTGTTCAGCATTTCCGTGCCTTCGTAAATGGCCGGGTCGCCGACGCCTTCGCCGAGTTGGCTGCAGCCCTTGGTCCCTTGAACGTTCGCTTGGAAGAAGTTCCAGCAGTTCGGAACGGTGCGGGTTTGGAGCATCATCTTGCGACCGTCTTTGAAGGTGTATTCGACGGCGGCGCAGTCGATGAGTTGGTCTTTCGCGCGACGGAGGCTCTTGTCGTGCGGGTCGACGAGACGACCGCCGGAGCCGTTCGCGGCGATCGGGTAATCTTGCATGCACCAGCAGCAGATGTCGATGTTGTGAATCAACGCGTCGACGATGAAACCGCCGCTCGTCCAGTCGAAGCAGAAGATATTCGCGATTTCGTTTTGGAGCGCGGTGCGGGATTCTTGCCAGTTCAGGTTGTGCGGGCCTTGGAGGCGATAAACCCAAGTGTTGAGAACTTCGCCGAGTTTGCCTTCTTGAATCGCTTCAACCGTTTGACGGGTGCGGTCGTAGTGGCGGTTGTTCAAACCGACGCCGACTTGAATCCCCTTTTGTTTCGCGACTTCGTTCGCCGCGAGAATGCGTTTGAGGCCCGGAATGTCGACGCCGAGCGGTTTTTCGGCGAAGATATTGATCTTTTCTTTCTTGTTGACCGCGTATTCGAACGTGATCGGACGGAAACCTTGCGGAGTCGTCAGAAGGACGACGTCGCCGTCGCGGAGGGTGTCGATCGCGGCTTTGTAACCGTCGAGGTCGTAGAACGTGCGTTCGGCCGGAACGTCGACGCGTTCTTCGCCGTGCGTTTCTTTAACGCTTTCAACGGCGTTGAAAGCGCGTTCTTTGAACGCGTCGGCGACGGCCCAAAGTTTCGTGTTCGGGTCGGCGTTCAACGCTTGACGGACGGCGCCGTTGCCGCGACCGCCGCAACCAATCCAAGCGATGCGAATCGTATTGTCTTCGCCGGCGTGAACGCGCGGAGCCGAAACGGCGGGAATCGTCGCGGCGACAGTCGCCAAACCGGACGTTTTCAGGAAAGAACGACGCGAAAAAGTACTCATAAAACGCTCCTCGAACGTCGCCGACAACCGCCGCGACGCGCAAAAATACCAAGCCAAAAATCGACGCGCTCCACAAAAATCGAAAAAATGCGAAAACCGTCGACAAAATACGGAACGTTCCTATTGTACAAGGACAACGCGCAAATTGCAAGCAAAATCGGCGAAATTTTTCCCATTTTTTCCCAAAAAACGTTTTTTTCGTTCCTACGCCCGCCCCAACCCCTTAAACTCGCCGCAATCGTTAAAACCCAACGTTTCTTTTGCGAAAAACGACGAATCGCGACGAAACGCTTGACGCGGCGGTTTCGCTTTTATATAATGAAAACGGCGCGCCGTCGTCGACGTCGCACGTTCGTCGCTTCCTCCATTTTACTTATTTTAACGCGTCGAGCGTTCGCCGACAAGCGATTTTCCTTCGTTTTTCCTTCATATTATTAAACACGTCTTTTTCGCGTTTTGACGCCCGAAAGGAGCCGCCGTGTTTGCCGACCGTTTTTCCCTTTCCTCCCGCGTTTTCGCCGGCCGTTCGCCGAGTCGGCGCGACGTTTTGAAATCGGGCGCCGCGCTCGCCGCCGTTTCGACGCTCGGCGTTCCCGGGCTCTTCTCGAACGCCTTCGCCGCGCCGTCGAAACGCTCGACGCTCCCGACGCCGCGTTACGACAAACTGCCCCGTTGGCGCGGTTTCAACCTCCTCGAAAAGTTTATGGTTTACGACAATAAACCGTTCCGCGAGGACGACTTCCGCAACATCGCCGACCTCGGTTTCAACTTCGTTCGGCTCCCGATGGACTACCGTTGCTGGATCGTCGACGGCGACCGAAAACGCTTCAATGAAAAGACGCTCTCCGAGATCGACAAAGCGGTCGAATACGGCGAAAAATACGGCGTTCACGTCTGCATGAACTTTCACCGCGCGCCCGGTTACACCGTCGCCAATCCGCCGGAACGCCCGACCGTTTGGAAGGACGCCGAGACGCTCGCCGTTTGCGCCGAACATTGGCGGGTCTTCGCGAAGCGGTACGCGGGCTTCCCGAACGAACTCGTCAGCTTCAACCTCTTCAACGAGCCGGACGGCTGTTCCGACGACGAGTTCATGAAGGTCGTTTCGACCGTCGTCGACGCGATTCGCTCCGAAGACGCCGACCGACTGATCTCCTGCGACGGACTCGGATACGGAACGCGCCCTTACCTTCCGCTCGCGAAACTCCGCGTCGCGCAGGCGACCCGAGGTTACGCGCCGATGGAAATTTCGCACTGCCAGGCAAGTTGGGTAAATTACAAAGATTTTCCGGAGCCGCGTTGGCCCGGCGTCTCGCATAACGCGCTTATGCCGCAACCGAATAAAGGCGGGCTTTCCGAAGGCGTGCGCAAGCCTTGGACGGTCGACGGCCCCTTCCCGAACGACGCGACGCTCCGTTTGCGCGTCGGGACGGTCTCGGTCGCGGCGGAAATCGTCGTCGAGACGGACGGTCGCGAGATTTTGCGGCGTCGTTTCGTCCCGCAAGGCGGAAAAGGCGAATGGAAAGAGGCCGTTTTCGTCCAAGCGTACAACGTTTATCAAAACGTGTACGATCTCGATTTAACGGTCAAAATTCCGAACGGCGCGAAGCGGCTGACGGTCGCGAACGTCGACGGCGACTGGGCGACGCTTACTCAGTTGGCGATTTCCGCTCCGGGCGTCGCCGAAGTCGTTTCCGAAGGCGGGCCCGACTGGGGCGCGAAAGAGCCGACGACGTTTAAATACGCGGTCGAAAACGGCGTCGGTTCGCTGACCGGCGGCGTTACGAAAGACCGCGCTTGGCTGAAAAAGACGTGCGTCGAGCCTTGGCAAGAGGCGGAAAAACACGGGATCGGGGTGATGGTCGGCGAGTTCGGCGCGTTTAACAAAACGCCGATCGACGTCGTTCGCCGTTGGATGGAGGATATGCTGCTCAACTGGCGCGAAGCCGGTTGGGGCTGGGCGCTTTGGAACTTCCGCGGCTCCTTCGGAATCGCCGACAGCGGGCGCGCCGACGTCGATTACGAAGATTGGCGCGGACTCAAACTCGACCGCGAAACGCTAAAACTGCTCCAAAAGTACTGATTTTAGCGGTTAAACAAGAAGCGCAAAACGACGGTTTCAATCGTTTTGCGCAAAATTAACGGAGCTAAGGCGAACGTTTTACGTCAAAAAACGCCGCTCGACTTTTCGCGTTGAAAGCCGAGCGGCGTTAAATTAGCGGGTTTGCGCAAAGTCGACGGCGTTAAAGTAAGCGTTAGATAAACCGCGTCGACTTAAACGACGTTAAAACGCAAATTTCGTTTTGAAGTAAAGCGCGGCGTCCGGATTGTAATCGGCGCGCCAATACCGCCCTTCGAGGCTCTCGACGTCGAAATCTCGCGAGAACGTCGTCCCGAGTTCCGCCGCCCAACGCAAGCCCGTTTCCGCCTTTTTCTCGACGCCGAGCGCAAGGCGAACGTCGCTCCGTTCGAGCCGAGCGTCGGTTCCCCAATCGGTTTCGAAAACGGCGTCGTTCGCGTCGAACGAGAAGCCGAGATACCCCCAATACGTCGCGTCGGTTCCGGCGCCCCAACTTTCGATTTTGCGCGAAACCTTCGGCGCCGGGAACATCACGTCGACGATCCAAAGGTCGTTCGGCTTCCAAGTCGCGCCGATAATCGGAACGACGTCGTAATCGCCGGAGTTCGTATACGCCAGCCCAAACGCCCACTTCAGCCGCTCCGAATACGTCCAAAGTCCGACGCCGGAACCAAAAACGTTCAAGCCTTCCGAATTGGTCGACTTGCCGTCGCTGTTCCAGTTCAACCCGAGCGCGACGTCGAACGTCCAACGTTCCGATTTCGGAATAACGTAATGGAACGTCGCGCCGCTCGAGATAATCCCGAGCGATTCGCCGCCAAGCGCCCAACCGGGCGGGTCGTACTGTCGCCAACGAATACTCGGGGTCGCCAAAATAAAATGCCCCGCTTTCGGCGACGGCAAGCCGAACGTCGCGTTCGCTCCGAGCCCGACGAACCCGAAATCGCCCGAAACAAGGTCGAAATCGACGTTTGCGCCGCGGTATACGCGCCCAAGATTCGCCGTCGCCGAGGAAATGTTGGCGGCGAAACCCGGTTGCGGGGTCGCGTCGGCGGAAAGACCGGAATCGAACGACCGCTCGCTCGGATCGTCGACGGCGTAAATCGGCGCGGGCTCGAACGTCGGCTCCGAAAACGTCGGCTCGCTAGGGGACGCGATTTCGGAAGACGGTTCGACGACAACGCTCGGGTATTCGTCGACGGCGAACGCGCTCGAGGCGACAAGCGCCGCGCTCAAGAAAAAGAACGAAAAACAACGTAGGTTTTTAACGGGAAAAAAACGTTTCGTCGACAAGCGCTCGGCTCCTTTCGTCGGGCGCGTCGCCGTCGAAACGACCTTGCGACGCGATAAAACAGAGAAAACGGACAGTCGAATCGGTCGAAACCGTTTCGTCGCCGGTTAATCTTACCGTTACTGTCGAGATTATCGGCAAAAACGAAACGAACGTTAAGGTTTTACGCGTCGACGCCGTTTTTTTCGCAAAATTTTACGTCGACGGTTTCAGCGCTAAAAACGCCAAAAACTCCCTATTTTTACCATTTTAAGTTTATGCCGCCTAAATTTCGTTTCGACGCGCTCCTAAAAATCCGAGAAACCGAGCAAAACGAGAAAAAAGAGGCGTTCCTCGCCGCCGAGCGCCGCTCGCAAGACGCGCTCGCCGCGCTCGAAACGCTCGAACAAGCGCTCGCCGAGGAACGCAACGAATCGCGAGCTTTCCGAACCGGCGCCGCGCTCGACCCGACTTCCCTTCGCGCTCGTCAAGAAGGACGTCGTCGGCTCCTCGAACGTCGCGACGAAGCGCAAAAACTCTACGATATTCTCGCGGAAGAAACGGAAATCAAACGCGAAGAGCTCAACGAAGCGATTAAAGAAACGAAAATCTTGCAAAAATTGAAAGAAAAAAACGAGGAACGCCGCCTTGAGGAAGAACGAAAACGCGCTCAAAAAGAACTCGACGAGCAGGCTGCGCGGCAAAAAATTTACGAAAAACGCCGACGCTCGGACGGCGAACAAGAGTGCGAATTTAACGAATAAGCCGACGTCAAAACGGAGGGGGCGCGCCGACTCTTTCAACGACGCCGAGTTTGCCGCCGTCGTTTTGGCGACAAAAAAGCGGAAACGACGTTTTTCGCGCCGCTTCCGCCGTCTTTTCGCCGCGTTCGCCTATTAATCGAACTCGATGTCGTCGAGCGTCAATTTCGAATAATCGATTCCCGCTCGCCCCATTTCAAGGTCTTCCAACGTCGCTTTAGGCGCCGAAGGCTTACGCGAAGCGGGACGCGACGGCCCCTTCGCGATCCCGGCTCGCTCGAGAAGCGACGACGAGAGCACGTTCGACTCCAAGTAATCGGACGGCGTTTCGGCGGGGTCGGCGCCGTTGGCGATCGGGTCGTATTCCAGCGCGTAATCGTGTTTGGCGAACGAAATACGAGCGCCCGGATCGACGCGGCGGTCTCGAACTCGAGCGCCGTCGACGGTCGTGCCGTTCGAACTCCCCAAATCGACCGCGTACCAGTACCCGCGAGCCAAAACCAACCGGCAATGTTTCGACGAAACGTTCGAAAATCGCAGCACAATATCGCAACTTTCGCTTCGTCCGACGATCAATTCTTCTTTCAAGAGCGGAATCTCGTCGCCGCCCTTCAAAGGTTCCAACGTTCCGAACATCGACAAACCTCGCAAATTCAGAAAATCTTGCCCGATTTTACGCCGTCGCCCCGCCCGCTCCATTTTTCGCGCGTCCGGCGCTTCCGACGTCGCTTTTATTATACCGAGCTTTTGTCGACTCGCCAAGTCTTTTTTCGAAAATCGCCCCCTATTTTTCGAAATTTTCGTCGATTCGTTCCCGCGCCGAAGATTTCGTTCGTCGACGCTCGTATTAATAAGGGGAAAATCGCGGCGACGGCTTTCGCGGCCCCTTGCGAAAACGGAAAAATCGGTTATCCTAAAGAAAACGGGTCGAAATAAACGCCGAGCGCGAACGGTTCGGCCCGCTCCACCGACGACGCTCGAAGCCGTCGAAGCGGCGGTTTGCGGCGAATACAACGATTAAAAGGATTGAAAGGATCGCAACGTGGACTCCAACGAAAAAAACGCGACCAACTCGACGAACAACGGCGCTCAAGCGATGACGAACGGCGCGAACATCGTCGTTCAAGCCCTTATTAATTGCGGCGTCAAAACGGTTTTCGCCTATCCCGGCGGTTTTAGCATGCCGCTTCACCAAGCGTTTACTCGTTACCGCGACAAAATTCGCGTCGTTCTCCCGCGACACGAGCAAGGGGGCGGGTTCGCGGCGCAGGGGTACGCTCGGGCGACCGGCGAAGTCGGAGTCTGCATGACGACGAGCGGTCCGGGCCTCACCAACATTATTACTAGCATCGCCGACGCGAAGCTCGACAGCGTTCCGTTGGTGATCATCGCGGGTCAGGTCAACTTGACCGACGTCGGCGCGGACTCGTTCCAAGAAACGCCGACGACCGAAGTTTGCCGTTGCATCACGAAGCACCACTACCTCGTTCAGCGAGTCGAAGACTTGGCGCGCGTTGTTGACGAGGCGATTTTCGTCGCGAAATCGGGACGTCCGGGCCCGGTGTTGATCGATATTCCGAAAAACCTGCAAGTCGAGCAATGTCGCCCCGACTTCTCCGAACCGCGCAACTTGCCCGGTTATCCGGAGAAGAACCCGGAGATCGACGCCGAAACGATTTGCGACGTCGTCGAGCGGATCAACAAGGCGAAGCGGCCGTTGATTTTGGCCGGCGGCGGGGTCGCGTCGGCCGACGCGAGCGCCCTGCTCCGCAACGTCGTCGAGAAAACCGGGATTCCGGTCGCGACGACGATGACCGGATTGGCCGGTTTCCCCCGCGACGACAAACACGCCGTCGGAATGGTCGGCATGCACGGGACTTACGCGACGAACATGGCGGTACGCGAGTGCGATTTGCTCCTTGCGCTCGGCGTTCGATTCAGCGACCGCGTCGTCGGCGCCCGCGCTCAATTCGCTCCGCGCGCTCGAATTATCCATTTTGACGTCGACCCGTCCGAATTTAACAAGGTCAAGAAGGCGAAACGCACGGTTCTCGGGCATTTGAAGGACTCGCTGGCCGCGCTCGACTCCGAGTTGGCTCGCTCGTACAAAGGCGGCGACTTGACCGAATGGCGCGAACAGATCGCCGCTTGGCGCGCGTCCAAACCGATTTCGTACTCGTTCGACGAAATCGAGAAGAGCGAAGACCTTCTGACGCCGCAATTCGCGATTTCGGAGTTCTCGAAAGCGACGCAAGACCTCGATACAATCGTTACGACCGGCGTCGGTCAACACCAAATGTGGACGACGTTGTTTTATCGTTTCAATAAACCGCGAACTTGGCTGTCGAGTTGCGGGCTCGGAACGATGGGCTTCGGTCTCCCGGCGGCGATCGGAGCGAAGGTCGCGCGCCCCGAGGCGCTCGTCGTCGCGATCGAAGGGGACGGCAGCCTTCAAATGAACATTCAAGAAATGGCGACCTGCGTCGCGGAAAACATTCCGGTGAAGGTGATGTTGATCAACAACCAGCACCTTGGGATGGTGATGCAGTGGGAAGACCGTTTCTTCAAAAAGAACCGCGCGAACACGTATCTCGGCAAAATCACCGACCCGGAAAACTTCGGCGACGGCGACGGCTACCACTTGCCGAGTCGTTATCCGGACTTCCCGGCGATCGCTCGCGGATACGGTTGGGAGGCCGTTTCGGTGGAAAAACGTTCCGATTATCCGGAGGCGTTGCGTCAAATGATTGAAAGCGACGGCCCGTTCCTCCTCGACCTGCGCGTTCCGTATTGCGAACACGTCTTGCCGATGATTCCGCCGGGCGGTTCGGTCGAAACGATTATTTGCGAGTAAAACTCGCCGCGACCGTTAAAGTTTAACGTC
>JAFYQR010000156.1 GCA_017559825.1 Thermoguttaceae bacterium | reverse complement strand
TCGCTTTCGCCGTCGAAACGCCGAACGCCGCGGCGACCAACGCCGCCGACGAGGCCGCCGCCAACGAAGCTCGCCCGACCGCGACGCGCCGCCGCCGTCTTTCCGTCGTCCAATCCGTCATTATATTAATACGCTCCGAAAAAAGTCCGAAATAAAACCGGTCGACCGCTTTCGCCGTCAACGTCCGTAAGTCGCTCGATAGTTCCGCGCGATCTCCTCGTAAACCTCGCGCACCCGAGCGCTCGGCAACGCGAAGCCGATTCCTTGGTAGCGGTCTCCGTAAATCGCCGTGTTGATTCCGACCAGCTCGCCGCGTTCGTCGACGAGCGCGCCGCCGCTGTTACCGGGATTAATCGCCGCGTCCGTTTGCAGGAACTCTTGCGTCGCGACGCCGTTTTCGTCGACGACGAACCGCTCTTTCGCGCTAATAATTCCCTGCGTAACGGTTTGCGCCAATCCGTAAGGATTGCCGAGCGCGAGCGCCATGTCGCCGACCTGCAGCGCGTCGCTGTCCCCCCAAGCGATCGGCGTCAAGTTCGGCTCCTCGATCTTCAAGACCGCGACGTCGAGCGCCTCGTCGAAACCGATCAACGTTATCCCGTTCGAAACGATTCGCCCGTCGCTCAGAACGAGCTCGACGCCGTCGACGAGCCGGCCGTTTTCGCAGATGACGTGAAAATTCGTAACGATAAAACCGTCCGCGTCGACGATCACGCCGGAGCCCTGCCCCTCGGCGCAGTCGACGCCGCCGAAAAACGTTCGCTCGAAGCGGTTCGTCTTGACGCCGACGACGCTCGGCGCCGCCAACTTCGCGACGTAGGGAATCCGCGCCGTTCCGACCGCGCTCGGATTCTCCGCCAAAAATTCGCGAGCCGCCTCGAGTTTCGCCCGCTCCGCGCCGCGGTTGATCGCCAGCGCGATTCGCTCCGCCAACGACGGCGCCGCCGCCAAGCCGGCCAAGAAAAGGAGCGCGAAAATCAAAAAAATCGAACGGTAAGTCGCCGCCGTCCGAACGAGCGCCGCGCGATCCTCCGCCGTCAACCGCGAAACGCTTGGATTCCCGACGTTTCCGAACCCGCCCGGCCCTCGCGTTTCGCCGACGTTTCCGAGCCCGCCGATTCCGCCGCGTTTTTCCCAATCGTTAAAACCGCCGTTCATCGCTTCCGCTCCGCGCCGTTTTTCGGTTTGTTTTTACGCGTCAAAATCAACGCGAGCTCGGTTCCGCTCGGCGGAATCTTCTCGGTATTCGCCTCGAACGTCAAGAGCGCGTTGTCGCTCGAACTCTCGAACGGCAGGTCGAGAACGGAGCCGGGAAAGTTCGAAACGCCGAAAACCTCGCCGGTTACGTTCGCCAAATAATATTTCTTTCCCTGCGCGTCGACGCCGAAGAGCCCGCCGGTAAAGACCCAAGTCGCCGAAAGCTCGCGCCGGGTCTCCGCTTCGCGCACCGTTTCTTGCGCTCGGATTTTGCGAACCGTCCCGGTCTTCGCGTCGCGCCAACGAAGCTCGATTTCGATCTCCTCGCCGGTCGGCGGCGCGAACTCGGGATCGAACTTCGCCGGTTTCCCCTGTTTCGCGCCGACGGCGAGAAGCGCCGCGTGTATCAAATGCGGCGGAACGTCGAGCGAAACGACCGACTCGTGCTCCTTGCTCCCGCGCCGACAGGCGAAGAACTCGAGCGGCCCCTCGCGCAAACAAACGACGCCGCCGAGAACGACGCGCTCGCGGTCGCTCGAAACCCAAATCGGCGCGCTTTTGTCAAGTCGACGCAGTTTCTCCGGCTCGTCGACCGTCGCGACGACCGTTTCCGCGACCGTTCGCCGAAGCCGCGCCGCGTCGTCCTCCGCCTCGCTCGTTTTTTCCGTCGTCGGCGCGTCGCCGTTTGCTCGCGGCTCGTCCGCCGACGCGTCGCCGAGTCCGACGCCGAATCCGAGTCCGAGAACGAGCGTCGCCAAAAATCGCTTCATTTTTTCAATCTCCGCCGTTATTTTTCGTTATCGCTCGAGAAAAATCGCGCTGTAAACGGCCAGGGCCGTCGCAAGTCGCTCCGTTTGTTCGATCGCGCCGCCCTCGACCGCCGCCCAACGCCCGAGCAATTGTTCCTCGTAAACGCGGCGAATCCGAGCGCCGGTCGCCTCGTCGAGCGAGCGTCGCCAACGCCGCCAAAAGTCGAGCGCCGCCGCAATCGCCGCCTCGGAGCCGTCGCAAGCGGCGTCGAAAAGCGCGTCGAACCGCCGCAATTCCTTGTCGAGCTTCGGAAACTCCGCCGACAGCGCCGCGAACGGAGAAAGCCGCCATCGCCGAACGTCCCGTTCCGACGGCTCGTCGTCCGCGCTCCGTCCGGAGCGCCCCTCCGCGCGCTTCAACCGTTCGAGCGCTTCGGCTCCGGCGACGCCGACGAACGCTTTCAAATCGGTCAGCGCGTCCAAACCGCGCGATTTGTCGTTCGCGGGATTGCGTTCGAGCCATTCCAGCACGTCGTCGAGCTTGCCGACGATCGGCTTTCGTTTTCCCCCGTCCGCCGACGAAAAGCCGTCTTTTTCACCGAAAACGCGCAGCCAATCGTCGCTGGTCGAACCGCTTTCTCCGTTTTGGTTCGGCTTGTTTCCCTCGATTTGGAGGCGTTCCTTCCATTCGTCTTCGAACGAAACGCCGGAGAAAACGTCGTCGTCCGACGCGAAATTTCGCTCGCGTTTCGGCGCGACGCGATCGTTTTTATTATCGTTTTTATTTTGCGCCGCGTCGGTTTCTCGATTATTTTCCCGGTCGCGCGGCGTCGGCTCGCGTTCCGATTCGCTCGGCTCGACGATTCGGAAGACGAACTCCGGAACGTCGTTTTTCTCCGACCGCTCGTTCGCCGGAGCGTCGGCGGCGCAGGGCGCGTCGATTCTCCAAGCCTCGTCGCCGTCGGAGTCCTTCCACCCGCCTTCGAATTCGCCGTTGAAAAACGATTCCGATTCTTCGTCGCGCTCGTCCTCGTCGCTCCACGAGACGGCGTCGGACGTCTCGTCGACGTCTCGGTCCTCCGTTTCGAGGGCGTTCTCTTCGTCGCGCAATTCGTTCTCCAAATCCAAACGCCAACGCAAGCCGAGCTCGGCGATTTCGTCGCTCGACGGCGTTCGCTCGACGCCGTCCTCGTCGCGGTCTTTGCGCCGCAGCCAGAATTCCTCCGCCGTCCGCCCGTACAAGTAGTCGACGCGATCCCTTTTCAACGCCAGCTCGACCAGCGCGGCCCAAGCGTTCTCGATCGGATACGCGTCGTCGTTCTCGACGACGTCTCGCAAATCGACGCAAGGGATTCCGAACTCGCCGCAGGACGGCTCGACGCCGCGCCTCGCCGTCGCGCCGACAAGCCGCAGCGAAAAATCCTCGCGGAACCGAACGCCGACCGCGAACGTCAGCTCCGGCCGCCAGTCGATCGGCGTCAGTTCGAACAACGCCGCGACGACGAGGAACGCGTTGTAATGCGAAACAAACGTCGAGCGAATCGAATCAAGCGCCGATTGAAGCAGCGTCGCCAACGCTCGCGCGCCGAGCCGATCCGTCGTTCGCCTCAATTCGGCGCGGTCGATCCAAGGCGCCCGCGCCTCCAAGCGGAACGGCTCGAGCGCGGCGCCGGGTCGATAGAGCGAAAAGCGCGTCGTGTTCAGCGCGAAGTGAAGAAGCGCGATCGGATTCGCTCCGCATTGGAAAAACGCGTCTTCCTCGACGAAAAACGTTTGAAAATAGAACGCGCCCTTCTCCGCCTCCCGCGGCGCCGGAGTCAGCCGTCCGACGACGAACGAACCGCTCGGCGTCGGAAAGAAAAAGAGATTGCGCGGGTCGTATCCGACGTCGAAGATTTCGACGCGCGACGCCCAATCGAGAGCTTCGTCCAAATCGACTCGCGACGCGCCGTCGGTCGCCTTTAAGAGCGTCGTTTCGTTTCGTCCGCTCGTCGAGCGCCGCGTCCAATTCACTTCGAAGACCGCGTGTTCGATAAGATAATAAGACTCGTTCACCGTTCGTCGCCTCGTTTCGCTCCGTTAATTCGTTCCCTCGGTCGTCCGCGCTCCGTCGCGCTCGCGCTTCTTCGTTCTCCGTTTCTTTTTCGCTCGCGTCGAAACCCAATTTCGCCGCTCGCGCTACAGAGTACGCCGACGTCGCGTTCGACGCGGCGCCGGTTCTTTTCATTTTAACGAAATTTTGCCAAACTTCTACAAATCGCGCCGATTTATTCGATTTTATTTTTTAAAACGATTCGCGGCCCTCGCTATTTTCGCTACGATCAGCGCGTTGCCGACAATCGCTATAATTCCAACCTCGCCTTGTCCTTTTCTTCCTTTTCTTTCGCGCTGTTTACGCATTTTAACCCTTGTCGATTCCGCGTTTTCCGGCGTCTTTTACCCGCTTTCTCCGTTTTAACGCGCTCGTCGTCGCCGTCGAAAGCGAAACGACCGTTCGACTCGTTTTATTTGAACGAAAACGAAAACTCCGTTTAAAGAATCGCGACCGTTAATGCCGATGAGAGTCCTACAACGCGGTTAAAGAGTTTTTTCCGAGCAAGGCCGACAAAGGACGCGTTCCTTAAAAAGCCGACAAACGGACGCCGCTCTCGAACGCGTTTTCGCGACGCAAACGCCGTTTGGTCGCGAATAATAAGAACGACGGCTTTGTTTTAGCGCCTTTCGTTGAAGTTGATTTTACCGAAAAAAATAATTTTACGATTATTTCGGTTTTTCCTAACGAAGGCGAAAGAAAAACGCCGAAAACGTTACCAGTCAAACGGAGTCGAGCGCTTTTTGCTTGCAAAGGCGCGCCTTCCGCTATTTTTCGTTAAATCCCGGCCGCGCGTCGGCGCCGCGAACGACGAAGGATCGCGTTCGCAAAATCGACCGCTCGGGACGGCAAATTTCGAATCGAAACGGATTTTGATTGGAAATTTCGTCGGACGCCTAACGCAAATACAATTTTCATCGGAGAGTCTGCAATGAAGGTTTTCACCACCGGTCAGGTCGCCAAGATCTGCAAGGTCGCCCCTCGCACCGTCAGCAAATGGTTCGACTCCGGTCGCCTCAAGGGTTACCGCATCCCGGGTTCGCAAGACCGCCGCATCCCGCGCGAATGCTTGATTAAATTCCTCAAAGAACACGGTATGCCGCTCGGCGACTTGGAAGACGAAACCTTGGCGAAGGTTTTGATCGTCGCGCAAGACCAAGTTCTTATTGAAAACGTTAAACGCGAACTGCCGACCGAAAAAGCGTTCAAAGTCGCGGTCGCCGCCAGCGGTTTCGACGCCGGCATTCAAGCCGAAAGCTTCCACCCGGACTGCATTATCGTCGACTTCTCGATCGGTCGCGCCGAAGCGTTGCAAATTTGCCAAAACCTCCGTCGCAACCCGGAATTTGGCGAAATCATCCTCATCGCTCTTCTGCCCGACGACGGCAGCAGCACGAGCTTCGATCGTTCCAGCATCAACGAAACGTTCCGCAAACCGTTCGACTCGGCTCTTCTCGCCGAACGTCTGCGTTCGTTGGTCGGTTCCAAGAAAGAACTCGTTTGATCGTCTTTCGTCCGCGACGGAACTAAAAAGGATTGCGTTCCGGCGGCTTCCTCCGAGAGGCCGCGCAGTTTCCGACGAAAAGACGAAAAATAACGAAGAAATCGCCCGCGCGCCGTTCCGTCTCGCGTTTACTCGCCGTTTTATTCGATTTTTTCCCTAAAAACGAACGAACGGCGCCGGTCGATTCTTTCTTCCGCTCCGAAAGCGACGTTTTCGCGCCGCCTTCGAAACGGTCGAACCGCTTTTCGCCCGCTAAAACACGAACCGACCGACGAAACGCGCAAGCGTCGACTCGGTCTTTTGGTCGTTCTTGGCGGTCGAATTTGGCGCGAGTCTTTTCCGCTCCGCGTCTTTTCCAATTTCCCTCCGCTTCCCCGTTTTCTCCGGTTTCCGCCTATTATGAGAGCTTGCGTTCAACGCGTCGCCTCCGCGAGCGTCGCGATCAAAACCGAAAACAATCGAATCTCCGGCCGAATCGACCGCGGTTTCCTCGTTTTACTCGGCGTCGGCGTCGGCGACGACGACGAGGACGTCCGCTATTTGGCGAAAAAAGTCGCGTCGCTCCGCGTTTTCGAAGACGCGGAAGGACGCATGAACCTGAACCTCGCGCAGGTCGGCGGCGCCGCGCTCGTCGTCAGCCAGTTCACCTTGTTCGGCGACTGTATTAAAGGAAACCGCCCCGGCTTCGTCGACGCGGCCCCCCCGGAGACGGCGAACCGCCTTTACGAGCTCTTCGTCGCGGAGCTGCGCTCGCTCGGCGTTCCGACCGAAACCGGCGTTTTCCGCGCCGACATGGCCGTTTCGCTCGTCAACGACGGCCCGGTTACGCTCTGGATCGACGCCGACGAGCGTCCGGCGAAAAAAGCGAAACGAGCGAAAGAAGCCGAGTAAGCGAAAAAAGTCGCCGTCCCGCTCCGTAAAAAACGCAAAACCGGAACGCTCGACCGTTAAAATCGAAAAATTTGCCGTCGAAACGCAACTTTCGCCGCCGTCCGTTCGTCAAAACCGAAAATCGCGCCGCAAAAACCGTTTGCGTCGTTCGCGATTTTTCGTTATAATAGAGCGCGTCCGCCGAGCCGCGCGTTCCCCCTTAAACCGCCCGAATCGTCGCAAGCGCCCGTTTTAGGAGACCTTTTTCAATGAAACATTCGCGTTCCCGTCTTTCTTCGAAACCGTTCGCGTCGCGCGCGGCTCGCTTCGAACGTTTGGAAAACCGCGAGCTCCTCGCGCTGACGGCCGGTTCCGCCGACTTCAAAGCGTTGGCCGACTCCTTCGTCGCCGCCGAAACGGACGACGCCGCGATTTGGGTAACGACGCTCGCCGACACTTCGTCGCAAACGGACGGCTTAATCTCCTTGCGCGAGGCGCTCGATTACGCCGGAACGAAAATCGACGGCAAAACGCTCTCGTCGACGATTCGTTTTTCGCTCGGCGGAACGATCGAATTATCGAAAACGTTGACGATTAATAATAAGGACGTAACGGTCGACGCGTCGGACGTCGGCGGCGTCGTCGTCGACCGCGGCGGCAAAGGACAAGTTCTCCTTTTGTACGGCGGCAAAGCGGGCGAAGAACGCGCCGTTTCGCTGATCGGCCTGACGCTGACCGGCGGCGCCAATCCGTCGACGACGGGCGCGACGCAGCGCGGCGCCGGAATTCAGGTCGGCGCTTACTTCAACTTGACGGCGACGAACAGCGCGATCGTCGGAAACGGTTCCAGTTCCGCGATCGGCGCCGGGATTTACGTCCAAGGCGGGCGGCTGACGTTGGTCGACTCGATCGTCGCGGACAACGTTTCGACCGGCGCGTCGAGCGTCGGCGGCGGAATTTACGTCGACGGCGGCGACCTGACGCTGACGCGAACGACGGTCGCGAACAATTCGGCGGACGTCGGCGGCGGCGTTTACTTGAAGGGCGGCTCGGCGGTTCTCGACGGCGCGCTCCTTTCCGGCAACGCGGCGACGTCCGGCGCGGGCGGAGGTTTTTACAATTTCGCCGGCTATCTTTCGGTCGAAAACTCGTCGTTCTTGGGCAACTCCGCGACGAACTCCGGCGGCGGCCTTTACAACGTCGGCGTCGAGGCGCGCGAAACGCTCGTCGTCGACGCTCGGTTCGCCGACAACTCGGCGCAAAACGGCGGCGCTCTCTTCAATTACGGCGGCGCGCTTTCGCTGACCGGCTCTCGTTTCGAACGCAACGCGGCGACGGCGGCGGGCG
>JAFYQR010000155.1 GCA_017559825.1 Thermoguttaceae bacterium | reverse complement strand
GCGTCGCCGCAAAACGTCGACCATCACGCCGAAGGGGACGTCTGGACGCACACGAAAATGGTTTGCGAAACGTTAATCGGGTTGCCGGAGTGGGGCGCGTTGGCGCCGACGCGGCGCGCGCTAACCTTTTTGGCCGCGCTGTGGCACGACGTCGGGAAACCGCGCTGCGTTCGGTACCGCAACGGACGCGTTACGACGCCGAAGCACGGGCCCAAGGGCGCCGCGGTCGCGCGGCGGCTTTTGATCGAGAAGTGCGGGTACGACGGCGACGCCGATTTGATCGAATTTCGCGAACAGATCTGCTGTTTGGTCGAAAATCACACGAAACCGCGTTGTTTCCGCGACTTTTACTGCAAAAACGAAGAGCTCGAACGAGTCGCGTCGCGCACCTCCTGCGATTGGCTGGCGTTGATTTCCGAAGCGGACGTGAAGGGGCGGCTCGGCGTTTCGCCCGGCTCGCGATTGGCGAAAATTGAGTTTTTCCGCCGTTACGCTCGGCGTCGGTCGACGGGCGACGGTTCCGGCGAGCGTTGATTTTGGCGCCGCTTAAGTTTGCGCGTCGCGAAAAAGCCGCGTCGAGACGTTGATCTCGGCGCGGCTTTTTCTTTTGGGCGTCGGCGCGGCGTCGCGTCAAGCGGTTTTCGCGGTCGTTTCGAAGTAATCGGCGCACGCGGCGGCGAAGTCGGCGAGGAAGCGTCGCGCTTCCGGTTCCGTCAAGCAACTCGGATCGAAGCGAAAACCGAGCGTCAGCCGTTCGCCGTATGTGAGCGCGGCGACCGAAATCGGCGAGCGTTTGCGAATCGGCGGCGCGATTTCAATTTTGTCGAGAACGAGGTCGCCGACGCGGAGACGCCCGTCGTCGGTGCGTTCGAGCGGAACGTCGACGAGCGCTCGCCCTATGTTCGAAAAAGTCGCCGTCGCTTGACAGCGGTTCGCGTTCAAAAAGAGGGAAAGATCGCGACCGAGGAGGCCCGCGATAAAGCGTCCGCTTTTCAAAACCAAGTCGAGGAAGTGTTTTTGGTCGCGGCGTTTGACGACGTTCATTCGGCGGCGCGTCGCTTGAAGGAGACGGCTCGGCGTTCGGCGAGCGAAACGGGGAACGTCGACGAACGTCATCGTAACGACGTTGCAGGCCGGCGCCGCGGAACGCGCGGCGGCTCGCATGTTGATCGGCGTCGCGATTCGAGTCGTCCCTCCGATTTTTTCGCCGCGCGAACGTCGAATTTCGTCGAGCGCCCAAACGAACGCCGAAAGCGTCAAGTCGTTGACGGTAACGCCGAGCCGCTTCGCCGTCGCGAAACAACGGCGCGTCTCGTCGGCGCTCAGCGCGGTCGTCAGCAGATCGGAGCGGCGAAGGATCGCGTCGACGTCCGCGTCGAGCGGCGTTTCGTCCGGAGCGTCGGCAAGCGGATCGAACGCTCGCGCCCGCCCGAAAAAGAAGCGGAACGTCGTCGCCGTCGTGTGAAGATAGTTAAGAACGTAGCTTTTTAACGTCAAACCGAATTGGCCGCGGCGGCGCAGCGCGTCGAAATCGAGCGGACGCCGACGGACGTCTTGGGGAAGAGCGCCGATCGAGGCGGCGTATTCGACGAGCGCGTCGCCGATAAACGCGTCGAGCCCGAGCCCGTCCGTCGCCGCGTGGTGGCAGCGAAGAACGACGTCGGCGGAGTCGTCGTCCCAAACGACGGTCGCGCGGAGTCCCGGCTCGCGGTCGAGACGCAAAGGACGAGCGTTTTCGAAGAAAGCGTCGCCGTCGGCGTCCCGAAGCGTTTCGCGTCGCGCTTCGACGAACGAGAGCGGGGAGTCGGCCGGCGTCCAACTGAAACGGCGGCCGGTTTTTTCGACGCGACAGGCGAAAAACGGATGCCGACGAATCGCGAGCTCGAGCGCGCGGCGCCAACGCTCGACGTCGAGCTTGCCGGAAAAACGAAGGCGGGAAACGATCGCCGTCGGGAACCTCGGCGAGTCGTCGAGAAACATGTACTCTTCGAAAACCGCCAACGGAGCCGGAAAAAAGGAGGCGTCGGACGTCGCGGACGATTCGACGGCGTCGAGTAGAGCGTCCGAAGCGGCGAGCGAGGCGCGGGATATAGTCGACATAGGAACGGGCGGGGCGGAACGGTTTTAACGGTTGGGAAAAGCTGGGGAGACGGGCGACCGGCTCGCGGCGCCGACGAACGGCGTTTATTTTATCGACTTTTTTTCAGGTTCGCGCTCTTTTTTTCGCCGTTCGTCGCGTTCTTTCGAAAGTCGCGGTCGTATCGACCGACGCGGTTGGGAAAACGAGGCGGGCGCGGCGACTTGGCGAAGGAAAAGAGCGCGACGAGCGGCGAAAAATAGCGAATTTTGGAAATTTTTTCGGAAAAAAGTCGTTTTACGCTTGACGCGACGGGCGGTTTTCCGTATCCTTGACCCGGTTTAAGGGTCGTTTCCGCTCCTTGTCGCGGCGTCGAAGGTCGCGCGGGGAAAAACGACGCGCCGAGCGTTGCCGATTCGAATCGATAAACGAATATCGATTGGCGCCGTTCGACCGTCGAGCGGGAGCGAAAAAACGTTTTCGCGTCGATTTGCAATGAAAGGTTTGCTCGTGTCCGCTCCCGTCGCCTCCGTTCCGTTGTTGGATTTGAAACGTCAATACGCCGAGCTTGGCGACGCGATGAACGCCGCTCTGTTGAGCGTCAACGAAAGCGGGATGTTCATTCTCGGCCCGGAAGTGAAGAAGCTCGAGGAAAATATCGCGAAATACTCCCGAACGAACTTCGCGATCGGATGCGCCTCCGGGAGCGACGCGCTGTTGTTGGCGTTAATGGCCGCCGACGTCGCGCCGGGCGACGAAGTGATCGTTCCGTCGTTCACCTTCTTCGCGACCGCCAGCTGCGTTCCGCGAGTCGGCGCGACGCCGGTTTTCGCCGATATCGAGCCGACGACTTGGAACCTCGACCCGAAGGAAGTCGAAGCGAAAATCACCGAGAAAACGCGGGCGATTATCGTCGTTCACCTCTTCGGCCAAGCGGCGGATATGCCGGCGTTCCAAGAGATCGCCAAGCGAGCCGAGGAGCGTTTCGGCCGCAAAGTTTATTTGATCGAAGACTCTTGCCAAGCGATCGGGGCGGAACTGGACGGCGTTTCGGTCGGGAACTGGGGCGACATGTCCTGCTTGAGCTTCTACCCGACGAAAAACCTCGGCGGCGCGGGGGACGGCGGGATGGTCGTCTGCAACGACGAGGCGTTGGCCGCTCGCGTTAAACTCTTGCGAGCGCACGGGATGGAGCCGCGCTACTATCACAAGGAAATCGGGATCAACAGCCGCCTCGACTCTTATCAAGCGGCTATTTTGAACGTTAAGTTGCCGTATCTCGACGCTTGGACGGAAGCGCGCGGACGCAACGCCGAGCGGTACGACGCGCTTTTCGCCGACGCCGGGCTCGACGAATTTATCTCGACGCCGAAAAAAGTCGGGAATCGCCGACATGTTTGGAATCAGTACGTGATTCGCGTTTTTAACGGCAAGAGGGACGAACTGCGCGCCTTCTTGGCGGAAAAGAAAATTGGAACGGATATTTATTATCCGCTCGGTTTACACGAGCAAGAATGCTTCGCTTACCTCGGGTATAAAGCGGACGACCTGCCGGAAACGCGCAAAGCCGCCGCCGAAGTTCTCGCGCTCCCGATCTTCCCGGAACTCCGACCGGAAGAGCAAGAGTATTTGGCCGCCGCCGTTCGCGAGTTCTTTAAAAAATAACGGTCGCGCGTTTAAGGAAAAGAGTCGAACGGTCGCGACGGCGGTTCGGCTCTTTTTTTGTCTTTGATTTTAGGCGTTAAAGTCGACGTATTCTATTTTTTCAGAAAAATCGCTAATTTTTGAGGCGCGAACGGTCGAAAAATAACGTAAGGGGACGCCGCCGTCGAACGTCGACGCGCCCGCCGCCCGACTTTTCTCTTATCGGAAAAAGGATGAACGCGATGACGCAAGAGAACGCCGCCGACCGCGCGCAAGCTTTCGAAGAAACGCCCGTCGCCGCGAACGAATCGTTCGCGCAAGATTGGCTCGACGCCGAAAAGGCCGAAATCGCCGACGCCGCGAACGCCGTTTCGCGTCCGAGAGTCGTCGCGACGATGCCCGATTGGACGACGTTTTCGCAATCGCTCGCCGAACCGCGAAAGGGGCGCGGGTGGCGCGAAACGTTGCGAAGCGAAAGGGCGCGAACGGCCGGCGTCGCGGCGATCGCTTTTGGGTTGGGCGTTTTTTGCGCGAGCGGCGTTTGGTTCGACGGCGAAAAAGAAAAATTAGAATCGTCGAACGGCGCGACGGCGGTTGAAAACGCGAGCGAAAACGAGTTGGCGGCGCAAAATTTCGGTTTCGGCGAATCGGAAAACGCGACCCCGGCGATCGACTCGTCGACGTTGCGCAGCGTTCCGACCGGCGCGGGCGTCGACGCGTTGGCGGCTCCGATCGGAAACGCCGAAATCGCGGCGATTTTGCAAGGCGGCGCTGGTTCGGCTAACTTTAACGATTCCGCGAGCTCGGCGAATTTGGGCGACTCGACGGCGAGCGGCGATTCGAGTTGGCGTCGCGGCGTCGATTTCGAACGCGGGCTCGAACCGGCGGCGACGATCGCGAGCGCCGAGCGTTATCCGACTTGGGAAGAGCTCGAAACGAACGGTTTTGCGGCGGGGACGGTCGCGGCGGGCGTTCCGAATTTGTCGGTCGACGGAACGCCGACGGACGTCGCGAGCGAGTTTATCGCGACGAATCGCTCTTATCCGAGCGTAAACGCTCAAACGGCGCAAAATCCCAATTACGTCGCGAGCGCCGACGCCGGAGGATACGCCGATTACGCCGGTTTTAACGACGGCGCGGGTTATCGAGCGAAAGACGCGGCGAATTTGCCGACCGTCTCGCCTGAATTGGCTGGAAATTCGCAAAATTCCGGTTATAATCAAGTTGACGGCTCCGAAAATTTTGCCGGTTTCGCGTCGTCCTCGAGCGCGGTCGCGCCGACGGCTCCGAATTTCGCGTCGTCCTCGAGCGCGGTCGCGCCGACGGCTCCGAATTTCGCGTCGTC
>JAFYQR010000154.1 GCA_017559825.1 Thermoguttaceae bacterium | reverse complement strand
GCGCCGGGGGCCGACTTCGCCGAGTCCGCCGAATTAGCCGGATTCGCTCGAACGTCGTCGTTTGCCGAGCCGACCAAGTTCGCGCCGCTCGCCGCGTTTGCGCGCGTCGCCGACTCTTGGGCCGCTCGAATCGCGAAGGGATTTTGCGCGGCGACGGCGGGCGGCGGCGTTTGCGCGTTCGCGACGCCTCCCAATCCAACCGCCAACAAGGAAAGCGCCGCGATTCGACGCAAACGGCGCGACGTAAAATTTCGAGACGTCCAATCCATCGGAACCTGTTTCGCCAAGAAAAAGAAGAGGAAATAAGGAAAAAACGACGCGAGCCGCAAACCGCCGAACTTAACGCTTCTCGCCGGGCTTCGTCGGGCCGCGAAGAACGCGACGCTTCATCTCAACGCTTACGCTCGGTTCGGCGTTCGCGTTCAACCGTTCGTCGAGCGACGTTGAACGCTCGACGGCGATTCGCCCAAAACGCGGGAAACGGTTCGCCGGCTTGTTCAACGTTCGTCGTCCGACGCGTTCGAACGCAAACGCGCGGCGACCCGCGCCGGACAACCGTCGCTCCGTTCGATCAAGAGCGGAAAAACGGTCGTTTCGAACGTCTTCGCGGCGTCGAATTCGACGCGCCCTCTCGGCTCGCGCGGCGGTTCGAACGCGGGCAAACGCTCCAAGGAAACGAGCCCTTCCAGCAACAAAACCGGCGGACGGCGCCCGAGCAAAATCCGATGACACTCCGCGTCGGCGCAAAACTCCGCTTCGTCGAGCGGCGCTCCGAACTCCGCGTCGGCGAAAGTTTCCGGCGTTTCCGCGCTCGAAACGACGGCGCCCCAACTCGGCGGCGCGTCCGGCAAAAACTCCGCGTCGAACGAGCGCGATCGGTCGGAATCCGAACCGTCGAGCGACGCGAAATCGCTCGATTCGCCGGTCGGAAACGCGACCAACGACGGCGTTTCGAGCCCGAGAACCCGGAGTTTCGGGAAGTCGGCCAGCCAGTCGGCGGTCTCCGGCGTCAGCGACGGAAACGCGTTGTAAAAATCGGCGCGACCGAACCGCTCCGCCCAACCGACGCGCAAGAAAACGAACGGAACCGTGTCGAAAATCGACTCGAACGGCTCCAAATCGGACGGTTCGATCAAAACGGGACGCCCGACGCTCCGCGGCGCCGCGAAGCGCTCCGAGTCGACGCCGACCGTCGAGCGCAAGTCGAGAACCGCCGCGTCGCCGACGAAAAAATCGACCGAGAAAGAATCGAGCGTCTCGCCGTCGACGAAGTAATGAAACGGCGCGTCCAAATGCGTCCCGGTATGCGACCCGAACGCCCAACGCGTTCCGCGAAAACCGTCCGTCGCGTGTTCGGCGAAGGGGCGCGCTTGAAACAACGGGTCGCCGGGATAAACCGGAATCCCCTCGCGAAGCGGGCGCGTCAAATCGACCCAAACGCTCGCCGTTCGTTTCAGTTTTTCCATTTTCGCCGCGCCTCGCCGTTTCGCCGACTCGCTTAATTTTCCCAACTTATCCGGTTCGCCGATGTTACGCCGTCGCGGTTAAACGCCGCTCAGTCGACGAGAAGTTCGGCGAGATAGCGAATTTGGAGCGACTTCAACTCGGGGTCGCGCCGCATCATGCCGCCGAAGTGCATCGCGCAACTCAAGTCGGTCGTCGCAATACAACGAACGCCGTCGCGGTAAACTTTGCGGATATTTTCGATCTTTTTATTCCCCATCGCCAACGACGTGCCCGGCATCTTGACGCTGAACGTCCCGCCGAAGCCGCAACACTCTTCGACGTTCGGAATCGGAACGTATTCGAGGTCGCGAATGTTGTCGATCAGCGTTTGCGCCGCCCGAGCGATTCCGAGTTCGCGGCGACCGTGGCACCCGATGTGCATCGCGACTTTTTGCGGAAAACGCGCGCCGAAGTCGGTCTTTTTCAAGACGTCGACGAGGAACTCCGACAATTCGAAAACGCGAGCGCCGACCGCGACCGCCGGGGAATTCGGGTCGGCTTCCTTAAAGAAGACGCGACACATCGCGGCGCAAGCCGACGACGGCGTTACGATCCAGCGGTATTTTTCGAAAACGCGACCGAATTGCGCCATCACCTTGCGAGCGTCGTCCCAATAACCGGAGTTGAACGCCGCTTGCCCGCAACACGTTTGGTCTTCCGGGTAAGCGATCGGAATATTCAACTTCTCCAAGATTTTGACGGTCGCGACGCCCGCTTCCGGAAAAAATTGGTCGACGAAGCAAGGAATGAAGAGCGCGACCTCTTCGCCCTTATATTCCGGATAATCCCAAGTCGGGACGGCGCGTTCGAGCGCTTCGATCATCTTTTCTTCTCCTCGTTTCCTCGGTTTATTTACCCTATTTTCCCCAATTTAATCATTAACGCGTTTTCACTCCGGCGCCGACGCTTCGCAACGTCGACGCCGGAAGGAAAAAACGCGTTATTTACCCGCCGTCGCGGCGATTTCCTTGTCGGCGACGTCGGTTCGATACCAAGAGCCCTTCCAAGAAATCTTCGAAACGGCTTCGTAAGCCTTGCGTTTCGCTTCGGCGACGGTGTCCCCCAACGCGACGACGTCGAGAACGCGCCCGCCGTTCGTCAAGACTTCGCCGTTTTCGCCGAGTTTCGTTCCGGCGTGGAAGACTTTGACGTCCGGCAGTTTCGCGGCTTCGTCGAGCCCGGAAATCTTATGTCCTTTGACGTAGGCGCCCGGGTAGCCTTCGCTCGCCATCACGACGCAGACGGCGGCGCGCGTTTCCCATTCGAGCGGCTGCAGGGTTGCCAAGCGTTCGTCGATCGTCGCTTGCATCACGTCGACCAAGTCGGTTTTCAAGCGGAACATCAGCGGCTGGCATTCCGGATCGCCGAAGCGAGCGTTGTATTCGAGGACGCGCGGACCTTGCGGCGTCATCATCAAGCCGGCGTAAAGAACGCCCTTAAACGGCGTTTCCATACGGTTTAACGTGAAGACGGTCGGAACGAGCACCTTCTCTTCAATCCAATGGAGCTTGCGGTCGTCGACGAGCGACGCGGGACAATACGCGCCCATCCCGCCGGTGTTCGGGCCCTTGTCGCCGTCGTAGGCGGCTTTGTGGTCTTGCGCCGGTTGGAGCGTAACGATCGTATGACCGTCGGTGATCGCCAAAACGCTCGCCTCTTGCCCGGTCAAGCGTTCTTCGATCAGGAAACGAGCGCCGGCGTCGCCGAATTCGCGGTCTTCGGCGACGCGCTTAACCGCGGCGAGCGCTTCTTCTTTATTGTCGCAAACAACGACGCCCTTCCCCGCGGCGAGCCCGTCCGCCTTGACGACGAACTGCGATTCGCGCCCGGAGTAAATGAAGCTCGTCGCGTCGCGGACGTTGTCGAACGTTTGACTGCGAGCCGTCGGAACGAGCGCTTTGTTCAAGACTTCCTTGCAGAAGACTTTGCTTCCTTCGAGACGCGCCGCCTTTTGGTTCGGGCCGAACGCCTTCAACCCCGCCGCTTCAAACGCGTCGACCAAACCGGCGGAAAGAGGCGCTTCCGGCCCGACGACCGTAAAGGCGACCTTCTTTTCCTTCGCGAACGCGATCAACGCCGGGAAGTCTTTTTCGCCGATCGCGACGTTTTCGGTCTTCGCTTCCTTCGCGGTTCCGGCGTTCCCCGGCGCGACGTAGACTTTGCCAACTTTCGGGCTTTGCGCTAATTTCCAAGCCAACGCGTGCTCGCGTCCGCCGCTGCCGACGACCAAAATTTCCATTTTCGCTTCCTTAATCAATAAATATCGTTGTTCGAGCGACGCGCTTTTGCGTTTCGTTTTTTCGGCTCGCGAATCGTTTTTTCGATTTGCCGCGCGTCCTACGGGTCAATTATAATCGTTTTTCGCTCGTTTGAAAACGGGCCGCGTTCGAAAAAAAACGAGTTTTACGTCGATTTTCGCCTTCGCCGCCCCTCAAACCGCGTCAACCGGCGTTAAAAAGCGCCGAAATCTCCGGCCAAAACGACCAGATAATCGTAAACGGCCCGAAAACAAAGAGCCAATAGGCAAAATAGTGAATTTTTCCGGCCTTGAGCCAACGCATCAGATAAACCAACGCGACCAACCCGACGCCGAAACTCACCGCCGCGCCCAACAGATAAAGAGTCAACAGCGGATCGCTTTGCAAGTCGAACGGTTTTCCGGACGCTTTGTAGCCGCCGATCATGTCGACGATTTCGAGGAGCGCGCCCCCGGCGATCACCGGAATCGACAGTAAGAACGAATAGGTTGCCGCCGTTTCTCGCGACAGCCCGCGCAACACGCCGCCGGCGATCGTCGACCCGCTCCGCGAAATTCCGGGCAAGACCGCGCAACCTTGCGCGAAACCGATAAAAAGCGCGTCGAACCACGACGTTTGCTCGAGCGTTTTGCCGTCCTTGAACGCTTCGATTTCGCCGGCTTCCTCGGAGCTCATGCGCTCGGCTTCCTCGAGGTATTCGTCTTGCGCCGATTTTTTCTTTCCGCGAACAAGCGTCAGGAGCAAAATCCCGGTGATAATAAAACAGAAACCGGCGACCTTCGGACTATCCAAAAGCGGATCGGCAAATTTTTTCATCGCCAAGCCGATCGCGACCGTCGGAATCGAGCCGACGACGATCAGCGCCAACGTTCGCGGCGTTTTGAAAAACGCTTCGCAAATTTGCCGCCAAAAATAAATCAACACCGCGCCCAACGTTCCGGCGTGGAGCAGAATGTTCAGCGTGAACATTTTCTCTTCGTCGAGCAGCGTCGAGTCGCTAAAAAGAATATCCCCCAACACCGTGAGGTGGCCGGAGGAACTGATCGGCAAAAACTCGCCGATTCCCTGAACGATCGCTAAAATCAAAATTTTGATCGCGTCCATACGCGTTTCTATTCTCCTCAAAAACGTTTTTGTTTCGCCAAACGTCCGTTCGCGTCCGTTTTTAACGAATCGACCGAAGCGCCGCTCGACTTGCGCCGAACTTAAAAAAGTTTCGACGGACGGGCCGAAAAAAACCCGCTTCCGTCGCGAAAACGGAAACGGGTTCGAGAACGTTCGACGCTTTAGCGCGCCGACTTAAAATCAGTTGGTCTTCGGAGCGCGCTGACGGAAGTAGTAGTCGCTCGTTTTGCCTTCCGAAACCGGCGCCGGTTCGGCGTCCGGAACGTAGGTCGGAGCGACGATCCCCGGCGAGACCGGAGCCGGTTCGTCGGTTCCGGAGTAAATCGGCGCGACCGGATTGTCGGAAACGACCGAGCTCGGAACGCCGTTTTCTTTCGTCAAGCGAACGCCGCCTTCTTCCTTGTAGCGCGAAACTTGCGCCGTTTTCTTATAACCGACGCGAACGAGGAAGTCGCTCAACGCGATCGTGCGAACGCCGTTCTTCTTCGCGACGTCGAGGAACTCTTCGCGCGATTTTTGGATTTGGTCTTTCGTCGCTTGGTCGAGCGAAGCGTCTTTCGCGAGAGCGTCGACGATTTCGACTTCCGAAAGAACCAAACCGCGAACGCCGCCGTCGATCGAACCGATCGTTTTCCCTTCGGCGTCGAGGTAAGCCGCGACTTCGCCGCCGGACGTTTGAATCAAGTTGATGATTTCGTCGAGGTCGGAAAAACCGTCGCCGTTAATGTCGAGGTTGTAGTCGAGCGCGTAACGAATCGTGTCGCCCGGACGCCAAAGCGGCGTGTAGACGAGGTCGCCGGTCATGATCGGATTCGACATTTCGTCTTCGAGAATGCGCGCTTCGCATTCGTGGTCGCCGACCGCGCGAACGATTTGAACGACGCCCTTCGACTTCGCGCCGCCGACGTCGATCGCGTCGGCCGGAAAGACGTTGAAGGTCGTCAGCGGACGCACGCCGTCTTTCGTCCCGACGTTCAAACGAACGACTTTGTTCGCTTGGTCGGCGTAAACGACTTCGGCGTCGGCGCGTTCGAATTCGGCGTTCGAGAGTTGGTCGATGCGGCGCGACAAATCGCTGTTGATTTCGGCGAACCTCGTCGCGGTTTCTTTATAGTCGGCGGTTTCTTGCTTCGCGGTCGCGATCGCTTCTTTCGTTTGCGCTTTAAGGCGATCGACTTCTTGCGTTTGCGTGTTGAAGCTGTCCGTCAATTCGGCGTAGCTGGCGCGAGCGGCGTCGAGACTCTTTTTGTGGTCGGCTTGGAGCGAGGCGACCGTATCGTCGAACGCTTTTTGTTGCGCGGCCGATTTTTCGACTTCGTCGTTCGCTTTGGCGATCGCGGCGTCGCGTTCGGCTTGAGCGGCGACGAGCTCGTTATTCTTTTGCGCGAGGTTCGCGGCGAGGTTCGCGACGGCGGCTTCATAAGTCGTCGCGCCGCCGGTCGCGGCGTCCAAGCCCTTGACGCGCTCGGTCATTTTGTCGGCGAGACCGGCGAGGTCGGCGGCCGCGTCGCCCAAACCGGCGAAACCGGCGGCGTCCTTCGCTTTTTTGAACCCGGCCGCCCAGCTCGAGTTTTCGCTCGTCGCGTTTTGGAGATCGCTTTGAACTTGCGCGAGTTCCTGCTTCTTCTCCGACAACCCTTTAAAACCGAAATAGGTCGTTACGCCCAGAATCAACGTCAAGACGATGAATACGATAAGGGTAACGACGACGCCCTGATTTCGCATGTGTAAGGCCTTTCCTTCCGCGGCTGCAAGCCGGAATAACGAACGCTCCCGACGACGTCTCGCGACGCCGACGCGACGGCGCGTCGGCGCTTGAACGGTCGCCCAGCCGTCGAAATTTTTTGTTCAATCTCGCCCGCCGTTCGCGCCCGTCGTTTTTAGGGAGCGCGTCCGACGCTTCGAGGGCGCAATCGCGCCTATTGTCGATTTTAAATAAATCGCCCGCCGGCGTCAACGATATTCTTCCAAAATCGGAAATTTGTCGAAAAATATTCCGACTTTCTTCGCGTCAATTCGCATATTCGGAATATTGCGAACGCTCGACGCCGGTCGAAGCCGCGCCGCTCAAAACGGGGCCGCGCCGCCGCGATCGCGTTCGTCGTTCGATTTTGCCGATTTCGCCGACTTTTCGAACGCTTTTTTCGCGGCGTCGGGAGCGTTCGACGACTCGGATTCGCTCGGCGTTTTCGCCGTTTTGAGAATCGCTCGAATCTTCGCGAGCCGCTCGCCGATTTCCCGTTCCGCGCCGCGATCGGTCGGACGGTAATACTCCCGTTCGACGCCGAGGTAATCTTGCGCCGCGACCGCGCCCGGAGCGTCGTGAGCGTATTGATAGCCGACGCGTCCGAGCTCCTTCGCCCCGCGAAAATGCGCGTCGCGGAGCGCTTTCGGAACGGGCAAAATTCGACCGGAGCGGACGTCGTCGATCGCTGCGAAGATCGCCGTCGTCGCCGCGTTCGACTTCGGCGCGCAGGCCAAATACGCGACCGTTTGCGCCAAATTCAGTTTGCATTCCGGGAGCCCGACCATCTCGCAAGCGGTCGCGGTCGCGACGGCGAGCGGAAGCGCGCTCGGGTCGGCGTTTCCGACGTCCTCGCTCGCCAAAATAACGAGCCGCCGCGCCAAAAAGCGAACGTCCTCGCCCCCTTCGAGCATCTTCGCGAGCCAATAGATCGCGGCGTCCGGGTCGCTTCCGCGGATACTCTTGATGAGCGCGCTGATCGCGTCGTAATGCGAGTCCCCGTCGCGGTCGTAAGCGACCGTTCGCCGCTGAACGGACTCCGCCGCCAGCTCTTTAGTAAAGACGATCGGCTCGGTCGGAATCGGCGGCGCGTCGTTCGGCGCGTTGGAATCCGCCTCGCCGAGCGACGAAAGAACGGCGACTTCCAACGCCGAGAGCGCCCGGCGAGCGTCGCCGTCGCAGATCGCCGCGACGTAATCGAGCGCGTCTTCCCGCAACTCGATCGGATAGGCGCCTAAGCCCCGTTCGCGGTCGGTCGCGGCGCGACGCAGGAGCGTCTTGACGTCGTCCTCCGAAAGCGGCTCGAATTGGAAAACGCGGCTCCGACTCAAAAGCGCGTTGTTGACGGTAAAGAACGGGTTCTCCGTCGTCGCCCCGATCAGCGCGACGACGCCCTGTTCGACCTCCGGGAGCAAAACGTCCTGCTGCGCTTTGTTGAAGCGGTGAATTTCGTCGATGAAAAGGATCGTTCGCGTCGCGGAAACCGACAGCCGTTCGCGCGCTTGAATCAGCGTTTCGCGCAACTGTTTGACGCCGTCCGAAACCGCGCTCAACTGCCGGAAAACGCAGCGGCTCTCCTTCGCCAAGAGGTAAGCGAGCGTCGTCTTCCCGACGCCGGGCGGGCCGTAAAAAATCGCGGAGCCGAGCCGGTCGGCTTTCAAGAGGCGGCGCAGCAGCTTTCCTTCGCCGAGAAAGCTCTCTTGCCCGACGAACTCCGACAACCGACGCGGCCGCATTCGCGCGGCCAACGGGAGCGCCTTCATTCGGTTTTCGCGCTCCGACGATTCGAACAACGAAGCCAAACGTTCCTCCGTATAGCTCGACGGCCCAACGCCGCCGCAAAAATTCGTTTTTCTTCTCTTAATCGACGAACGCCGTCTAAAAAAACGCCGCGCCGCCTTTCTTTTCGGGCGACGCGGCGCAAATTTTAACGCTCGACGCTATTGTCGCTCTCAACGCGACTTTTCGCCGTTGGCCGTTCGCGCTAAAAACGCAATTTCTCGCGAACGTCCGGAACGTCGGAGTCGAGTTTTTCCAAGAGCGCGAGGTCTTCCTTCGACCAAGATTTCGGGAGCGAAACGGCGCACTCGACGTAAAGATCGCCCGGTTTTTCGCCGTCGACCGCGACGCCGAGCCCCTTCAAGCGCAGCTTCGTTCCGGTCGTCGAGCCCGGCGGAATCGTTACCGCGACCGTTCCGCGCGGCGTCGGAACGTCGACCTTCGCTCCAAGCGCCGCCTCTTTCAACGTTATCGGCGTTTTGACCGTCAAATCCTTGCCGGAACGCGAGTAAAACGGATGCGGCGCGATCTCGACCTCCAAAATCACGTCGCCGTTCGAGCCGCCGCCGACGCCGGGCTCGCCCATGCCGCGGAGCCGAATTTTTTTCCCGTTTTCAACGCCGACCGGAATCTTCGCGTCGACGGAAACCATCCCGCCGCGCTCGCGCCGAATCGTTACCGGAACCGTTCCGCCGAGGACGGTCGTCGCCAACGGAACCGAAACGGTCGCCGTTACGTCCGCGCCTTTTTGCGGAGCGGGCGAGCGACGCCGTCGTCCGCCGCCGAACGGATTTCCTCCTCCGCCGAACGGATTGGCTCCGGCCGAAGCGCCGCCTCCGCCGAACGCGTTTAAAATGTCGTCGAAACTGAACGACGCGCCGCCGCTCGAAAAACCGCCGAAAGGATTCCCTCCGCCGAACGGGTTTCCGCCCGCTCCAAACGGATTCCCGGCGCCGCCGAAACGTTCGTACTCGGGGCCGAACTGGTCGTACTGCCGCCGTTTTTCCGGGTCTTTGAGCGTTTCGAACGCCGTTTGCAGCTCTTGAAACTTCTTCTTCGCGCCTTCCGGGTCGTTCGGATTCAAGTCCGGGTGATACTTCCGCGCGAGTTTCAAATACGCTTTTTGAATTTCGTCCTGCGTCGCGTTTTTCGAGACGCCGAGCGTCTTATAAAAGTCTTCCGCCATTTCTCCGTCTTTCTTCCCGCGTTAGCCGTTCTCGCCGCCGACGGCGCCAAAATCGCCGCCGCGTTCCGTCGTTTTTACTTAACGCAAATTCGACGCCGTTCGGTCGCCGCGCGTCGATTTTCGGTCAATGACCGCACCCGGCGCACCCGGCTCCGGCGGGAAAATTCGGATTGTCGACGTTGAAGCCCTTGGCGGTCGGCGAGTCGAGGAAATCGATTTTCGTTCCGTCGAGGAAAAGCGCGAACTTTTTGTCGGCGACGACGAAAACGCCGTCCGTTTCGTAACGCGCGTCGATTTTCGGATCGAAAACCGTGTCGAAGCCGAGCGTGTACTGCATCCCGCTGCACCCGCCGCCGACGATCACCATTCGAACGAACGTTTTCGGGTCGAGTTCTTGCGCTTGCATGATTTTTTTGACTTCGTCGGCCGCGCGAGCCGTCAGTTTGATCGCCATCGTTTCCTCGTTTTCCTTCTTCGATTATAAGTCGTCGAACGCGCCGCCGCGCTCGACGCTCGTTTTTACGTCCGTTTCTCAACGCGGCGCGAAATCGCCGAGCGCTCCGCTCGAAGACGTTTTCGCGAGACGCCGCTCGTTTATTATACGTTTTTGCGGAGAAGAGAAAAGAGCCCCGACGATTCGGCGGTCGTTTTTCTCCTCTTTTCGCTCAGCGGGAGACGCTCGGACGCGGCGGGAAGAGCGCGGGCCCGGCGTTTCCTCTCGGCGTCGGCGCGTAAACCGGAGCGTTCGACGGAACCGCTCGGCGCCCGACGCTCGGCCCGAACGACGTTTCCGGGATCGTTTGATACGCGCCGCTCGGAAACGCGCTCGGCGTATACGCGGCGCCCGGAGCCGCGATCGGCGGCGTTCCGTATCGGTTGTTAAGCGGCGAGTTCCCCGGCGTCGCGGCGTTCGGGTACATGCCGTTGGTCAGCGACGCGGCGCCGGAGTTCGGGTTCGCGTCGTAAGTTTCGTTGTCTCCCGGCAAGACGGTCGGCTCGCCGTTCGGGCCGGTTCCGATCGTCGTCGCTCCGCCCGGAAACGCGCCGCCGAACGAACCGTCGAAGGAACCGCCGAACGAGGCGTCGACGCCCGCCGTCGCGAAGTCTTTCGGCGGCGTCGTCGTCAATTCGCCGTTTTCGTCCTGATAGAAGATCATCCCCTCCATCGCCTCGGGATTTTTCTCGAACCGCGACATGTCTTGCGCTTGCGTCGCCGCCTTTCGCCGAGCCGCGCTCGACGCCGCGTTCGCGTACTCCGCCGGAGCGACTCGCGACGCGGCCGGAGCCCGATGCGGCGGAGTGAAAATCGAGCGCTTCGAATCCGACTCCCCGTCGCCGCGCCGCGTTTGCGCCGCTTGGAAGAGGACGCCGAAGCCTTGCGTAAAGAGCGGATTCAGCGAAAATTCGTTCGGATTCGTCGGCGCCGGAACGTTCGGACGCGGTCGACGCGGCGAGACGCTCGTCGTTTGCGCCCGCTCGGTCGCGTCGTTTTTCTTCGCTTTCTTCGAAAGCGAGCGTTTCGATCCGTCGCTTGCGCTCGATTCCTTTTCTTCCTCTCCGTCGTCCGCTTCGTCGACGTCGACGGAATCGACCGAAGAAGCGTTGCGAATCAACCCGCCGACGCTCGCCTTCGAGCCGGACGCGGCGTTCGAATCCGCTTTTTCGTCGACGTCGTTCGACTCCTTTTCTTCTTCGTCGTCGGTCGAGCCCGGCCAAACGACGCGTCCGAGCGCCGAGCGCACCCACTTCGTCGAAAGATCGAGCGGCTGCGGCGTCGCGTCAATCCATTCGTTCCCTTCGTCGTCGGTCGCGACGGTGCGAACGTAAAACGGCTTTGTTTCGTCGGCGCCCGCGAACCACGAGAACCACTCGCGCTCGCTCGACAGCGAGTCGGCGATTCGCGTCCACGGGCCGTTCGGGTCGGCGGCTCGTTCGACGGCGATCGTCGCCGGGCGTCCGCGCCGCGCCTCCTCGAGCTCGCTCGGACGGTACCAGCGAAGCACGAGAACGAGCCGGTCGGTTCCCTTTTCTTTCGCCGGGCCGAGCGACTTAATCTTCCCAGTCGCCGGACGTTTTTTTGACGTTAAATTTCGGGCCTTTATACGAGCCGAGCGCGGCTTGCACCCAACTCGCGGAGAGGTCGAGCGGTTGCGGCGTCGCGTCGATCCATTGGTTCCCTTCGTCGTCGGTCGCGACGGT
>JAFYQR010000153.1 GCA_017559825.1 Thermoguttaceae bacterium | reverse complement strand
GCAAGGAGGGCGCGACCGGCGCGACTTGGCGGTAAAGGAGGGCGCCGAACGCGACCGCGAGGAGGAAACTCGCCGCCGTCGCGACGAAACGGACGGGACGGCGCGGGCCGCCGCCGTTCGAGTCGTCCGAGCCGAACGCTCGCCGAAGACCGCCGCGAGACGAGCTCGCGTTCAGCGGAATGATGCGCGGTTCGGGAAAATCGCGTCGCGACGCCGCGACAAGGGCGTTAAAATCGGCGGGTTCAGGCGTTTCGGCGACGCCCTTAAAATTGCCGAAGTCGGCGTCGGCGAAGCGGTCGAGCGCGGAAAACTCGGCGTCGGCGAAGGCGCGGAACGCTTGGCGGAACGTTTGCGCTTCGAGGAACGCGATCGCGCAAAGTTTCCAGCCGCCGTCGATCGCGTCGAGGCGTTCGAGGAGCGCGCGTCGCTCGGCGTCGGGGAGTTCGCCGTCGACCAAAAGTTCGACGAGCGCTTCGATTTCCGGCGTCGTCGGTTCGAAACCGGCGGTTTCGACGTCGGCGGATAGGCGGGGCGTTTCCATGGTCGATTCTCCGAGTAAGTCGCCGCTTGCGTCGCGAACGGGGGGCGAACGAGGAACGTTCGAGCGGCGCGGCGGCGGAAGGAAAACGGGGGAAGGCGAAAAACGGGGACGAGCGGGCTCGGCGTTACGTCGGCGCGAGCTCGGCGAGGAGTTCGCGGAGTCGGGCCCGGGCGCGGTGCAGTTTCGATTGAACGGCGGAAACCGTTGAGTCGAGCTCGGTCGCAATTTCCTTATAACTTTTATCTTCCGCGTATTTTAACGCCAAAATTCGGCGTTCGTCCTCCGCGAGGCGGGCGGTCGCTTGACGAACGAGCGAACGACGTTCTTCCGAAAGGAGCCAACGGAGCGGCTCTTCGTCGGCGCCGGTCGACTCCGCGACGGGAATCCGCTCTTGGTAACTCCGGAGCAGCTTCTTTTTGCGACCGACCGACCGCCGATAAAGGAGCGAGTAAACGGTCGCGAGGCGTTGGAGCCAAGGGACGATTTTGCGCGGATCGCGAATCGGCGCCCGTTGCCGCGTCGCCGCGAGCGCGACGTCTTGGAAAACTTCGTCGACCGCCGCCGTTTCGCCGACTCGCGCGGCGATCGTCGAGCGGAGTCGGCTTTCGTTGACCGAAAGCGCGGCGTTCCAATCGATTTCGCCGCTTTCGGAGACGAAATCGGGACGCTCGACGGGAGCGGAAACGCCGGTTTTGTCGAGTTCGTCGACGACGGCGGACGCGGCGAGCGGAGCGCCGTCGGGCGAGGGCGGCGGCTCGTCGAGCGTCGCGTCGAGGCGACGAGGAGAAAACGCGGCGTGGAACATGATTCGCAAACTTTCGTTGAGGGTTTTTACGTCTTTCGTTCTTTTAGTTGCCGCCGAAAACGTCTTCTTGCGCGTTTTTTTCAGTTTTTTTATCGGATTAAGCCCGATTTTAACGATTTTACGCGCCAAAAGGCCGGCGAAAACGACAAGCGGACGCTCGAAGGAACGGACGAAAGAAATATTGGGCGCTTTAGAGAAAACAAGCGGAACGCGGAACTTTTTTCGAACGCGACGATAAAAACGGCGCGAAACGGAGCCTCGACGGCGGCGAAACGAAAATCTTGAAGCGAGACGACGATTTTGCCGATAATACCGACAGGCGGCGTCGGCGATTCTAGCAAACGGCGCCGGGAAACGCCAGGAATTTCCCGAAATCGGCGCGCTTAACCGAAAACGCTTGAAACGTCGATTCGGCAAGCTCGTTCGAATCGCTCGCGGCGTTCGAGCGGCGCGGGGAATTGGAGAAATCGGGCGATTTTTAACGGAATGAAAGTCGACGGCGAACGTCGCGAGAAAGAAAAACGGCGAAACGATGGAACGAGAATCGAAGCGCGGAAGAGCGCGGAAAGAGCGCAAAACGACGCGGTTCGCGACGGTCGCGACGGTCGGGGCGTTTTTAACGGCGTCGGCGAGCGTCGGCGGCGTCGCTTGGGGGCAAGTTTCGACCGCGAACGCTCAAAAAGGGGCGACCTCCGTTTTGGAATCGACGCGGCCGAACGGACGAATCGGCGGAACCGAGTATCGCGGAACGTTGGCGCCGTCGGCAAAACCGGAAGAATCGCGATTTTCCTCCGGAACCGTTCGCGGAAGCGCCGGGAATATCGTCGGCGTCGACGCGAGTCGAGTGGGCGGGCGATTTGTTGGCGCGAGCGATTTTCGAAGCAAACAGAATTTCGAGCTCTTTCGTTGGCGCAACGAGATTTTGCGGACGAAAACCGCCCTGCGCGACGCCGAGCGAGCCGTCGGCGGGTCGTTGCGCAAGCCCGACGAACCGCGTTTGGTAACGGCGAAAGAACCGGAAGCGATTTCGCTCTCCGCGTGGCGCGGCGGCGTTCGATACGGACGAACCGTCGAGGAGATTGAGGCCGCGAAGAAGGCGGAACTCGCGGCGACGCGAGCCGGTGGAACGGCGAATTTGGGGGCGGAAATCGGCGCGTCGCCGTCGGCTCCGTTCGCTTTGTTCGGCGCGCCCTACGATCCGGAAACGATTTGGATGCGCGGGCGAGCGCCGCTTCTCGATCCGTTCGCTCCCTTGGGCTCTGCCCCGATTAGCGGCGGTTTCGCGCCCGAGAACGTTTGGAACGCGCCGGTCGACGAGCGAGGTTGGGTCGAGCTCGACGGTCGCGTTCGCTCCGAATTTGCCGGAGCGTCGTTGGCTCCGACCGGAACGGCGACCGATTTGACGCCGCTGCTGGCGCCGCCGCCGTCGCCGGAAGAAAAACGCCGCGCTTATCAAGAACATTTGACGACGCGGCTCCTGCAAACGCCGGAGGTGAACCCGTTGTCGCCGATTTCGGTCGAGTATCGGGACGGCGTCGCGACGATAAGGGGAATCGTGCCGACTCCGAGCGCTCGCGAAGCGGCGGGGCGCGTTCTCCTCGCCGAGCCGGACGTTCGCCGCGTCGAAAATCAGCTGACGTTTGTGCGACCGGACGGGGACGGACTCGGCGAACGCGTTCCGGTCGCGCCGCTTCCGGGAACGAAACCGGAGACGAACGCTCCGCTGGCGCCGACGCCGACAGCGCCGGGAATTTGACCGCGAATCGCGAAGACCGAACGGAATGAAAACGAGAAACGCGCGTTGGAAAGAAAATTTCTAACGCGCTTTTTGGTCGCCGTTTTGAAATTTGGCGCGTTATTGATTTTGTTTGAAATAAAAAGTTTTTATTCGTCAGTAAGTTTTGTAAATCAAACAAAAATTATTTTCGGTTGATTTTTGGCGGAGAAATTTTTGTTAAATTCGGGAAACGGCGCGTTTCTTTTTAATTTTGAAGGACGGCGCGTCGATATGTTGAAAGTCGAGCGGACGCGTTTCGCCGTTTGGTTCGGCGTCCGATCTAATATCGATATTAAAACGCGTTAAAGCGATATTAAAGACGAAATTTTTATGAGTTCCGACAATCGAAAAAAACGACGCTCGTCAAGCGACGCGGAGCATAAGGCGCACTTTCACGCCGTCAAGCGAGCGACGACCGAGCCGTTTTGGGCGCGCGCGCTGCTGATCGGCGTCGCGGTCGTTTTTTTGACGTTTTTCTTGCTCCTGCCGTTAATTTGCGTTTTTTACGAAGCGCTTGCCGACGGTTTCGGCGGGTTCGCGAAGGCGTTGAGCGACAAGCGCGCTCTGAACGCGATGAAGATGACGGCGATCGCCGCGTTTTTTTCGGTTTTGTTGAACGTGATTTTTGGTTTGGCGGCGGCTTGGTGCGTCGGCAAATTCCAATTTTGGGGCAAAGGTTTCCTGATTTCTCTAATCGACCTGCCTTTCGCGGTTTCTCCGGTCATCGCCGGTTTGCTTTTCGTGTTCCTCCTCGGAACGCAGTCGGCGTTTGGGCGTTGGCTGGCGGAAAACGACGTGAAGATACTTTTCGCGACGCCGGGCGTCGTGATCGCGACGATTTTCGTAACGTTTCCGTTCGTCGTTCGCGAGCTGATACCGGTAATGCAGGCGCAAGGGACGGACGAGGAACAGGCGGCGCGGCTGCTCGGGGCTCGCGGTTGGCAAATTTTTTGGCGCGTAACCCTTCCGAACGTCAAGTGGGCGCTTCTTTACGGGGCGATTCTCTGCAACGCTCGGGCGATGGGCGAGTTCGGCGCGGTGTTGGTCGTCGCCGGGAACAGCGCGAAAACGAACACGATTCCGTTGTATATCAACGAGTTGCACCAAAGTTATTCGGTCGGCGCGGCGCCGTTCGCGGTCGCTTCGCTCTTGGCGGCGATGGCGATTTTAACGCTCGTCGCGAAAGCGTTTTTGGAATGGAAAATCAGCCGAGCGAACGAAGAGTGAGACGCGGCTCGGGGCGACGCTATAATATAAAGAAACGACGAAACCGATAAAACCGACATAATTGTCGCAAGGATGCGCGTCGGAGGCGAAAATGGGCATCGAAGTTCAAAACATTACGAAATCGTTCGGCAGTTTTAAGGCGTTGGACGACGTGAGCGTCCGCATCGACGCGGGCGAACTGGTCGCGCTTCTCGGGCCGTCCGGTTCCGGAAAAACGACGCTTTTGCGCATCGTCGCCGGATTGGAAACGCCGGACGCCGGAAGCGGGCCGGTGCTCTTTCACGGCGCGCAGGTCGATTCGAAGAAGATCGGCGAGCGCGGCGTCGGCTTCGTTTTCCAACATTACGCGCTCTTTCGGCACATGACGGTTTTCGACAACATCGCTTTCGGACTGACGGTGAAGCCGCGCCGATTGCGTCCGTCGAAGGCCCAAATCCGCGAGAAAGTCGAGACGCTGCTGCACATGATTCAGCTCGACAATTTGGCGGGGCGCTATCCGTCGCAACTTTCGGGCGGACAGCGGCAGCGGGTCGCGTTGGCGCGAGCGTTGGCGGTAGAGCCGCAGATTTTGCTTCTCGACGAGCCGTTCGGAGCGCTCGACGCGAAGGTGCGGGTCGAGTTGCGCGCTTGGTTGCGGCGTTTGCACGACGAAATTCATTTGACGAGCGTTTTCGTTACGCACGACCAAGACGAAGCGCTCGAGTTGGCCGACCGCGTCGCGGTGATGAATCGCGGCAAAATTGAGCAGTTCGGGACGCCGGACGAGGTTTTCCACTCGCCGCAAACGCCGTTCGTGATGAACTTCCTCGGCCAGGTCAATCAGTTCCGAGGCCGTTTGGCGCAAGGGCGCGTGAGCATCGGCGACTGCGAGGGCGCGGCGCCGGAAATGGAGTTCGACGGGAAGAATTTCGAGAAGTGTCGCGCTTGCGAGGCCAGAACCGCCGCGACGATTTTCATTCGTCCGCACGATTTCGAAATTTCGCAACAGCGTCGCGAGGGGCGGCTCTCGTTTCCGGCGACCGTTACGCGGATTCACTCGGCCGGCAACTTAGCCCGGGTCGAGATGGTTACAGACGCCGGCGAGACGCTGACCGCCGAGACGACGCACTCGGAACGCGACGAGCTGCAGCTCGCGCCGGGCGGTCGCTTCTACATGACGCCGCGAAGCATTCGGGTTTTCGCCGACGAACCCGCCGCGTCGCGAGCGGAGGAGATCGCCGAATAGCGTTTTCGGGGAAAATAGGTCTTATAACCGCGTCGACCGCTAAAATCGGAACGACGCGGCGAAAGGCGGCTCGTCTTTTTCGGAGCCCGTCTTGCGAATCGGACGTTTCCGATTATACTATATATTGATAATAAGGGCGAATCGCGCGTTTTCGAGCGGTCGAAAGCGATCGAGCGCGATTTTTTTCTCCTTGATTTGGGCGCGATAAAAGCGCGACGCGACGCAAATGACGAAAATGTACGACGCGGCGATTATTGGAGCGGGAATCGTCGGTTCCGCGCTCTTTCGTGAGTTGGGCAAATACCGATTGAAGACCGTTTTGGTTGAGAAAGAGAACGACGTCGCGCTCGGGGCGTCGCGGGCGAACTCGGCGATCGTTCACGCCGGATACGACCCGCCCGCCGGAACGATGCTCGCGCGTTTCAACGTCGAGGGGAACCGTCTTTACCCGAAACTTTGCCGCCAACTTTCCGTTCCGTTTAAGCAAAACGGTTCGTTAATCGCCGCGATTTGCGACGAAGACCTCGCGACGTTGCGCCAATTATACGAAAACGGAACGAAAAACGGCGTCGAAGGGCTCGAAATTATCGACGCGAACGCCGTTCGCGCGTTGGAACCGAACCTCAACGACTCGATTCGCGGCGCGTTGCTCGCTCCGACCGGCGGTATCGTCGGCGCTTACGAGATGACGACCGCGCTGGCGGAGAGCGGCGTTATCAACGGCGGCGAACTGCGTTTGAACGCCGAAGTGGTTAAAATCGAAAAATTCGGCGACGACGGCGCGCCGCTCGGAAGCGTCGAAGACGGCGCTTTGGGCAAGCCGGGCGGCTTTTTCCGCTTGACGTTCGCCGACGGAACGACGCTCGACGCCCGTTTTATTGTCAACGCGGCGGGGCTTTACTCGGACGCGGCGCAACAACTGATCGGGCGCAAACGTTTCGAAGTGAGTCCGCGCAAGGGCGAATATTACATCCTCGACCGTCGGCAGGGCGAACTGACGACGCGAACGATTTTTATGTGCCCGTCGAAACTCGGGAAGGGCGTTCTCGTGTCGCCGACCGTGCACGGGAACCTG
>JAFYQR010000152.1 GCA_017559825.1 Thermoguttaceae bacterium | reverse complement strand
GCCTTCACCGAGACTCGGCGCGGGCTTTCGCCGAGCCTTCTCTTCCCGTTTTTGCGCCGCAAGTTCCCGCTCGCCGCGCTTCAAGAGTTCGATTAGACCGCCGCGCCGTTCGACGCCGCTCGCGCCGCCGCCGTCGACCGCCTTCTCGACGCCGAGCCGGGTTCGCTCGCGACCGCGAAACGCCTTTTCAACGCCGCGCTTCTCCCAACCGACGCCGAAATTCGCGCCGGTTGGTTCGAGCACTGCCGCTCTTGGGCGTCGTCGGCCGGACGCGAGGGAATCGCCGCGTTTCTCGAAAAACGCGCGCCCGCTTGGACGCGTTAAACTCGCCGCGTCCTTCGTCGTTTAACGTTCGACGACAAAAAAACCGCGAACGCGCTCCGACTTTGGAGAAGCGTTCGCGGTTTTCGTCGTCGACATCGGTCTTCGCCGGCAAACAGCGCAAAACGCGCAAACTTTACCGACCTTCGTAAACGTCGATTTCGCCGTTCGATTTCAACGCTAAAATCTTCGTTCCATCCTCCGAAAGCGCCAACGAGATCGGCGTCGCGACGCGCGGCTCGGTCGCGGCAATCTCGCCCGAAAAACACTCGGCGATCCAAGTTCCCAAAAACGAGTCGAAAATTTGCAACGGCGACTTCTTGCCGGACGCGGCGTTCAGCTTGCCGGTCTCGGCGGTCGCGATCCAACCGTTCGGCGAAACGACGAGCGCGATCGGGTTCGCCGCGCCGCCGAACGCTCGCTCGGTTCCGGGCGTTTTCGCCCAAGAATGCTCCGCGTTCCAAGCGCCGGAATCGACGTTGAAAGCGTCGACGCGGAAAAGTCCGGAGTTAGCGACGACGATTTCGTTAGTCGCCGACGAGTAAACGACGCTCATTTGCGGCTCGGTCGCCGGTCGGAAGCCGGGATAAGCGAGCGCGGCGTCGGGAGCGCCGATTTCGCAATCCGGCGGCGTTTCCTTCTTTTCGGCGTCGCGCAACTTGTCGAGCGTTCGCCAAGAATACCGCCAAACGCGATTCGCGTCGTAATCGCCGACAAAAAGCCGATCCGGAGTCGCCGCGACCGCCGCGACGTTCGCGCCGGGAATCGTCAAAATCGTCGTCGCGCCCCCTTTCGCCGCGCCGCGAGCGGTTCGAACAACCGGCTTCTCGCTTTGCTCGACGTTTTCGTCCGCCTCGTCGACTTTCGTTTCCTCGACGACGCGGTCGGTCGCGAAATAAATCGCGTCGATTCGTTCCGAATAGGCGACGAAAAGCGCGCCGTTTTTCTCGCTCGTTTCGTCGACGACGAAGGCGATCGCCGAGGGCGCGTCCCCTTCGCTCGCCCAATATTCGATCCGCTCGCCGCTAAGATTGTAGAGCCCGACGCCGCCGCGGTCGGCCAAAAAGAACTCGTCTCCCCAACCGGCGGCGATCGCGACCGGCCGTTCGGTCGTCAAACTTCGCAACGTCGTCGCCAACCCGAACTCGGGCCGCGAATTCGCCGCGACCGGCGCGATAGGCCCGACGTTTTTGGTTTGCGGAGCCGTCAAAATCGCGACGCCGCCGACCAAAAGCCCCGCCGCCGCGACGAACGACAACGCCTTCCAAGTCGTTTGCGGACGTTCCAACGTTTTTTTGTCGAAAATCACGCGATGCGAATGTCCGCCGGTTTCGGGCCATTCGCGTTTGTGTCCGAGCGTTTTTTTCTCGCGTCGTTCGTTTTTCGTTTCGTTTTGCATCGTCGCCTCGTTCGTCGTTGTTTCGAGCGAATCCGCGCCGTTTTTTCCGCCAAAACGCCGCCTCTCGGTCGATTATACGACGCCGACCTTTGATTAACAAGGCGTTTTCGTCGAAATTTCGTCAAAATCGTTCCAAGTTTTCGCCCGTTCGCCCCTCTCGTCTCGAAAATTCGGGGTCGCCGCGAAAATTTCGCCGCGCTCGTCGCCGTCGGCGTCTTTGAGTCGGAAAAAAACGACGTTTTCCGGTTCGCTCGCCCCGCTTTCGACTTCGATCGGATTCGGCGTGAACCCGATCGCGATCAGCGCGAGCGTCGCCCAGCCGATCGCCGTTCTCAACGGCCCGATCGGCGTCGAATCGTCGGCGGTCGGCGGGTGTTCGAGCCCGAAAAGCGCGAGCAAAAAAAGAGGCAAAAACCAGTTCCACCGCTCGAAAATGAAAACAGCCGCCGTCGCCGCGAGAAAAATCGCGGTCGAAAAATAAACGGCGCGGCGACGCAACAACGCGTAAAAAACGTGCCCGCCGTCGAGCTGCCCGAACGGAGCCAAGTTCAACGTCGTCAAAAAAAGCCCGACCCAAGCGGCGGCGGCCGTCGGATGCGCCGTTAGCGTCGACGTCGGATCGGAACGATCGAAAAATAAAAGAGAAACCCAACGAAACAAGAGAGGCTCGCCGAAAACCAACGTCTCTTCGGAGGGCGCCGTCGCGGCGACCGTCGTCGAGTTCGCCAACCCGACGATCAAAAAAAGAAGCGTCGCCGCAAGCCCCGCCAACGGGCCGGAAACGCCGACGTCGAACAACGCTTTCGCGCTCGGAACCCGACCGTTCATTCGAATCAGCGCGCCCAACGTCCCAAACGGCGGAAGCGGAAGCGGAATAAAAAACGGCGCCGACGCGGGAATACCGTAACGGCGAGTTTGCCAATAATGGCCGAACTCGTGCGCCGTCAAAATAATCATTAACGGCGCGGAAAACAAGAACGCGCCGCCCCAAGAGCCGCCGCCGTAAAGCGCGAAACCGACGAGCGTCGTCGTCGCCCAAGTCGCGACGTACAAAACGAGCGGTTTGCGCCAACGCGCCTTCGGTCGGCCGTCGTTTTCGCCGTTTTCCGTTTTCGCTATTTTGTCCAAAATTCGCCGTTTCTACAGGCGTTCGCTCGATTCCGCGTCGCTTTTTTCGCTCGATCGGTTCGTAACTCGCGCCAAGTCGACTAAATCGGAAGAAACTTGCGGCAAGTCGCGAACGTCGACCGTTTCCGGACGGTAACGCTTGGCGTCCAACGCCGCTCGCTCTCGCTCGCCGTAAAGCCGCATCGCTTCCCGAGACGCCGCGCACGCGCACCGCCGCTTCGTTTTGCGCCCGAAAAATTTCGGAAAAATCAGCGCCAAACACATCCCGGCGAACGCGACGCAAGCGAACGCCAAAGTCGCGATAAAAATCGTCGCCGTTTCGCCCATTTTCTCCGCGCTCCTTTAAATTTCGCCGCTTCTTTCGCTCGCGCAATCCCCGCAAAGCGTCCGTTTTAACGCCGAGGCGTCTCGAACGCGACCGTCCGCCGCGCCGCCGCTCGTTCTTAACTTAACGTCGAAAACGAACGCGCCGCGTCGTCGAGCAAATAATCGTCGCTCGCCGAGCTCGCCCGCGTTTCTCGTCGACGCAAGACGGCTCGGCGCGCCCTCGGAACGATTAAAGTTCGCTTTGGAACTTAAGTTTGCGGTCGGTCAGCCGCTCAAACGCTTCCAAATACTTGGCGCGCGTCTTCGCGATCACCTCTTCCGGGAGTTCCGGCGGCGTCGAGTTGCGATCCCAACCGGATTGGAGGAGCCAGTCTCGGACGATTTGCTTGTCGAACGACGGTTGGCCTTTGCCCGGCTCGTATTGGTCGAGCGGCCAAAAACGGGACGAGTCCGGCGTCAACGCTTCGTCGATAAGGATAATTTCGCCGTCAGCCGCGACGCCGAATTCGAACTTGGTGTCGGCGACGATAACGCCGCGTTCGAGCGCGTATTCGCTCCCGCGCCGGAAGACGTCGAGCGACATATCGCGGAGTTTTTCGGCGACGTCGCGACCGACGATTTCGACCGTTTGCTCGAACGAAATGTTTTCGTCGTGTCCGACTTCCGCTTTCGTCGACGGGGTGAAGATCGGCTCTTCAAGGCGCGAGCTTTCGACCAACCCGGCCGGTAATTTGACGCCGCAAACCGACTGCGACGCTTGATATTCCTTCCAACCGGAACCGGAAAGATAACCGCGAACGACGCATTCGATCGGAACAACCTTCGTCTTTTCGCAAAGAACCGAGCGACCTTCGAACATCTTAAGATCGGTTCCTTCCGGGAAGGGCATTTTTTCGACGTCGGTCGTGATCATATGGTTGCGGACGCCGAGCGTTTCGAACCAAAATTCGGCGATTTGGTTGAGCGTCTTCCCTTTATCCGGAATGCCGCTCGGCAAAATCCAGTCGAACGCGCTGACGCGGTCGGTGCTGACCAGCAAAATTTGATCGCCAAAATCGTAAACGTCCCGCACTTTGCCGCTTTTCGCGGTCATTCCGGGAATCGACGTTTTTAAAACAACGTTTCCGCTCATTTTTCAACCTTCGACGGTTTCATTCAAAATTCGACGCCGCTCGCCGTCCAACGCGGAAGCGAAACGTCGCCCATCTTGCCTATTTCTACCAAATCTCCAATTCGCGTTCCAACTCAACCCCCAGCCGCTCCCGCGCCTGCGTTTGAATCAAGTTGAGAAGCCGCTTGACGTCCTCGCTCGCGCACCCTTCCGACGCTTCGACGAAGTTCGGGTTGCGTTCGCTGACGACGGCGCCGCCGATTCGCGCGCCTCGAAACCCGGCGTCGGCGATCAAGTCGGCCGCCCGCTGTCCCCGCGGATTCTTGAACATCCGCGCGCACCCTTCGGTCGCGTCCGGCGTCGTTTGCTTGCGAACAATCCAAATTTTTTGCAGGCGCTTCGCCAATTCCTCCGGATTTTCCGGCGTCAAACGGAATTTCGCCGACAAAACGATCGCGTTTTCCAACGAGCTGACGCCGTCGCCAAAAACGACGTCGCTTTTCGAAAGCTCGGCGATTTCGCCGCTAAAATACGCGACGCGGGCCGATTCGACGTATTCCTCGAACGACGCGTCGTTCGTCGACGCGTTCCGAGCGACGCCGGCGCCGACCGTCCCGGGAATCCCGATCAACCCTTCGAGCCCGGCCAATCCGGCGGTCGCGGTCGCGGTCGTCAAGCGTCCGACCTTCGCGCCGCCGCCCGCGACGACGAAAGGCGCGTCGATCTCGATATTGCAAAAAACAGGCGCCGCGAGCCGAATCGCCAAGCCGGGCGCGCCGACGTCCGAAACGAGCAGATTCGAACCGTCTCCCAAAACGCGAGCGCGCACGCCGTCTTCGCGGCACGCCTTCAACAGGCCGACGAGCTCCTCTTCGGAACGCGGCTCCGCCAAATACTCGATCGGACCGCCCAGGCGCAGCCACGTCAACGTCGACGTCGGCGCGTTCGCTCGAACGATTTCTTTAAAAGCGTCAAGTTTGCCCATCGTCGTCCTCCTAAAACGCGCTTCCTTTGCGGCGTCGAGCCCTATCGACGTCCCGCCGTCCTTATTTTAAAGACGATTTCCAAAAAAACGACTCCGAATCTCGTCAAAAACGACGTTTCGCAAGAAAAAGTCGTCGCGACGACCGGCGCCGTCCTCCTTTTTTACGCAACTTTGCTCAAACGCGTTTTCTTCCTATTTCACCGCGTTTCGCCAGTCGAAATCATTCGCCGCCCACGTCCGCTCGCGAGCCGTCCGCAGCTCCCGAGTTTTCGCTCGTCATCGACTGCAGAGCTTTGGCGAAATCTTGCACGTTGGCGAAGTCTTGATAAACGCTCGCAAATCGAATATACGCGATTTCATCGAGTTTTCGCAAGTGCTCCATCGCCAGCTCGCCGATGCGTTGCGTCGAAACCTCCGTTTCGCCTTCGAGCGCCGTTTCCACCGAAGCGACCAGCTCCGAAATTTGCGCTTCGCGCACCGGCCGCTTCCAACAAGCGCGCTCGACGCCCTGTCGGAACTTATCGCGATCGAACGGCACGCGCGTTCCGTCTCGTTTGACGACGCGAACGGTTACGATTTCCATTCGCTCGTAAGTCGTGTATCGTCTTCCGCACGACTGACACGCTCGCCGCCGCCGGATGAGAAAACCGTCGTCGCTCGTTCTCGTTTCGATCACTCGGTCGTTGTCGCATCGACAAAACGGACATTTCATTCGCCGCGCCTCCTCTCGTCGCCGTCGTTTTTTCGCTCGTTATTTTAAATTATCGCGCCGAAATCAGGTTTCTTTCGAAACGTCGTTTTCGACGCCGAAACCTAATATTACTTTCGTTTCGGCGTCGTTTTCGCTTCGTCGTTTCAAACTTTTCGCCGTCGCGCTCAACGCTTCCAAGGCGGCAAAACCGGCAAGCAAGCGTCGAACTCGTCGAGCAACGCTTGTTGGTACGCGCCGGCGAACTCTTCGTTGAGGAACTTGTCGATCGCTTCGTCGTAAAAACGCTCCCAGCTCGCCTCTTCGGCGCCCGGATTGATCGGATAGAAGAGCGCGTCGTTCGCCAACGCCGCCTTATAGTCGCCCGGAGCGTCGCCGATCATCAGCGTTCGGTTCTTCGGATACAACTTCGCGAACGCCAACGACTCTTTCTTGGTTCCGATTTCTTGCCCGCAGATCGCTTGCGCGAGCGGAAGCAACCCTTGGTTTTCCCATTCCTTAATTAACGCGGCTTGCGGCGTCGCGGAGACGACCAACACGTCCGCCTTCCCTTGCAATTTGCGCAGCGAATCCGCGACTTTCGGGAACGGCGGCACGCCCTCGCCGACGATACGGTCGATCGTTTCGTTGACCGCGATCGACCAAGCGAGCGTTTTCTTCATCAGCGGATCGCCCGTTTTCTCGACGTATTCGGTCAGCGCGACGTTCCCCAACTTCGTTTCGGCGTTCATCCAGTCGACCAAAACTTGCGGAATCTCGATCGAAACGCCGCGGCTCGCGACTTCCGGACGCTCGTTCAAGAGGCGGAAAACCTCGACCAACGCAGGAAAACGGTTGATTCCGCGCGTCTTCGAGTAAAGATTGACGAACTCCGCCGCCTCGCGAGCGTACTTGCTGACGCCCTTCAAGCCCCAATGTTCGATAATATTCGGAACGAAGCACTCCTTGTGTTTCAGCTCCATCGTGTCGAACGCGCAACCGTCGGAGTCGATCCCGACGAGGAAATCGCAATTTTTCTTAAAATCGATCATCGCAAAACGCCTCCGCTCGACCGCCGCTCAACGATTTGAACGCTCGCTCGAACGTTTCCAAAACAACGGGAAATAAAACAAACAAAAATCGACTTTCGTTCCGCGAAACGTTCGCTTCCCGCAAAATCGTCGTTTTCATTGTATCCGGGCAAGCGCGAAAAAAAAGGGGGGGACGTCGCCGCGCCGCGTTTTCGCCGCTCAAAATTCGTTCGCGACGTCGTTTTTACCGTCGCAAAATTTCGCGACCGCCCTTTCGAGCGTCGTTTCGAACCGCCGCCGATCCCCAATCCGCTTCAAGCCGCCGATAAGTCCTTTCGAACCGTCGGCAAGAAATAAAAAAAGAGTTCGTTGCGAAAACGAACTCTTGAACGAATGCCGAAGAGAGGACTCGAACCTCCACCCCCAGTTACGAGGACTAGGACCTGAACCTAGCGCGTCTGCCAGTTCCGCCACTTCGGCTACTCTGCCTAGGATTATAACGCAAACTCCACCCTTGTAAAGAGCGGAACCGAAATTTTTCTCAAAATTTTCCTCCGACGAGTTATTCCGTTCGAAAGGCCCCCGGTCGCGTCGATTTCTTCCGGAAAAGCGCCGTCGTTCTTCTCGCCCCGCTTGCAACCGCCGCGCGAGCGCCGTATAATCGAGAGCAAATCGGCGCGATTTCGCCGGTTTCTGACAATATATTAATAACGCTTAAACGCCGTCGGGTTCCGCTTGCGATTTTCGCTTTCGCGCCGCCCGTCGTCGCGTCCAACTCGAATCGCTTCCGATGAAAAAAACGTTTTTGAAACTCGAACCGGAACTTTGCGCGCCGGAAACTTCCTATTTTCACATTCTTCCGATTCCTTACGAAGGAGCCGTCAGTTTCGGCCCCGGAGCCTCGGAGGGCCCGGACGCGATTCTCGACGTCTCCGACCAAATGGAGTATATCGACGAAGAGACGTTTTACCCGTTTTATAAGCGCGGCGTTTACACCTGCGCCCCGATACCCGCCGCGGAAACGCCCCGCGAAGAAATGGAACGCATCGAGGAAACCGTCCGCCGTCTCGACCTCTTCCGCCCCGACCGTTTCCCGATTTCGCTCGGCGGCGACCACTCGATCACCGGCCCGATCCTTCGCGTCGCTGCGGAAAAATACGACGATTTGAGCGTTATCCAATTCGACGCGCACAGCGACCTCCGCGACGCTTACGAGCCCGGCGGGCGCGACTCGCACGCCTCGGCGATGGCGCGGGCCCTCGACTCGGTCGACGCGGTCGTTCAGGTCGGAATCCGCAGTTTTTCGGAGGAAGATTTGGAGCGTTTCCCGAAACAAGTCGAAAACTTCTTGACGCCGACGATGCTGGAAGACGATTTCGACGGCTGCGTTGAAAAAGCGTTGACCCGTTTGACGAAAAACGTTTACATCAGCGTCGATATGGACGCGTTCGACCCGGCGGTCGCTCCGGGCGTCGGAACGCCGGAACCGGGCGGGCTTACTTGGCGTCAAGTCGTTCGCTTTATACAAGCGGTCGTCGCGGCGAAAAACGTCGTCGGCGCGGACGTCGTCGAGACGGCGCCCCTCGGCGGTCGCAACGTCGTTACCGAGTTCGTCGCGGCGCGCTTGGTCGCGAAGATTATGACCGCCGTCGGTCGCAAAAAGGCGTTTTAACGCTCGCCCTTCCGCCGCGACGTTACCCTAATTTACATAAACCGCCCGTTTTAAACGCCGCAACCGCCCAAAACCGTCAAGGAGCCGCGCTATGCCGACGCTCGACCGTTCGAAACGCCGTTTCCCAACGCTAAATAAACGCGCCGCCGCCGTTTCGGCGCTTTTGGCGGCGCTTTCGCCGATTCCGCTTTTCGCGGGCGGCGTTTACGCGCCGTTCAACGTCGACTTCCCGAACGGCGTCGCGCAACCGTCGCGCTCCGGCCCGATCGCGCTCGTCGACCGTTTCAACTCGCCGGACGCTTGGTCGGAAATCGGGAATTACCGCGACGCGCTTTCGGTCGAAGTCGGCGCCGAGTTCGAAGGCGCTCCGGCGCTCGTCGTCGCTCGTAAAACGACGAATCCGGACGATCCGGAGGACGCGGATACCGCTTGGAACGCGACGAGCGTTCGGCGCCCCTTGCCGGAGGGCGCGTCCGGCGGCGAATTCGTCGTTCGCGTCGCGGCGCGGGCGTCGAAAACCGCGTTGGCCGGAACCGACGACGCGACTTGGAAGGGTTGCGCCGTTCTTTGGTTCGACGCCGACGGCGAGCCTTGCGGCGAAACGCCGTTCCTCTTCGCGGCGGGCGTCGGCGACTTTTTCGGCTCTCGCGCTTTTTCCGGTCGCGTTCCGAACGACGCGGCGGCGTTCGCGATTCGGCTCGGGTTCGATATTCCCGACCTCGCGCTCGGCGATTGGGTCGCGATTCGCTCCGTCGAGTTCGAGACGCCGGTCGACTCCGACGCGCCGTTCCGCCGTTCGGGCGAGTTTGTTTCGGAAATCTTCCCCGGTCGCGGCGCCCGGGTTTCTTGGGACGCCGACGCGCCCGCCGGAACCGTCGTTCGTTTCCAAATCGCGACCGCTCCGGAAATCCCCGATTCTCCCCAATCTTCCCAACTCCCCCAAATCCCCGGCGACTTCGGCGAGTTCGTCGGCCCGGACGGAACCGCCGCGACCTTTTTCAAGTCGCCGTTCGCCGTCGACGCGCCGTTCTTCCGATATAAAGCGACGCTCGTCCCGACCGCCGACGGAACCGCCGTCCCGACGCTCCGCTCCGTTTTAATCGGCGACCGCGTCGACGACCGTTTCCGCGTCGGCGGCGACGACCAAGCGCCGAAAGTTAGCGTCGTCGGCCGATTCGCCGCCCCGTCCCGCGACGCGAGCGCCGCCGTCGAACTCCGACTCGACGACGCGTCTCCGCTCCGTTGGTCGACGTTGCGCGTCGCCGTCGACGAAACCGAAATCGCCGACTTTGCCCAACCGTCTCAAGCCCCCCAACTTAACGCAAATTCCGCCGACGCCGCCGCAACCGCGCCCCGTTTGAGCGTCGACTTCGCCGCTTCGCGCCTTTCGCTGACGCCGCCGGAAAACGCGCCTTGGTCGCCGGGCCTTCATTCGGTTCGCGTCGAAATCGCCGACGTCGGCGGAAACACGGTCGCCGCGCGCAAATTTTTCTTCGTCGGCGACGCTCCGACGACGCCGCGTTATACGCTCCGCGACGACGGAACGACGCTAATCGACGGCGTTCCGTTCTTCCCGATCGGCGTATACGGGGTCTCGCCCTATCCGTCGAACGGTTTCGACTTGGACAAAGCCTTCGCCGACTTAAAGGCCGCCGGATTCAATTTCGCGCAATCTTATTTCGACGGTCGGACGGACGCGTTCCTCCAAGCGGCGGAGAAACGCGGCTTCAAACTTTGGGTCGGCGTCGACGGCCCGGACGAACGCCTTCTCGACGTCGAGCGACATTCCCCGGCGATTCTCGCTTGGTACGTCGGCGACGACACAGCGATGTATTTCACTCCCGAGGAACTCCGCGACCGGAGCGACTCCCTCCGCGCCGTCGACCCGACCCGCCTTTCGACGCAAGCGGACGTCGTCGCGGCGCCGGAAGTTTCCAGCTACCTCCTTTACGCCGACGGAACGGACGCGTTTTTGCCGGAAATTTACCCGTTCCGCCGCGACGAGCCGGAATGGGGCGAACGCTCCGTCGCCGCGACGCTCCGCGATATGCGAATTTGCCGCCGCGACGCCGCGCTCGCCGGAGACGGCCCGAAAGCGATTTGGCCGATTTTGCAGTCGTTCAAAGGTTGGGGTTGGACGCGTTTCCCAACGTTCCGCGAGCTGAACGCGACCAGTTTCGCCGCGCTCGCCGCCGGAGCGAACGGGATTGTTTGGTATACGTACGGCGACCAAGTCGAACCGGAGCGAAATTTGCCGAATTACGGAAGCTGCGCAAACCCGGAAGTTTGGGCAAACTTAACGACCGTCTCGAAGCGAATCGCGTCCCTCCAAACGGTTCTCGTCGAGCGGACGCGCCCGGAATTGCAGCCGTCGACGACCGTTTTGAGCGGCCCGAAACTCGACCCGCTCGGCGGCCCGTCGATCGTTTCGCTCCTGAAAATTTCAGGCGGCGAGGTTACCGTTATCGCCGTCAACGCGTCCCCGAAGCCGGTCGAAGTCCGCTTCGACTTCTCCGCGACCGCGCCGAGCGACGCTAAAATTCCCGGCGAACGCCTCTTCGAAGACGACGCGACCGCGACGCTCGACGCCGGCTTCCTCGTCGACCGCTTCGAAGGCTTCGACGTCCGCGTTTACCGTTGGCCCGCCCCGCCGACGCTCGCCGCCGAATAAACGCCGAACCGTTTGTTTTGCCCGTTACTAATATATATATTGACAAAATCGCCGTTCGCCGTCGGCTTGCTTTCCCGGTCGTTCGCTCTCGCGACGGCGACGTTTCCCCGCAGGCCCCTTTCCTATATCCTCTATTTTGCCTAAATAACGCGTTTTCAAGCGTTTTTTCGCCTTGGAACGCCGTTCGAACCGCCGCCGTCCTCTTGTCGCTTTTCAAAAAAGGCGTATAATGGACGGTAGCGTCGGGCCGTTGCGAGCCGACGCCCCGACGCCGCGCCTCGAACGCCGACTTTTCGCCGCCCGAACGCGCCGGCTTACGTTTTTCACCTATTTACCTCATTTTATCTCTCCAAGGAGACCATAAATGTCCGAATACCGAGTCGAACGCGACACGATGGGCGAAGTCCGCCTTCCTCACGACGCTTATTACGGAGCGCAAACGCAACGCGCCGTCGAAAACTTCCCGGTTTCCGGTTCGCGCATCGCTCCGGAACTGATCCACGCGATCGGCCTCTTCAAATGGGCCGCCGCTCAAGCGAACGCCCAACTCGGCCGCTTGACGAAAGGTCGCGCTCCGCTCGGTGAAAAAGAACTCGAAGCGTTGTACCAAGCCGCTCGCGAAGTCGCCGACGGCAAACTCGACGCCGAATTCCCGATCGACGTTTACCAAACCGGTTCCGGCACCTCGTCGAACATGAACGCGAACGAAGTCATCTCGAACCGCGCGCTCGAACTCGCCGGTTACGACCGCTTCTCGCAAGAAAAACCGATTCACCCGAACGACCACGTCAACTGCGGTCAATCGACGAACGACTCCTTCCCGACGGCGATTCACGTCGCGGTCGCGGTCGCCATTAAAGAACGCCTCATTCCGGCGCTCGAAAAATGCCTCGCGATTCTCAAACGTCAATCCGCCGAATGGCAAGACGTCCTCAAAATCGGCCGCACCCACTTGGCCGACGCGACCCCGTTGACCCTCGGTCAAGAATTCGGCGGTTTCGCCCGTCAATTCGAACTCGCGATCGAACGCTGCCACCTCGCGATCGAACAAGTTTGCGAACTCCCGTGCGGCGGCACCGCCGTCGGCAGCGGCATCAACTGCGACCCGAAATTCGGCTCCACCGTCGCCGCGATCCTCGAAAAAGAAACCGGAATCGCCTTCCGCGAAGCCGCCGACCACTTCGAAGCGAACGCCCAACGCGACGGTCTCGTCGCCGCGCACTCGCTCCTCAAAGCGGTCGCTACGACCCTTTCGAACGTCGCGAACAACATCCGTTGGCTCGGCTCCGGCCCGCGCTGCGGCTACTACGAAATCATCCTCAAAGACCTCCAACCGGGCAGCTCGATCATGCCGGGCAAAGTCAATCCGGTCGTTTGCGAAAGCGTTATGCAACTCGCGGCGAAGGTCGTCGGGAACGACACGACGCTCGGTCTCTCCGGCGTTTCGGGCGGTCAATTCCAACTTAACATTTTGATGCCGGTTATGGCCGACGCCGCGCTCGAATCCGTCCGCATTTTGGCCGGCGGCGCCGACGTCTTCGCCGACAAGTGCCTCGAAGACATCCAAGCCAACCGCGAAAAATGCATGGCCGCCGTCGAACAAAGCCTCTCGATCGTTACCGGCCTCAACCCGTACATCGGGTACGAAAAAGCCGCCGCGCTCGCGAAAGAAGCCTTCAAAACCGGCAAAACGATCCGTCAACTCTGCGAAGAAAAAGAAATTCTTCCGCCGGATCAACTCGCCGAAGGTCTCGACCCGATGCGCATGACGAAACCGCTCCAAAGCTGAGCGTAAAACGGCGAAAGCGGCCCCGCGTCGCTTAACCGTTTTATTTAACGACATAGCGTTCCCGCCGTCGAGCGTTTCATCGCAAACCGCTCGACGGATAGGGCGCTTTTGTCTCGACGTCGCGACGCGAACCGAGCGTCGCGGCGTCGGTCGTTCAATTAATCTCGCCAGTTTGCCTAAACCCGACCGCTTATTCGGAGTCCGCAGTTTGCGCAAAGCCGGCCGTTTGCCCCGCTTCGGCAGTTTGTCTAAAAGTCGGTCGTTTAACCGATTATATTTAACCGTTTGACTTTTCCCGCTTTTCGACGCGCCAGCCCTATTTTCGCGATGTCCGCCAAAGAAAACGACCTCTACCGCCGCGCTCTCGACTTTCTTTACAAACGCACAAATTACGAAACGTTTCGCAAAATCCCCTACGAGGAAATGCGCGCCAACCTTTTGCGGTTAAAAGACTTCCTCGCGTTTCTCGGGAATCCGGAAAAGAATTTCAAAATCGTCCATGTCGCCGGAACCAAAGGAAAAGGAACGGTTTGCGCTTCGCTCGACGCGCTCCTTCGCGCCCGAGGCCGCCGCGTCGGGCTCTTCACGTCGCCGCATATCGAAGAGTTGACCGAACGTTTTCAAATCAACGGAAAGCGCTGCGGCAAAACGTTTTTCGCGGAGACGCTCCTCGAACTCGCCCGCCTTTACGCGCGTTTTGAAAAGGAACGCGGCGACTCCCGCCCGTTGACGTTTTTCGAATGGTCGCTTGTCGTCGCGCTCGTGTTGTTCGCTCGCGCCGAAGTCGACGTCGCGATTCTCGAAGTCGGGCTCGGCGGAAAGTTCGACGCGACGAACGTTTGCGACGCCGACGTCTGCGCGATTACGAGCGTCAGCTACGACCATTGCGACGTTCTCGGCTCGACGCTCGAAGAAATTGCCGGCGAAAAAGCGGGCATTATAAAGTCGTCCGCGCCGGTCGTTTGCGGCGTCGGGTTTTCGCAACTATTGAACGCTCGAGTCGTTCGGCTCCCCGGCTCCGCCGCCGCTCGTTCGATCGAACCGGAAACGACGATTTCCGACGCCGACGTCGAAGCGATTCGCGCCGTCGTTCGCCGCCGAGCGGAAGAATTTGACGCGCCCTTTCATCAAGTAGAATCGATAAGTCTTGAAGTCGCGACGCTTCCGTCGCCGCCGTTCGACGACTCGCGACGCTGGAACTTTGAAATCGCGCTGAAAATTTTGGACGTTCTCGAGCCGAGCGCGCCCGCTTTTTCGCCGGAAACGCTCCGCCAAGCCGCGACGCAAATCGTTTTGCCCTGCCGTTTCGAGCAAGTCTCGCAGTCGCCGGCGGCGTACGTCGACGGAGCGCACAACCGCGCTTCGGTCGCGGCGTTCGTTCAAGCGGCTCTCGAACGCTTCCCAAACCGCAAAATCAAGATTCTTTTCGCGTCGACGGTCGGCAAGGACGTTCGCGGCATGCTGGCCGAAGCGGCGCCGTTCGTCGACGAAATCCTTCTCACCGAACGCTCGCAAGAACCTCGCGCCCTTCCGATCGACGAGCTCATTCGCGTCGCGGAAAGCGTTTTGGAAGAAGGCTTCGCGGAGGACGATCCAACGCGGCGCAAAATTCGCGTCGTCCCGGATTTCCGCGCCTACCTCGCCGACTACTTCGCTCGAGCGCCTCGTCCGAACGAAGTCCTGTGCGCGGTCGGCTCCTTTTACTTCGCGGCGGCGGTTAAGGCGGCGGCGCAAAACGCTCGGCGCTAATCGCCCTCGAAACCTCCGCGTTCTCAACAAGAAACGAGAAAACGCGCCGACGCCCTAAACGGACGACGACGCGTTCGTCTCTCGATTCTCAACGTTTTACCCGGCGACCAACCGACGGTTTTCCTCGTTTTTCACCAAAACGCGGTTTAGTAAAACTCCGGAATCTCCATTTTTTCCTCCTCCGCGATTCTGCGAAGTTTTTCGAGCGCGCGCATCTCGATTTGCCGAACGCGCTCCTTCGTAACGCCCATATTTTTGCCGACTTGCCGCAGCGTTTGCGGCTTCGAGTCGACGGAGCCGAAACCGTACCGCATTTCGACGATTTTCCGCTCGCGGTCGTTCAGTTCGTTCATAAACCGTTTCACCTGCGACGTTTGCTCGGCGTAGGCGCGTTCCGCTTGCCGAGGCGACGTGCGGTAGTCTTGCTTCAGCTCCAAGAGCGAAACGTCGCCGGGTCGGAATCGCTCGACGCGCTTTCGTTCGTCCGGAATCGTGCGAGCGAAATTGCGGTAAAGCGCCCACGTCGCGTAGGTGCTGAACCGATTGCCGGTCGTGTAGTCGAACTTTTCGACGGCTTTCATCAGCGACACGTTGCCGTCGCTAACCAACTCGTTGAACGAAACGAGCGCGCCGGGCCCGTACTTTTTCGCGACCGACACGACGAGTCGCAAGTTCGCCGAAATCAAGCGTTTTTTCGTCGCGACCGCTTCGTCCCAAAGGCGTTCGATCTCGTCCATCACGCTCATTTTCGGCTTCTTCGGGTCGAGCGTTTCGCGCAGTTTGGCCGCTTTGTATTTGAGGAAGTTGAACTTTCGGAACAAAAACGCTTCCTCGGCGGCGCTCAAAAGCGGCGAGTCGTCGAGCCGCGCCCAATACGCCGCGTCGACCGGCGTCGCGACTTTCGCCGAACCGCCTTTCGACATGATTTTCGAAGCGCGGTCGATTCGAACGCTCGTCGTTTCGCCGTCGGATTTCTCGCTCTTTTCGCTTTTTTTCTCGTCGAAAACGCGAAACGTCCGCTCCGCTTTGGCCGTCGTCGCGGTTTCGAACTCCGGACTGGCGACGTACTCGAGCGAAAGAGCGAAAATTTTCTCGGCTCGCCGCGCTCCGACCGCACGATAAATCGACGCGACGGCTCGCCCGAACTTTTGCGCCAAATCTTTGACGGAGACGCCGCGGCAAAACTCTCGATAAATCTCTTCCTTCATTTTTTCTTCTTCGCGCGAAAATACGGAACGCGACGCCGCGACCGTTCCGTTCGACGATTCGCGAGGATCGTCGAATTTCTCGTCAAAATCAAACGCGACGCGTTCGCGACGGACGTTCGCGAACTCCATGTCGACGCGTTTGATCGGCTTTGCGATCGATTTAACCATTGTCGTTATCCCAAACTTCTTATTTTCGCCTGTCGGCCCAATTTTTTTATTTCTCGCCGACTCTCTCCTTTGACTTCGAAAACGCGAATCCGCGCCGTTTGCGCCGCTCGCGTCGGAGAGCTTTACGTTTAACGTTGCCGTCTTCCTTTTTTTCTTGCTCGAAAAACGCGTCTTTTTCTTTAAAATTTCCAAATCGCTTCTTGACGTCGCGCCTTTCCTCCGTATATATTTAACGTTAGGTTGGCGTTTTTTGGACGGTTCCGTCGAGCGCGCCGACCGCGGAGAGCGTCGAACCCGCCAAAATCGGCGCGCAAACTTCCCCTCGCGCTTGTTTTTCGCTCCCCATTTTTTCGCCGGCGGCGCGTCGCGTCGTCAAAACGCCTCCTATATTCTTTAGGACGTTAAAAAAAACGTTCCGACGCTAAAAATCCGCCTTTTTTTCTTTGTTTTTTCCAAAAAAGTTAAATCGGCGCCTCGCGGAACGCCGACGCGAAAGAAAAACGAAAAAAACGCCGCGGCGCAAACGTCGCGTTTCGCCCGTTTTCCCCAAACCCAAACGCCTCGAAGCGCCTTTGCTAGTTGTTTCGGCGTTCCTTATATTTTAGTTTCTCGGAGACAGTCCATGCCGCCCGCCGAACAACGCCTTTCGTTCGAACGTCCGATCGCCGAAATGGAGGCGCGCCTCGAAGCGTTGCGCAAAACCGCCAACTCGCCGGAAATCCAAGAGGAGGTGCAGCGCCTGCGCCTCGGTTTGGCCGAGTTGACGAAAAAAGTTTACGCGAATCTGAACGCTTGGGAAACGGTTGAGGTCGCTCGGCATCCGGAGCGTCCGCAAACGCTCGACTACATCGACCTTGTGTTCGACGAATTCGTCGAGTTGCACGGCGACAAAACGTTCGGCGACGACCGAGCGATCCGCGTCGGTTGGGCGAAGCTCGACGAGTTCAAGGTAATGGTGATCGGGCACCAAAAGGGACGCGACTCGAAGGAGCGAATCCAATGCAACTTCGGCTGCGCTCACCCGGAAGGTTACCGCAAAGCGATAGCGAAGATGCGGATGGCGGCGAAGTTCGGGCTCCCGGTGATTTGCTTCGTCGACACGCCCGGCGCTTATCCCGGAGTCGCCTCGGAGGAACGCGGCGTCGCGCAGACGATCGCCGAATCGATGTTCGAGATGGCGACTCTTCCGACGCCGATCGTCGCGGTCGTCATCGGCGAGGGCGGGAGCGGCGGCGCCATCGGAATCGCCGTCGGCGACCGCGTCGCGATGATGGAGTTCTCGTATTACAGCGTCATCAGCCCGGAAGGGTGCGCGGGCATCCTTTGGAAAAGCGGCGAACATAAGGATAAAGCGGCCGAGGCGCTCAAATTCACGTCGAAAGACCTCCTCAAATTCGGCGTCGTCGACGACGTGATCGAGGAGCCGCTCGGCGGCGCGCATCGCGACTGTCGCTTGGCCGGATTGCGCATGAAGCAATATCTGCGGACGCAACTGCGCGAGTTGACGAAAATTCCGGTCGAACGACTCGTCGAAGAGCGTTACCAACGTTTCCGCAAATTCGGCGTTTTCGAACAAGCGGCCGACGCGCAAGAAACGCCGGAAACGCAAAATTAGAGTCGTCGTTTTCGTTTCGCCGCGTTTTTTCTCGTTGGCGTCGGGCGCTCGCCGTTCGCCGAACGTTTCGGATAAAACGCCGCGCGACGAAAATCTTTCCGCGAGGATCGCCGTTATGTTAATTAAAGTGAAAACGTTTTCGCTCCAAGGCGTTTCGGCGATTCCGGTCGAAGTCGAGGTCGACGTCGCCGGACGCGGCGTCGCCAAGAGCAAGGAAGACGAGGGAAAAACGACGATCGTCGGACTCGCCGAGACGGTCGTTCGCGAAAGCGCGTTTCGCGTCAAATTGGCGATCGCGAACGGCGGATTCGGCGTTCCGGCGGGCGACGTCGTCGTTAATTTGGCGCCCGCCGACCTCCCGAAACACGCGGCTTCGTTCGACCTGCCGATTTCGCTCGGCGAGCTCGCGGCGTCGGGCCAGTTTCCTCCGGAGCGTTTGGCCGATTACGCGGTCGTCGGCGAGTTGGCGCTCGACGGCTCCGCGCGGCCTTGCCGAGGCGTCTTGGCGTCGGCGCGAGCGGCGTTGCAAGCGGGGCTCCGCGGAATCCTCGTTCCAGCGGCGAACGCGAGCGAGGCGGCTATCGTCGAGGGAATCGACGCGATCCCGATCTCCCGCTTGAACGACGCGGTCGGCTTTTTAAGCGGCGAGCTCGAAATCGAACCGAAAGGCGGTCTTTCGGCCGCGCTTTTCGAGCGGCTCTCGCGGTACGACGTCGATTTCGCCGACGTCCTCGGCCAAGAAAGCGCGAAACGAGCGGCGACCGTCGCGGCGGCGGGCGCGCATAATATGTTGATGATCGGGCCGCCCGGAACCGGAAAAACGATGCTCGCGAAGCGCGTTCCGACGATTCTGCCGCCGCCGACGCTCGACGAAGCGCTAGAAACGACGCAAATTTACAGCGCGGTCGGAAAATTGGACGGCGAGTCGCCCCTCGTCGCGACGCGCCCCTTCCGCGAGCCGCACCACTCGATCAGCGCGCCCGGTCTCGTCGGAGGCGGCGCCCGTCCGACGCCCGGCGAAATCAGCTTGGCGCACAACGGCGTTCTTTTCCTCGACGAACTCCCCGAGTTCCGCCGCTCGACGCTCGAAGCGATGCGCCAACCGCTCGAAGACGGCAAGGCGACGATTTCCCGCGCCGCTCGTTCGGAGACGTTCCCGGCGCGTTTCGTTCTAATCGCGGCGATGAACCCGTGCCCGTGCGGGTACCGCAACGACCCGCGCCGCGCTTGCCGCTGCTCGGTCGGGCAAATCGAAAAATATATGGCGCGAGTTAGCGGCCCGCTCCTCGACCGAATCGATATTCACATCGAGACGCCGCCGGTCTCGTACCTCGAGCTTTCCTCCGAAGCGCCTCGAACGACGAGCGCCGAAATTCGCGAGCAAGTCTTGAAAGCGCGAGCGATTCAAGCCGAGCGATACGCGGGTTCGGCGATTCGAACGAACTCCGAAATGCGCCGCCGCGAACTCGAACGTTGGGCGCGACTCGACGACGCCGGCCGCTCCGTTCTCGAGTCGGCGATGAACGAATTCGGCTTTTCGGCCCGAGCGCACGACAAGATTTTGCGCGTCGCCCGCACGATCGCCGACTTGGAAGGCGCGGAAAGAATCGAAACGCCGCACCTCTTCGAAGCGATCGGGTACCGCGCGCTCGATCGCAAACTTTGGACGTGATTTGACGGCGTTTTCGGCCCCGTCGCCGCCGCGAGCGAACGGTCGCCGAACGCCGCGTTGTTTTTTCACCGTTTTTCGCTCGACGTTTCGCGACGCCGAAATGAAATAATGAACGATTCCGGAAATTTTTTCGAAACGTCGGAGGATTCCGACGCGGCTCGTCGGCGCTCCGAGGCGCTCCGTTTGCAGACCCTTGTCGACGCGGGCGATTTTTCGGCGTTCGAGGCGGCGGCGCGGCTTTACGAAGACGGACGCGGCGTCGAACGCGATTGGCGACGCGCGTTCGAACTTCGAAAGCGAGCGGCGGAAGCGGGCGACCCGAACGCTCAAACGGGGCTCGCGCGAGCGTTTCGACACGGACTCGGCGTCGCGCCGAACGCGAAGGCGGCGTTCGATTGGGGCTCGCGAGCGTTGGAGCGCGCCGATTTCGAAGAGCGCGGAGCG
>JAFYQR010000151.1 GCA_017559825.1 Thermoguttaceae bacterium | reverse complement strand
GGTCGGCGAACTTCGCGAAGTTCTTGTGGAACGCCGCGGCGAGATTGGTCGCGGTTTCTTTGTAAGCGGCTTTGTCGGCCCAGCTGCTTTCCGGAACGAGAACTTCGCTCGGGACGTTCGGGCAGGTCGTCGGAACGGCCAAACCGAAGATTTCGTCGGTAACGAATTCGGCTTTTTCGAGTTCGCCGCTGTGGATCGCGTCGACGATAGCGCGGGTGAATTTGATCGACATACGTTTCGCGCCGCTCGCGGCCGAACCGCCGGCCCAACCGGTGTTGACGAGCCAAACTTTGGAGCCGTATTTGTTCATATTTTCGGCGAGGAGTTCGGCGTATTTCATCGGGTGCCAAACGAGGAAGGCTTCGCCGAAGCAGGCGGAGAAGGTCGGTTGCGGTTCGGTAACGCCGACTTCGGTTCCGGCGACTTTAGCGGTGTAACCGCTGATGAAGTAGTAACCGGCTTGTTCCGGGGTCAGACGGCTGACCGGCGGGAGAACGCCGAAGGCGTCGCAGGTGAGGAAGACAATGTTCTTCGGATGGCCGCCTTGGCAGGGTTCTTTAATGTTTTCGATGTAGTTGATCGGGTACGACGCGCGGGTGTTTTCCGTGATGGCGTCGGACGCGAAGTCGACTTCGTGCGATTTTTCGTCGTAAACGACGTTTTCGAGAACCGTGCCGAATTTAATGGCGTTGTAGATTTCCGGTTCGCTTTCGGCTTTCAGGTTGATGCACTTCGCGTAGCAACCGCCTTCGATGTTGACGACGCCTTCGTTCGTCCAATAGTGTTCGTCGTCGCCGATGAGCTTGCGGTTCGGTTCGGTCGAAAGGGTCGTTTTGCCCGTGCCGGAGAGACCGAAGAACAAGCAGACGTCGCCGTCTTTACCTTCGTTCGCCGAGCAGTGCATCGAGAGGAAGCCTTTTTTCGGCATGAGGTAGTTCATGATCGTGAAGACGCCCTTCTTCATTTCGCCGGCGTATTCGGTGCCGAGAATGACGAATTCGCGACGTTCGAAGGAGAGGTCGACGCTCGTCGGGGTCGTGAGGGATTCGGTCGTCGGGTCGGCTTTGAATTGACCGGCGTTGAAGACGACGAAGTCCGGTTCGCCAAAGTTGGCGAGTTCTTCTTCGGTCGGACGGATGAGCATGTTGTGCATGAAGAGCGCGTGGTAGGCGCGGGCGCAAACGATGCGGACCTTAATGCGGTTTTCTTTGTCCCAACCGCCGAACGCGTCGACGACGTAGAGGTGGTCGCGGGTGTTCAGGTAGTCGATCGCGCGGCTGCGGTTTTGGAGGAACGCGGCGTCCGGCATTTCAATGTTGACGGAACCCCACCAAATGTCGTTTTCGCTTTCCGGGTTGCGAACGACGCGCTTGTCCTTGGGGGAGCGGCCCGTTTTCTTGCCGGAGAGGTTCATCAAAGCGCCCGCCGAGCTGATCGCCGCGCTTTCATATTTGAGAGCGTCTTCGTAGAGTTGAGCCGGGGAAGCGTTGCGGAAAACTTTGGAGACGGTAATGCCGTATTGAGTCAAGTCAAAGCTCATTATTTTGGCCTTTCCTAAGGTGGGTTCGAAGTCCCGCGAGGTTTCGCCGTCGACCGACGAACGAAAAACGAGGGAAAGCGTTCGAAAACTGCTGATGATTTAGGACTTCCGTTCCGCCGCCGTCGCGTCTCGGCGTTTCGATTCGAAATCGACCGTCGTCGTTGGAGACGAGCGGGCGGCAAGGACGCGGCGGAGAAATCGGACGAGTTAGTCGACGGCGTCCGCGTTCGCCTCGCCAAAACCCGACCGGCGCCGGAAGGGGGCGAGAAGAAGAGCGGAGCGATTCCGTACTCAAACACCCCCGATTATAACGGATTTTTCCACAAACAACAGCCCCCCGACCGCGACATTTTTTATTTTTTCCCATTTTTGTCGACTTTTTTCGCTTTTTACCGTTCGATTATTTTACGATTCGCGCGCCTTTTCGGCGGCGCGACGGCGGTCGCGCCGTTCGACGTGCGAAAACCGCGGCTGTTTTTGGCGGAGGCGGCGGAGAAAAAAGCGCGTGTTTTTTCGCCTTTTTTTCTATTTTAGCGGCGCGACGTCTTTATTAATCTACATTGACGTATTATTATTAAGAGCGGAACGCGGCGAAGGCGGCGTTCCGGCGTCGCGGGCGCCGGAGAGCGTCCGAAAAACCGTCGCCTAACGAAAAGTTTAACGAACGATGAAAACGAATCTTCCCCAACGTCCCGAGGGCGCCGTCGCGTCCGACGAAAACGAGCGAATTCCCGCCGCGAACGACGAACGCGTTCTCGCCGAAACCGCCGCTCGAAAGCCCGACGACAACGAACGGTTCGAGCGCGAGCGAGGTCGAGAACGGAAACATGATTTCGACTCGTTCGAGCGTCGAGGCACCGCCGCGCGTTCGAACGACGACGGAAACAACTCGTTTTGGGGCGTTTTAATCGTTGTTTTTTCTCTAATTTTCCTTGTGAACGCTCTGTACGCGCCTCCTCGTTATGAAATTCCTATCGGAAAGTTGATCGAGTTGATTGAGAAAGGCTCGCCGGAGACGACGCAAACTTCTCAAGGGACTCAAACCGCGGAAAACGCGTCGGCGCCGGAAACGGTCGAGCCGGAAAAGTCGGCGGAAACGAAAAAAAACGCCGCGACGGAAAAAACAGAAAAATCGCAAGAGTCGACGAAGGCGGAAAAGGCGTTGCAAACCGCGCCGTTTATCGTCGTCGAAGAGGGGGACGGAAAGAAGCGGAAAAAGGTTCGATATTCCGAACTCGCCGACCTCCGAGTCGGAACGCACGAGATTTCCGGCACCGCGACGCGGGAGGTGATCGAGAGCGTCGACGGGGAGCCGCCGAAAAAGCCGATGAAAAAAGTCGACTTTTACTCCGGGCGTCAAGGGCTCGACGTCGACGCGGATTACTTCTTCGATTTGTTAAGGAAGTCTGGTTACGCCGATTTTGCGGCGGAGGGGGCTCCCAGTTTTATGCAAAATTACGGAGTGTCGCTCCTAACAACGCTCCTTTTAATCGGCTTTTTTGTTTATTTTTTGCGGCGAATGGGGGCGGGCGTCGGCGCGTTTGGGCGCAATCGGGGCGTCTTGGTCGCTCCGGAAGACGTCGACGTTACCTTTAACGACGTCGCGGGCGTCGACGAGGCGCTCGAGGAACTGCGCGAGTTCGTCGAGTTTTTGCGGACGCCGGAAAAATTTCAAGCGCTCGGCGGACGCATTCCGAAGGGCGCGCTCCTCGTCGGGCCGCCGGGCACTGGGAAAACGCTCCTCGCGAAGGCGGTCGCGGGAGAGGCGGGCGTTCCGTTTTTCAGCCTCTCCGGCTCCGATTTCGTCGAGCTTTACGCGGGCGTCGGGGCGGCGCGAGTTCGCGATTTGTTCGAGCAGGCGGAGAAGTCGTCTCCTTGCATCGTCTTTATCGACGAGTTGGACGCGCTCGGCAAGTCGCGAACCGGCGGCGTTTACGGCGGCGGACACGACGAGCGGGAACAGACGCTCAACGCGCTTCTCGTCGAGATGGACGGTTTCGGGACGAACTCCGGAACGATCGTGATGGCCGCGACCAACCGCCCGGAAATTCTCGACTCGGCGTTGCTCCGTTCGGGACGTTTCGACCGGCAGATTCTCGTCGACCGCCCGGACGCGCAAGGTCGCGAGGAGATTTTGCGGATTCACGCGAAGAACGTTAAACTCGATCCGACGCTCGATTTGCGGGAGATTGCGACGCTGACCGCCGGTTTCGTCGGCGCCGATTTGGCCGCGTTGACGAACGAAGCCGCGTTGCTCGCCGCTCGCGCCGGGAAGTTTGCCGTTTCGAAGGAGGAGTTCGGCGAGGCGATCGAGCGGGTCGCGACCGGGCTCGAAAAGAAACGGGGCATCATCTCGGAGGCCGAGAAAATTCGCGTCGCGTACCACGAATGCGGGCACGCGCTGACGGCGGACGCCGTCCCCGGGGCCGATCCCGTTCACAAGATTTCGATTATTCCTCGCGGTTTGGCGGCGCTTGGGTACACTTGGCAGCGCCCGGACGACGAGCGGTATTTGACGACGCGGGCCGAGTTGGCCGCTCGCATGCAAACGCTTCTCGCCGGAACGCTCGCCGAGGAGTTAATCTTCGGCGACGTGTCGACCGGCGCGCAAAACGATTTGGAGCGGGCGACCGAAATCGCTCGGCGGATGACGACCGTTTACGGAATGAGTCGCCTCGGACGGGTCGCGTTTCGGACGGCGAACGACTCGTTTCTTGAATCGGGCGGGAGTTTCGGGCGCGAGTACGGCGAGCGAACCGCTTGGGAAATCGATCGGGAGGTGAGAGCGTTGATCGACGAAGCCGCCGAAAAAGCGCGTCGAATTCTCGTCGAGCGGAAAGAGTTGCTCGTCGAGGTCGCGACGCGGCTCCTCGAAAAAGAGACGATGACCGGCGACGAGTTGCGCGAGATCGTCGCCTCTTGGACGGCGAAAACGAAAAACTTGCCGCCGTCGGAAAAACCGATGGAAACGGAAAAGTCGGCGTCTTGGGTGGAGGGGGAAAAATCGGAAGAAACGTCGCGAGCCGAAAAGTCGGGGAGCGAGGAATCGGCGGACGAGTCGACGAAGGATTAGTAAGACGATGATAAAAACGCCGCGACGACGAGGGATCGTTCGAATGGAGCGATCCCTCGCTTGATTGGCGGTTTTAACGATATTAACGATTTTTAAGGCGCGGTTTGGGCCGAGTTTTGGGCGAGAATTGCGGTTTTAACGATTTTTCCTGTTTTTTTAAGGAGTTTGCAAATGAATTGGAAACGTTGCGTTGGACGCATGAGCGCGGTCGGAGCGGCGATTTTCGGAGCGATCGCGTTGGGAGCGAGCGTCGCGTCGGCGCAAGACGCGTCGGCGGAAACGTTTGCGACGCAAGAAGTTAAGGACGTTGTTTACAAAGTCGTCGACGGTCGCGAAATCAAGCTGAACCTCTTTTTGCCGACGAAAGCGGACGGCTCGCTCGTTGGGAACGCGCCTCTTTTGATCGATATCGTCAGCGGCGGCTGGATGAGCGGCGCGCCCGGAGACGGCGGTTTTTGGCGCGCTTGCGGGGCGGTCGAACGCGGATACGCCGTCGCGAGCGTGTCGCACCGGTCGCTGGAGCCGGGAAAACTCGTCTTTCCGGCTCAAATCGAGGACGTGAAAGCCGCGGTTCGGTTCCTGCGAGCGAACGCGACGGAATACGGGCTCGACCCGAATCGCGTCGCGGCGTTCGGCGCGTCGTCCGGCGGGCATCTCGCGTCGATGTTGGGGCTTCCGGAGAAAGTGAAAAAATTCGACGTCGGCGAAAATCTAGACAAATCGTCGCAAGTCCAAGTCGTCGTCGACTTATGCTGTTCGGCGGACATGGCGTTTTATCTTGAAACCGCGCCGGAGCAGGCGCCCGATCCGATTTACGTCGCGCTCGGCGGAGCGAAAACGAACGACAAACCGTTCGCGGAACAAGCGGCGCCGTTGATGGAGAACGCGCGGCTTTACTCGCCGATTACTTACGTAGACGCCGATTTTTCGCCGACGATTATCCTGCAAGGCGTCCTCGATCATTTGATCGTCCCGAGCCAAAGCTGCCTTTTTTACGAAGCGTTGAAGCGCGCCGGCGTTCCGACGGAGCTTTGGCTCGATAATAGCGTCGGGCATACGGCGGCGATTTTCCCGATGGAAACGCGGAAAAAGATTGTGTTTGATTTCGTTGAGAAGATTTTTGCGGAATCGCAAAACGCGGCGAAATAACGATTGGCGACGCTCCTGGAAGCGGGCGGCGTTTGAGAACGCCGTTATAAGTTTTGCTTATAACGGCTTGAGAATGCTTCTTTTTGAAATTTTTGAATCGAAACAAAATTCAAAAACGTCGTCGAAACGCAAATTTCGGCGGCGATTTTGTTTTCGAAGCGGAAAAGCTGCGCGCGGAGGTTTGAAACCGCGGCGAGCGTTTCAGTGGTCGCGGCGGGGGTAAAAAGCGCCGAGTTGATCGACGCTCCGCCGCCAAGCGATCCAAGCGTCGACGTCGAAACCGTAGTCGACCGGCGTTTGGTAGTGGGCGCCGACGATGCGCGCAAGCGCCGCGCGAACCTCTTCGTTGTTGCTAAGTTCCGTTACCGTCTTGACTTTCGTTCCGCCGCCGGGAGACCAGCTTTGCAGTTGGCCGGTCGAGCTGTTGAACGAGGCTTGCGTTTGATCGGAACCGACGGTGATTTGGCGTTTGTGCGACGTCGTCAGCGCGTTGATAAGATCGGGAATCGCCCGTTCCGCTTCGAAGTAGCCGAGCGCGTAAGCGGCGCGGTTGATCGTCGCGACGTCGTCCGAGGTGCGCAGCGTTTGGCGAAAGAACTCGACGGCTTCCGGGAGCGTCGTTTTTTTGCGGTAAATTCCTTCGAGCGCGGCGGTTCGGACGTCGAGGTCGTCGTCTTGGAGCGAGACGCGGCCCAGTTCCGAAACCGCGGTCGGCGTTCCGATCGAGGCGATCGCTTGAACGAGCAAAACGCGGCCTTCCGGGTCTCTTTCTTTTCTCAACGCGTCGCCCAACGGAGCCAACGCCCGCGGGTTGCGCGTTCGTCGGAGCGCGTCGCGAGCTCGGACGTCGCCGTCGAGCGCGGCTTTGTAAAGGAACGCGATCTCTTTCTTCCAGTATCGCGTTTCCTCTTTGGCGGCCTTCGCTTTGGCGGCCAGTTCCGCTTCTTGACGCGAGAGGTTGGCGCCGCCGACGCGCACCAAGCCGTGGCGTTCCATCCGCTCTTGCCGAGAGATCCAAACGCCGTTTAACTTCTCGTGCCGCAACGCTTTGCGCGCCTCTTCGTTTTCCGGGTCGAGCTCGACGACTCGCTGGAAATGCGCTTCCGCCCGCGCGTCCAGTTTGGCGTTGCGGGCCCAGCGAGCGATTTTTAAGTGCGAAGCGACGTCGTCTTTTTGGAGCGGCGCCGAGTTGCGGTACGAAATTTGCTCCGGACGCAACGTCGAGATTTCGCGAACGAGCGACGGATCGAGCGAGATTTTCCCCCCCAACGTCGGCTCGATATGAATCGGCTCCGACGCGGTCGATTCCGGATTCGAGACGACGCCGCGAACCGCTCCGCCGCGAAGAATCGCGACGCCGCCCGACTGCGTAAGATTCGGCGTTTGCGCCGACGCTTCGACCGCCGCGCCGAACGCAAGCGCGCTTCCAATCAAGAAAACGTCGAGTTGGGCGCGGAGGCGGTTTATTCGGTGGTTTTTCGCTTTGCGCATCGAATTTTGTTACTTTTTCTTCGGGAGCGAAAGAAGTCGTTTTTATTATCGGCTTTTTAGACGCGCGGCGTCGAGTCGGCGTTCCTGAAAGCCGGTCGCGCCGGTCGGCAAGGTTTTAACGGTTGGGAGAGCGAGGAAGGGCGCGGCGTCGAAGAAAGGGGAAAAAGGGGAAAAAGGGGAAAAGAAAGGGAAGAGGGGGCGGCGACAAAGACTCGTCGGCGGCGCGGGGCGGCGAACAAATAAAAAACGCGTCGGCGAACCGAACGGAACGCCGACGCGTTTTTTAAAGCGTCAAGTTATCGACGGACGAAACTCACTTAGCGGCTTCGAGAACCTTGCGGACTTCTTCCAAATGACCGGCGCTGCCGAGCATTTGGTTTTTGTGAATGATGTACTCGGCGTAGGCCGGCATGAAGAGCTTGCCCGGGTCGCGGAGGTCGAATTTTTCCGGTTGATCGCGGAAGAATTCGCGGTGGATCGCGCACCAAACGAGACGACCGTCGGTGTCGATGTTGATCTTCGTAACGCCGAGTTTCGCGGCCGGGAAGTATTGTTTTTCATCGACGCCGCTGGCGTTTTTCATCGCGCCGCCGGCGTTGTTGATGCGTTCGACCCATTCGGCCGGAACCGAGGAGGAACCGTGCATGACGAGCGGGAAGTTCGGTTTAACGGCGTTGACGGCCGCTTGAATTTTTTCCAAGACGTCGAAGTGGAGGCCTTGGTTGCCCGAGAATTTGAACGCGCCGTGCGAGGTGCCGATGGCGACGGCGAGGGAGTCGACGCCGGTCTTTTCGACGAATTCCGCGGCTTGGGCCGGATCGGTCAGTTTGACGCTGCCGACGACGTCTTCTTCAACGCCGCCGAGTTGGCCGAGTTCGGCTTCGACGACGACGCCCTTTTCGTGAGCGCGGTCGACGACGCGTTTCGTGATTTCAATGTTCTTCGCGAATTCTTCGTGCGAAGCGTCGATCATGACGGAGCTGTAGAAGCCGCTGTCGATGCAGTCGTAGCAGACTTCTTCGGTGCCGTGGTCGAGGTGAACGGCGAAGATCGCTTCCGGGAAGACTTTGTCGGCGGTGCGAATCATGCCTTCGAGGAAGTTTTTGTCGGTGTAGGTGCGAGCGCCGCGGGAGATTTGGATGATGAACGGAGCGCTTTTCGCGTCGTCGTTCGGGTCTTCGTTCTTCGCGAATTTGCCCAAGTTGCCGCGGAACAGACCGACGAGCTGTTCGAGGTTGTTGATGTTGTACGCGCCGATCGCGTATTTGCCGTAGGCGGCCTTGAACAATTCTTTAGTCGTAACGATCATTGATTTAATCTCCTGAAATTTTATCGATCTCGGGGCGCGGCGAGCCGATTCGCGGAAACGTTTCGCGCCGCTATTAATTAATAACGACAAATTAACAACCGAAACGCCGTTTCTCGTTCGCGTCGCTTTGGCGTTCGTCGGGGAGCGGGCGCGAAAATCCGACCGAAGGAGTCGAATAAAGAAAGAGCGCCGAGCGTTCCGACCGCTAACGACTTCGATTATACTTCTTTTTCCGCTCTTGAAAACGGGGGGGCGTCGCCTTCCTTAAAATTTTTTCCGCCGTTTTTACCGAAAGCGTCGATTTTGCCGGTTTTTCGTCGTTAAATTGCGTCCGAGCGTTTTTTTCGGCGAGCTTGAGCGTGAAACAACGTCGCGACGGTCGCGTCGATTTTGCGGATTCGGCGGGCGAGATCGAGGAAAGCGTTTGGGCGTCGTTCGAATTGTCGAAAAGCGCGTTTTTTTCGATTTGCGGCGCTCGCCGGGCTTTCCAAAACGGTCGACTTCGTTAAAATAGACGGTATGAGCGAACTTACCCCCATGATGAAACAGTACTACGACGCCAAGGAGGCTTCGAAGGGCGCCCTTTTGCTTTTCCGGATGGGCGACTTTTACGAAATGTTCTTCGACGACGCGTACAAGGCCGCCGAAACGCTCGGCGTCGCCGTTACGACCCGCGACCGCAACAAGCCCGCGTCGGAAGCGACGCCGATGGCCGGCTTCCCGCACCACCATCTCGACGCTTATTTAGCGCGTCTCGTCGCCGCCGGACACAAGGTGGCGGTCTGCGAGCAGATGGAAGACCCGAAAAAGGCGAAAACGATCGTCAAGCGCGAGGTTACTCGCATCGTAACGCCCGGGACGGTGATGGACGAGTCGATGCTCGATCCGCGGAAGAGCAACTACTTGGCGGCGATCTATATTCCCGAGAAAAAACGGCGCTGCGCGAAAGCGGGCGAAAGCGTCGACGACGAGGACGCGCGCTCCGAAGAGTTCATGCGAACGCTCGACCGCGTCGAACGGGACGAAGAGCGGCGAGCGGCGGCGAACGGCGGCTCGGACGCGGCTCGCCGATTCGGCAAAATCGGCGCTTCCGATATTCCGCCGACGCGGCTCGTCGGGCTCGCTTGGGTCGAAACGTCGACGGGGCACTTTTCGGCGACGACGATACCGTTTTCGAGCCTTTTCGACCAACTGGCGCGGGTGCGACCGTCCGAGTGTCTCATTCAGGAAGAATTTCGTTACATCTTTCCCGAATGGACCCTCGAACAGACGACGCTAACGACGCGCCCCGGCTGGGTTTTCGCGAAGCGGACGGCGTTCGACGCGCTCTCGAAGCACTTTCGGCTGTCGACGTTCGAGGGGTTCGGGTTCAACGAAAAAGACGACGTTTGCGCGCTGCAGGCGGCGGGGGGCGTTATCGATTATTTGCTCGAAACGCAGAAGCAGTCGCTCGAACACATCGACGCGCTCGTCCCGTACCGACGCGGGAAACGGCTTGAAATCGACGAAGCGACGCGCCGAAGTCTTGAAATCGTGCGCACTTACCGCGACGGTCGCCGCGAAGGTTCGCTCCTTGCGACGATGGATCGCTGCGTTACCTCGATGGGGAGTCGCCTGCTGGCCGAGTGGGTGTCGTACCCGCTGACCGAGTGCGATCTCATCGGGATTCGGCAGGACGCGGTCGCCGAAATCATCGAGCGCGGCGGCGATATGGGGCCGATTCGCGACGCGTTCGCCGGCGTTTTCGACTTGGAGCGGATCGTTTCGCGCATCGTGCAGGAGCGAGCGACGCCGCGCGATTTGATTTGCATCGGCAAGACGATTCGCTCGTTCCCGATTTTTAAGAGCTTTCTCGAAGAGTCGTCGAGCCGACTTTTGAAGACGCTCGGCGACCACCTCGAGCCGAAGAACGAGCTTTGCGACGAAATCGAGCGCGCGCTCGGGGACGAGGCTCCGCTCAATTACCGCGACGGCGGATTCGTTCGCGAGGGTTACAACGAAAAACTCGACGAATATCGACGGCTTCAACGGGGCGGAAAGGAGTGGCTGACCGCGTACCAAGCGGCCGAAATCCGACGCACCGGCTTGACGAATTTGAAAATCGGTTTCAACAACGTTTTCGGTTACTATATCGAGTTGTCGCGCTCGGTCGCGGAAAATGTGCCGGAAAATTACGTTCGGAAGCAGACGCTAAAAAACGCCGAGCGGTACGTTACGCCGGAGCTGAAGGAATACGAGGAAAAAACGCTTGGCGCCGAGGAGCTCGCGAAGGAACTTGAATTCGAGATCTTCTCGACGCTTCGGCGCAAGGTCGCGGACGTTCGGGCCGACATTCAGCGAGCGGCGAACGTTTTGGCGCACTTCGACGTTTTGGCCGGGCTCGCGGCGTTGGCCGAGCAGGGGAACTACTGCCGTCCGGATATGGTCGACGAGCCGATTTTGCGTATCGAAGACGGACGGCACCCGTCGCTCGACGCGACTCTTCCGGCGGGCGAGTTCGTCCCGAACAGCGCGTATTGCGACGAGAAAAACGGCTTTCTGCACCTCATCACCGGCCCGAATATGGCTGGGAAAAGCACGTTCATTCGCCAAACCGCGCTCCTGACGCTGATGGCGCAGGTCGGCTCGTTCATCCCGGCTCGCGAGGCGACGATCGGCGTCGTCGACCGGATTTTCGCTCGGGTCGGCGCTTCCGACGAGCTGACGCGCGGCCAGAGCACGTTCATGGTCGAGATGATCGAAACGGCTCGCATCCTGAACAACGCGACCCCGCGCAGTCTCGTTATTTTGGACGAAATCGGGCGGGGCACCAGCACTTACGACGGCGTTTCGCTCGCTTGGGCGTTGGCGGAATTTATCGCGAAAAAAATCAAGTGCCGCGCGTTTTTCGCCACGCACTATCACGAGCTGACCGACTTGGCCGACCTTTACGACGGCATTAATAATCTTAACGTCGCGGTGCGAGAATGGCGGGACGAAATTGCGTTTTTGCACAAGATCGCGCCGGGCGCCGCGGATAAAAGCTACGGGATTCACGTCGCTCGACTCGCCGGCGTGCCGAAAGAGGTCGTCGAGCGAGCCCGCGAAATTTTGGCCGGTTTGGAGGCCGCGCGAGCCGGGCAAACGACCGACGCGGTGCGGGAAACGCTCCGAAGCATGTCGCGCAAGGGACGGAAAAAGGGCGCCGAGGAGCGCGACTGCGTCCAATTTTCGCTCTTCGGTCCGGAAGATCACCCGGTCGTCGACGAGTTGCGCCGCTTGGACGTCGATCGAATGACGCCGATCGAAGCGCTGACGACGCTTGAACGGTTGAAGCGGTATTTGGAAACGTCCGACCCGAGACGGCGTTGACGGCGCGGAGTTTGCCGGTCGCGGCGACGCTAGCGATTTGGGCGGTTGAAGCGGTTTCCGCTTTCGCTCTAGGACGCGGCGTTTTCGCCGCTTTTAGACGCTTATTAATTAATATTGACAAAAACGAGAAAAAGCCGCCGCGAAAACGGTCGGCGAGGAGGCGAAACGATGACTTTGAAGAGCCCGCTCGAACGATTTTTGAAATACGTCGCGATCGAAACGACGTCGAACGAAGAGGCGACGACGACCCCGAGTTCGCCGAAAGAATTCGACTTGGCCCGCGTTTTGGTCGACGAGTTGCGCGAAATCGGGCTCGCCGACGCCGACGTCGACGAGCATTGTTACGTCGTCGCGACGCTTCCGGCGAACGTCGAGCCGCAAAACGCCGACGAACCGGTTCCGACCGTCGGGCTGATCGCGCACCTCGACACGTCCTGCGCCGCGTCGGGGGCGAACGTCCGCCCGAAAACGTTCGTTTACGAAGGGGGCGATATCGCGCTTGAAAACGGAGAAGTCGTTCCGGAAACGGACGAAATGAAGTCGCTCGTCGGGCGTCGCTTCGTCGTTTCGGACGGGACGACGCTCCTCGGCGCCGACGACAAAGCGGGAATCGCGGCGATTATGGCGGCGGTCGAGCGGCTCGCGAACTCGACGGAGAAGCGGGCGAACGTTCGCGTTTGTTTTACTCCGGACGAGGAAATCGGGAACGGAACGGCGTTCTTCGACGTCGAGCGTTTCGGCGCCGACTGCGCGTACACCGTCGACGGCGGCCCGGGCGGCGAAATCAACGGCGAAACCTTCTCCGCCGACCGCGCGACGATTACCGTTCGCGGCGTCGACGTTCACCCGGGCGAGGCGAAGGGGACGATGATCAACGCGGCGGCGATTTTGGCGCGAATCGTCGCCGAACTGCCGCCGGAACGAACGCCGGAACAAACGGAAAATCGGGAACCGTTTATCCATCTTTACAAGCTCGACGGCGGCGTCTCGGAGGCGAAGGCCGTTTTCCTCCTCCGCGCCTTCGACGAGGAGGCCCGGGCCGAGAACCGACGTTTGCTCGAAGCGGCGATCGAGAAAATCGTCGTCGAAACCGACTCCGACGCGGTTTGCGAGCTGGACGTCGTCCGCCAATACGAGAATATGGGGTATTTCCTGAAAGACGCGCCGGAAGTGTTGGAAACGCTCGAAGCGGCGGTTCGCAACGTCGGGCTCGAGCCGCGTTGGATTCCGATTCGCGGCGGCACCGACGGTTCCCGCTTGACCGAAATGGGGCTTCCGACGCCGAACATTTTTACCGGCGGGCGCAATTTTCACTCGACGCGCGAATGGCTCGACGTCGAAGATTTGGAGAAGGCGACCGAAACGCTCGTCGAACTGATTCGTCTTTGGGCCGAGAAACCGCGTCCGCGTCGGTTGCGAACCGCCGACAAAACGGACGCTTAAATTTAACGATTAAACCGAAAATAACGGACGCGCCGGCGGTTTGAGCGGTTGGCGCGCCGAAATTTTGAGAAAATAGAAAAAATAGGGAAGAAAATGGACTTTTTCTATCGCGTTTTTACGACCGTCGAAAAGAAACTTTGGTTGGCGGAAATCGAAGATTATCTTGAAAAAGAGGAAATTCCGCTTTCCGCGATTCCGATCGTCGACGAAGCGGACGAAGAGAATCTCGACGCGGAACCGATTCAAATTTTGTTCGTCGACGACGAAGACCGCGAAGTCGCGCTTCTCGAATTCGACGCGATCTCCGATTCGGAAATGTTGACCGAGGAAGTCGCCGAATTCCGCGAACTCGTCGGCGAAATGCTCCCGGAACGCAACCGCGCTTGGGCGGTTGAAAAGTTCGCGGCGACGACCGGTTGTTTCGCGTTCCAAATCTTCGAGGACGGTTTTGAAGAAGCGAATTGGGACGCCGTCGCGACCCTCGCCGCTTGGTTGCGCTCCGAAACGAACGGTTTCGAGCAATCGGACGGCGGTCAAATCACCAACGAAAACGGCGCGGTCGTTTTGGTCGTTCCTTACGACGAAGACGAAGAAAAGGAAGAGGACGATTGGCGCGGTTGCTCGGTCGCGTTGCGCGTCGACGGCGGTTGGGCCGAGTCGGAACTCGATTCGGAAGCGGCGTTCGACAAATTCCTCGACGGCGACGCTTGAAAACGAAGGCTTTTTCCGGTATACTGAGCGAAACGGAAGCCGGCGGCGCGGGGATAACGTTCCGTCGGCGTTCCGGTTTTGCGGTTTAAACCGATTTTGACGCGATTTCGAAGGAGCGTTGGAGTCGACGAGGCGTTTTGCGCTTGCGTCGTTTCTCGACGTCGCGGGGATCTTGCGTCGATTTTGAAAGCGAGCGGGGCGTTTTGCCGCCGGAGTTTCCTTATTTTAAGGCGAACGGGGCGTTGTGACCTCGGGGCTTGCTTATTTTAACGACGAGCGGGAGCGATTGGGCTTCGCGTTTGCCGATTTTAACGTTTTTTTTGATTTTATTTCCCGAACGCAAAGGACGAGGCCGATGTCCGACCGACTTTTTGAAGAGCTGTTGAACGAAACGAAGACCCTTTTTCGCGAAAAATTCGGCGCGGAGCCGCAAACGCTCGTCGCGGCGCCCGGTCGCGTCAACTTGATCGGCGAACACACCGACTACAACGGCGGTTTCGTTTTCCCGATGGCGATCGAACGTTGGACGATTATCGCCGCCGGGCCGAACGACGGCTCCGAAAAAGCGACGATTTACGCGAAAGCGACCGACGAAACCGCCGATTTCGCGATTTCCGGCGAAATTTTGCCCGCCGATAAGGTCGAGTGGACGTCCTACGTGCAGGGCGCGATCGCTTGTTCGCTCGAAAAGGGCGCGAAAGTTTCCGGTTTCAACGCCGTTATTACGTCGAACGTTCCGCTCGGCGGCGGGCTTTCGAGCTCCGCGTCGTTGGAAGTCGCCGTCGCGACGCTGATGGAAGAGTTGAGCGGCGTTAAATTCGGCGCCGTCGAAAAACCGCTCCTTTGCCAAAAGGCGGAACACGTCTTCGCGAAGATGAAGTGCGGGATTATGGATCAATTCATCTCCGCGCTTGGCGAAAAAGATTGCGCGATGCTCCTCGACTGCCGTGGTTGCGAGCCGAAAATGATCCCGATTTCCGACCCGAGCGTCTCGGTTTTGATTACCAACTCGAACGTCAAACACGCGCTCACCGGGAGCGAATATCCGGAACGCCGCGCGAGTTGCGAAGAAGCCGCTCGCCGTCTCGGCGTCGAACTTTTGCGCGACGTTACGATGGAAACGCTTGAAGCGTCGAAAGATAAGCTGATCGACGAAGAAAACGGCGACCGCCTCTACCGCCGCGCTCGCCACGTCGTCGGCGAAGACGTTCGAACGCTGAAAATGGCCGACGCGCTCGTCGCCGGCGATTGGGAGACCGTCGGCGCGCAAATGTACGCCAGCCACGAGTCGCTCCGCGACGATTACGAAGTTTCCTGCCCGGAAATCGACGCGCTCGTCGAAATCGCTCGCAAAATCGGCCCGGAAGGGGGCGTTGTCGGTTCGCGCATTACCGGCGGCGGCTTCGGCGGTTGCACCGTTTCGTTGGTCAAGACGGAAAAAGTCGCCGAGATTACCAAAATTATCGAGACGGAATATAAAAAAGCGGTCGGAAAAGACGCGACGATCTTCGCGACGCGTCCGGCGCAAGGGGCCCGCGTCCTTTAATCGAGCGGTTTGAGCGGCGAAGACGGTTTCGATCGTTCGACGCGTTTGTTCTTTGACGTCGCGAACGTTCGGCGAACGGCGGTTGGTCGAACGCTGGGCGGCGTTTTGTCTTTGGGGAAAGCGACGCGGCGGAGTCGGCGCGTTTTTCGAGCGGCTCGAAAAAATTGGGCGTCGCGATTGGCAAAATCGATAAAATCGGCGTCTTCCCAACAATCGCTTCAAACGTCGGCGAAACGTCTCGTTTTTGAGCGAAAAACGACGGAACGCGGGCGGCGACTTGAGAAAATTGGCGTCGCGACGGGAAAAAATCGTCGCGTCGCGCGATTTTTTGGCGTAAAATCGTTAGAAAACGCGAAAACGTTCGACGCCGCTCCTTGACGAGCGTCGAGCGCGTGTTAAAATACGTTAGTAAATTTTTTATGTCCGAGCGTTTCGCGCGGTGTTTCTTTGCTCGCGCCGTCTTCAAAAGACGGGCGATTTTCGTTCCGTAAGGGCGAAAATTAGGCAAGCGGTGAAAGCCGCGGAGCGGTAAAATCGGACGCTGTTCTGTCGAGACCGCGTCGTTGAAGACGTTTTTCGACGCGCTTGACGTTTTGAACGCCTAAAATCACATCGATGGGAGATTATCGTGTCTATTTCCGAAAGAAAAAAGGAATTGAAGTGCCGTCGTAAGCGCCGCGAACAATTGACGAAAATGAAGGCGAAGTTGCCGACGCTCGACGCCGCCGGGAAAGCGGTTTTCGCCGCGAAACTGCGCCGCATGACGCCGGGCGCCGAAGACCTCATCCGCGCTTGGGGCCTCGAATAATTCGATTCCTTGGCCGACGTTCGTCGGTTTTTCGTCGGAGCGCGTTTTTCGCATCGTTTTTTTGAGCGGAGAAACGCGTTGAAAAGACGGAAATAAACGAATCGCGAACGTTTGAGCTTTCGAAGAGACAAAAAACGCCGATTTTCGAATCGGCGTTTTTTTGTTTCTTGGAGCTTTTTAGCGGCGGGGAACTTATCGCTCGACTTTTTAAGCCG
>JAFYQR010000150.1 GCA_017559825.1 Thermoguttaceae bacterium | reverse complement strand
GCGCCCGCGTTCTCGCCGCGACGCCGTTTCGCCCGCCGGGAGCGCTCGCGGAAGAGGCGTTTCTCTCCCGATGCGCTCGTTGCAGTCGCTGCGTCGCCGCTTGCCCGACCCGACTTTTGCGCTTCGACGCGTCGCCCAACGCTGTTAAAACCGACAAAATCGACGCGCTCGATTCCGTCCAACCGTCCGAAAACGCCGCCGTCGCCGACGCGAACGCTAAAAACAACGAACCGACCGCCGACGCGAACGCTCAAATCGACGAAGCAACCGCCGACGCGTCCGCCGAAAACGTCCTCCAAGTCGACGCAACCTTTAAAACTTCGTCCCTTTCCCGCCCCGCGCCCCAACTCGTTTTCGACGGCGGCGCGTTTTGCGAAAAAGATTGCGTCGCTTGCTCGACCGCCTGCCCGACCGGCGCGATTTCGCCGCTGACGCTAGACGCGAAAAAGAGTTTCAAGATCGCGACCGTCGAGTTTAAAATCGAACGCTGCTTGATTTATTATCAGCAAGAGTGCGCGATTTGCCGCCGCGAATGTCCGTTCGAGGCGATCGATTTCGTTTGGAACGAAGAGGAATACGCGAGTTTGCCGGTCGTCGACGCCGAAAAGTGCGTCGGCTGCGGGCGTTGCGTCGCGTTTTGCCCCGGCGAGCCGATCTTTACGGAGTTCGCCGACGAACCGCTCGACGACGCGACGCGCCCGAAAGCGCTCGTTTTGCGTCCGGTTTCGCGTCTCCGTTCCTAACGCCTCGCGATTCGCAAAATTCCCGCCGCCATTCGCTCCAAGCAAAACGGCGAAGACGCAAGAAAGCGTCGACGATTTTAGCAAAGCGCGGTCAAAGCGCTCGTTTCGCTCGGCGAAATAGATCGGCGCGACTCAATCGAGCGACATCGCGTCGTTTTTATCGTTTCTTTGAATATCGTTCTCTTTAGCGGACGTTCTCAGACTCGACGGAAAACGACGTCAAGCGAAACGCTTTGCCGCCGGCGTTTTCCGACGCGAATTTACCGGCGACGCGTCGACGAACGCGAGCCGTCGTCGGAGTTGCGCTCGGCGTTTTTGTTCGTTTCGGTCTTTTTCTGCGCCGTTCGCGCCGTCGAGAGCCGTTAAAATCGCGCTAATCGTTTTCGTTTCCCTTCAAGAAAAGCGACGCGTTTCGGCGCGCAAGAAACGACGAAAACGCCGCTCGTCTTTCGACAAACGGCGTTTTCGTTAAAATCGGTCGCTTCGAACGTCGTCCGACATACGGAACGTCAACGTTCGAACGAACTCTCGATCGCCGCGTTTTCGCCGATCAAACGACCGCCCCCAACGCGTCGAAACAAGATTCTAATTCGCTAAAGATCAGCGAGCGGCCATCTTCGAAGCGCGAACGGCGCGGCGTTCGGCGCGAAGGCGAGCGCGACGTTTCGTTTCGCTCGGCTTTTCGTAATTTTCGCGACGACGCATTTCCTTTTTGATGCCGCTGCGTTCGACGAGCTTGCGGAAACGGCGAACGGCGTCTTGAATCGTTTCTTTTTCGCGCAAAGTAAGTTTGACCACTGAACCAATCCTCCAAACGGGACAAAGTAAAGTCGTTTCTCGGCGGCGCTCGTTCCCGCGAAGAGATCGCCTCGCGACGCGCCGACCCGGGCGGGCCTTGCGCTTAACTTCCGTCGCGAACGTCGCTTGCGTCGATTCGACTCGAAAAAACGACGACGGCGCCGCGCTCTAAAAAGCGCGTCCAACGCCGAACGTCGGCAAAAATCGCGTTCCATCTCGACGCCCGTCGCGAACGGTTTTCGCCGTTTCGCCTCGACGTCGATTCGCTTCCCTCTTGCGCGACGAGCCGAACGCTCAAATCGCGCTCCGGTCGCCCCGTCTTAACGCTCGCGCCGCCGCTCGAACCGGTCGAGAAAACCGGGAGAAACGCCGCGCCGCGAAGGAAACGTCTTTACAATATACCCCCGTCGCGCAAGACGTCCAGCGCCCGGAAGCCTATTTTTCGTCGTTTTTTCCAAAATTTTTCAAATTTTTCGGTTTTTCCGGCGATTTTCTCCGTTTTTCGCTCGTTTTAATTCTCGCCGCCCACTCCGCGTTCCCGCCGTTCCGCTCTCTCCGCGCCCGCGAACGTCGCCCGTTTGTTCGCCGCTAATACGAAAACCGCGCCTCTTCGTTCCGCCGTTCGCTTGTCTTCTCGATTTTGTCCTTATTACTATAGCGCCGCCGCGACGGCGAAACGTCTCCTCGCCCAACGTCGCGACGTTTTCCGCTTTTCGCCCTAATTTTTACCTATTCTCCTTAAATTGCGCCTAAAATTTCAAAAAAAAACGAAAATTCCTTGAAAAACGCTTGCGCCGCGACGCCGCGTCGATTATAATAAACGACGTCGAAGCCGCCTCGTCGCCGCGATTTTACCTCAGGACGCTCCGACGCAAGCGTTTTTCTTTTCCCATCTCCCCCATCCTCCCGATACAAGGAGACGCGCCATGCAAAACGCCGACGAAAAACGGAGCCTTCCCCAACACGCGCTCCGTTGGTTGCAAACGGAAATCGATTATTGGCTCGACGGCGGCCTCGTCGATTCGGCGACCGCCGCTCGACTCCGCGCCCTTTACGTCGAGGCGCCCGAAACGCCCCCGACAAGCGTCCGTCCCGACCGGCGCGATTCCTTCGGTCGTTTCCTCGTGTTCGCGACGGCGACGCTCGGAGCGCTCGCGCTCGGAATCGCCCTTTATTTCATTTTATCGCAAACTTGGGCGCATCTCGGCAAGTCGTTCAAAATCGCCGTTTTAGTCGGTTCGCTCGCGCTTGCCAATCTCGGCGGTTTCGCGGCGCGACGCGGCAAGCGTCCGAATTTTTCGGCGGCCCTCTTCTTCCTCGGCGCGTTCGTTTTCGGGCTGAGCGTTTGGCAGTTCGCGGAAATTTTCCGGTTCGAGATTGAATTTCCGACGGCGTATTGGCTTTGGGGCGCCCTCGCGTTCGGCGTCGCGTTTTTCGGCGACCGCGCCGCGACGCATTACCTCGCCGTCCCGCTTCTCGTCGTTTGGACGATCGCCGCGGTCTCGCTCGACCGCCCGACCGGCTTTTCCCCGGCGCAACTCTTTCCCGCGCTCCCGAACGCCGCGTTGTCGCTCCCGATTTTCGCCGCGTTGGGGTATCGCTGGGGCGTCCGACGCGACGCGAGCGGCGTTCAGCTCCTTTACGCGCTCTTGGGCGTCTTTTGGGCGGCGCTCCAATATCTCGCTTGGACGAAAGCCAACGACTACTCGGGCGAAGGAATTTTCGCTTCGTTTTACCTATTTTTCCTCGCCTCGTTCGTTTATTTCGCCGGTTCGACGCTCGTCGCCGACCGCTTCGTCGCGTCGAAGTTGCGCCTCCTTAGCGCCGCGCCGTTTTTCGTTTTCCTTCTTGTTTACTCGCGTTACGAATTTTACGAAGACCGCGCCGATTTATCCGCTTTCGACGGTTTAATACACCTCGTCTTTTTCGCCGGCGCCGGAGCGGTCGCGCTCGCGACGTTTTTCGTCGCTCGGCGGAAGCGACCGGAACTTTTCGCGAAGGGCCCGGCGCGGCGCGCTTTGCTCGTTTCGCCGGTCGGCGTCGCGACGTTGATGCTTTTGCCCTTTTTACTCGCTCTTTTCGGGCCGCTCGACCCGAATTATCCGGATTATTGCGACCCGAGCGCCAGTCTTCGGGAAGCGATCGCGATTCTTTCCGCCGCTTGGACGAACCTTCTCGTTCTCGCGGTCGCGGGCGTCGCGTTCCTCGTCGGAGCGTTCCGGAGCGCGGGCCTTTATTGGTTCGGCGTCGTCTATTTCCTTATTTGGCTGACGTTGCGTTATTTCGCGTTCGACCTCGACGACGCGACGCTCGCCGCCTGTTTCTTCGGCGCGATTTCGGTCGCTCTCTTTAGCGCCGCGTTCTTCCTCGCCCGACTCCGCGCTCGACTCGACGCCGACCCGGAAAACGCCCGCCGCGAACCGGCGTTCGTCGCGTTCCTCGCCGACGCGCTCGACGCTCCGACCGCCGCCGAAACGTCCGCCGTCTCGCAATCCGACGACGCGACGCCCCGCCGTTTCAAGACTTGCGCTCTCGCCGCCGTCGTCGCCGCGCAGTTCGCGATTCTCGGTTTTATCGCTTTCGAAGCGAGCCGTCCGTTCATTCCGGTCGAGTCGTTCGTCGTCGAAGCGTCGGTCGAGCGCGTTTACGATTACGGCGATTTTCAAACGTTCGGGCGCGGTCGCGAACGCGGCGACGCTTACCTTTCGCTCGACTACCCCTTCGCCGACCAAGTCCGCCCGGAACAGCGCAATATTAACGACGTCCTTCTCGGCGACGGCGACGCGACGCCGGTCGTCGACGAAATGCGCGGCTTGGGCCCGGTTTACGTCGTTTTGCGCCGCGACCCGGAAACCGGTCTCGCTTGGGCGACGCGGCGAACGTCGAAGCGCCCGGCGTCCCTCGCTTCCGACGAAGTTCTCCTCGTCGGGCGGCGAATGTCGCGACGGACGAGGATTGCGCTAAAATTCCCGGGCGTCGACGAGCTCCCGACCGTTCCGAAGGAGTTCGAGGAAGAGTTGAAGGAAGCCCAAGCGCTCGACCGCTCGGCGCGCGCCGTTCGGGCTCGCGTTACGATCGAAACGGCGGCGGACGGTTCCGCGCGAATCGCCGCCCTCGAGTTCCTCCCGTCGTCGCAAGAGCCGTCGACGCGCCCCCAACCGCAAGACGACGCGACGCCGAAAACCGCCCCGCAAAGTCGACGCGTTTTCCAGTTTTAACGCCGTTCGCCCCGCTTTTGGGGTTTCCCGGGCGGTCTTTTTCGGTCTCCCGCTATTTCTCGGGCTCTCCGCGCTTCTCGCAAGTCGGCGGAGAGCCCTTTTTTTACGCGACCGTTAAAAATTACCGAGAAATTTCCGCCGACGCTTAAAACTCGCCTTGCGTTCGACCGGAAAATTCGTTACGATGCGTTTAATCGGAAGCGTTCGGAGCCTATTTGAGGCGCGTTTCCGACGGCAACCTTTGCGCAAAACTCCCGGTTTAACGTTTTATGCAATTCCTCGACGCGCTTTTCGGCAAAACGCAACGTTCGAAGTTTTTGGTCGCGACCGCTTTGCTCGGCGGCTCCGTTTTCGGGCTCGTCGGCGGGTGCGCGACGCCTTTTTATTCGACCGACAACAAAATTTTGCTCCATTTTCCCGGCGCGGCGCGGCGCAGCGACCAAATTCCCGGCGTTTTGCGCCCTTGGGAACGAATCAAACTGATCGAGGAAAAGGGCAAAAAAGGCGCGAAAGCCCCCGCCGAGGAGAAAGACGTTCTCCTTTTGCAACTTTCCGAAGAGTTCGAAAAGTCGGCGAGCCCGAATATTCGGCGTTCGTCGCTCGAAGCGATCGCTAAAATTTCGCGCAACTATTCGAACCCCGTCGCGGAAAACATTTTCCGAATCGCTTTGGAGGATAACGAGCTGAATATCGCCGTCTCCGCGGCCGATGGGCTCGGCGTTTACGCGCTCGACGTCAAAGGCGGCGCGCTCGGGAGCCGGCGTTTGGCGGTCGAGCTCCTCGCCGACAAATACCGCCGCCTTCCCCTTTCCGTCGCCGCCGGTTCGGAGGAGGAAAACAAGCGCCGAAAAGACCTTCGCGTCGCGATTTTGCGCAACCTCGCTTATTTTCAAGAAAGCGATTCGCCTTTGGTTTTCGAAACGCTCGAACTCGGGTTGACCGGCGAAAAACTCGACAACGGAGCTCTTCAAAACGCGGCGATGCGGACGCTCGCGGAAATTACCGGCGAAAAATACGGCCTCGACGCCGAGCGTTGGACGCAATTCCTCAAGTATCGACGCGGCGAGTCGAGCAAGCCGGAAGCGCTTTCGATTACCGAACGCGCGCCGAAAATCGACACGGCGCTTCTTAAGTAAAACAAAAATCGTCGTTTTTTGATTTCGCCAATCAAGCGTTATTCAAGTCGACGACAAATATTAAATTTCAATCCGTTAAAAGATAAACGCATCAAGAAAAAGCGAAGAACACAATGAAAATTGCTCCGGAAAACGCGACCGCGCTGATTGTCGACCTTCAAGAAAAACTCGTCCCGGTAATTTCCGAGTCGGAACGCCTTCTTGAGCGCAATCGTTTCCTTCTCGACGGGCTCGCCGTTTTCGACGTTCCGGTTGTTTCGACGCGGCAGTACCCGAAGGGGTTGGGCGACTCGCTTCCGGAAATCGTTGAATCGATGAAAAACGCGACGGTTTTCGACAAAACGACGTTCAGCTGCTTGGCGACCGACGAAATCCGCGCCGCGTTCGCCGCCGATCCGCGCCCGAACGTTATTCTTGCCGGAATCGAAGCGCACATTTGCGTTCTTCAAACCGCGCTCGACCTGCTCGCGCTCGGTAAGACGGTTTATTGGGTCGCCGACTGCGTTTCGTCGCGCAATCCGTTCGACGCTCAAATCGCGTTCGAACGCGCCGTTCAAGCCGGCGTTATCCCGACGACCGCCGAATCGCTCCTTTTCGAGCTGACGGGAGCCGCCGGGTCGCCGCAATTTAAGCAAATTAGCAAACTGGCGACCGGACGCAAGTAACGTCGCCTTACCGAACGCTTTTCGACCTCGTCTTTTGCGTCTCGTCTTTTGAATCTTGTCGTTTTTACCTAAGGGGCGTTTCCGGAAATTACCCGAAACGCCCCCTTTTCTTTTCCCAATCCCCTCGTCTTCGCGCTTTTATTCGGCTTTTTTCTCTCTTTTTTCCCTTCACCCGCTTGACGCGACGCGAAAAACCATTAAAATCAACCAAAAAGATAGAGATTAAATGCCAATCGCTAGGAGAAAACGCCGTGTCCGCCGCCCCGCAAAATCCCGTCGACCGTCAAAATTGCCAACGTCGTCTCGAAACGCTCGCGCTTCACGCCGGTCAAACGCCCGCCCCGACGACCGGCGCCTTCGCCGTTCCGGTTTTTCGAACGACCGCTTACGACCTCGGCTCGTCGCGACGCGCCGCCGATCTCTTCGCGTTGCGAGAAAGCGGCGACATTTACGCTCGCCTCTCCAACCCGACGAACGACGTTCTCGAACGCCGACTCGCCGCGCTCGACGGCGGAATCGCCGCGACGACGTTCGCCAGCGGAACGGCCGCGATTTATTTTACGATAACGAATATCGCGACCTTCGGAGACAATATCGTTTCGGCCAACAATCTTTACGGCGGCACGTTCACGCAGTTCGACGCGATTCTCCGTTCGCAAGGAATCGACGTTCGCTTCACTCCGGTCAACGATTTCGCGGCGGTCGAAGCGGCGATCGACGAAAAGACCCGGGCGATTTACGTCGAAACGATCGGGAATCCGGGTCTCGAAGTCGCCGACCTCGAACGTTACGCCGCGCTCGCAAGTCGTTGCAACGTCCCGTTTATCGTCGACGCGACCTTCACTCCGCCGACGCTTTTGCGCCCGATCGAACACGGCGCCGACGTCGTCGTTCATTCGCTGTCGAAGTGGATCGGCGGCCACGGCGCGGGAATCGGCGGAATCGCGATCGACGCCGGCAAGTTCGATTGGAGCGACCCGAAATTCCGCCTTTTCAACGAGCCGGATCGCGGTTACGACGGTCTTCGGTTCGCGACCGATCTCGGCGACCTCAACTCGGCTGCGTTTTCGGTTCGTTTGCGAACGGTCGGACTCCGCAACCAAGGAGCGACGCTCGCGCCGGACGCCGCTTGGACGTTTTTGCTCGGCGTCGAAACGCTCCCGCTCCGAGTCGAGCGGCATTGCGAAAACGCGTTGGCGGTCGCTCGTTTCCTCGACTCGCGCTCGGACGTAAGCTGGGTAAAGTATCCCGGCCTTAACGGCGGCGAATTAGCGCAAAAATATCTCCCGAACGGCGCGGGAGGCGTCGTCGCGTTCGGCCTTCCGGGTGGCGCGGCGGCGGCGCGGCGTTTCGTCGATTCGGTCGAACTG
>JAFYQR010000004.1 GCA_017559825.1 Thermoguttaceae bacterium | reverse complement strand
GGCGCGGTCGCGGCGAGCGGCGGCGCGTTCCGTTCGTTCAACACGTCGTATTCCGGAAACTCCGCGTGGTTTGGCGGGGCGATTCACGTCAACGGCGGGAAGGTTCTTCTCTCGAACAACCTTATCGTTCAAAACGGCGGCGCGGGCGACACTCAAACGCACACCGGATGTTACAACGGCGGCGGCGTCGACTGCGACGGCGGAACGTTGACGATCGTGAACACGACGATCGCCGACAACGTCGCTTGCAACGCCGGTTCCGGGCTTTACGTCAACGGAAACAGCGGCGTTTATCCGACGCTCAATATTTACAACTCGATTATCGCGAACAACGACGCTTTGTCTTACGGTTACGGCGGATCGCTGAAACAGGACGCGCAACCTTCGGCTTCGTCCGCGAAAAACATCGACGTCGCCGACGGCGTTACGGCCAACGGCTACTACTCGTTGACCGACTTGGCCAAGTGGGACAACGGCGGCGTCGGCATGATAAATATGGCGAGCAGCGACGAGTTGTTCAAGGGCGAAACGACCGTCGACGGCGTTGCGTCTTATAGTTACGACCTGGGCCCGAATTCGCCGGCCGCCAACGCGGGAAGCAACGATTACGACGTCATTTTCCGTTACGACGAAACGTTGCAAGATTGGGTTCCCACGGACTGGGCGATTAGATGCGACTTCGTGCGCAATCAACGCGTGTGGAACGGCGTCGTCGATATGGGCGCCTACGAACGCGATTCTCAGCCGTACTACGAGGCGATTCTCGCGCCGGAAAACGCGCGTTTCACGGATTACGACGCGCAAGCGGGAACCGTCGTTGTCGCTTGGGACGACAAGTCTTACGCCGAGCTTGGGTTCCGCGTCGAAATTTCGACGGACGGCGAAATTTGGACGTGGGCCGCGCAAGTTGGGGAGAACGTCGAGGCGGCGACGCTTTCCAATATCAAGCCGAATACGACGTATTACGCTCGCGTTCGCGCCGAATACGACCTTTCGGAGGTTTCGGAGTGGTCGAATATCGCCGAATTTACGACGCTCGTTCAAGCGCTCGCGGCGCCGACCGTCGAAGCGAACGCGACGAGTTCGACGGAAATCGAGTTCTCGATCGGCGCCGTCGCGGACGCCGTCGGTTACGTTTACGAATACTCGGCGAATCCGGATTTCTTGAACGCGACGCGAGGCGAAATCGACGCGGCGGGAACTGTCGTCGCGACCGGGTTGAACGTTTATACGAAGTACTACTTCCGCGCTTACGCGGTCGGTTTCGGCGCTAATTTGAATTCGTCTTGGGCGTCGACTTCCGCGGCGACGCGGCAAGGCGTGTTGGACGCGCCGAGGCCGGAGCTTTCGTTCACGGACAATCCCGTAACGCTTGAACTTGCTTTCGCGGCGGTTGAAAACGCGACTTCTTACGTTTACCGTTACTCGACGAGCCCCAATTTTGCGAACGCGACGGAGGTCGTAACGACGGACGCGGGCGCGTTCGACGTTTCCGACCTGCGACCGGGCACGACGTACTACTTCCAAACGATGGCGATCGGCGGCGAAGCGTACCTCGACTCCGATTGGTCCGTCGTCGCTAAAGTCACGACGAAGAAGATTTACCTGCTGCCGCCGGATATTTCCGCCGACGCGGTCGATTCGTCGACGATTAACGTCGAGCTCGGCTCCGTCAAAAACGCGACGAACTACTGCTACCGTTGCGCGACGAGCGAAGAAGGGTTGGAGAACGCGACTTGGGTCTATGCGAACGCCGCCGGAACGATCCCCGTTTCCGGTTTGGACGCGAACAAGACGTATTACTTCCAAGCCCGCGTCTTCGGCGACGGTCAGGGGTACGTCGATTCCGATTGGTCGGCGCCGGTCTCCGCGACGACGTTGAAGATTGGGCTGGAGGTTCCGAGCGTCGACGCGACGGCGATCGACGCGACGACGATTCGATTCAATATCGGCGACGTCGCGAACGCGTCGGGCTACGAATACGAATACTCGACGAGTCCCGATTTCGCGAACGCGACGCCGGGAACCGCGACCAAGGCCGACGAATTTTGGGTTGCCGATTTGCAACCGTTTACGACGTATTACTTCCGCGCTAAAGCGGTCGGAACCGGCAATTATGAAAGCTCCGATTGGTCGAAATCGGTTTCCGCGACGACGGCGAAAATCGTTCTGGCGGCGCCGGAAATCAACGCCGTCGCGACCGAAGCTTTGGAAATCAAACTGACGATTAACCCCGTCGAATACGCCGACGGTTACGTTTGCGAATTTTCGACGGACGCGAATTTCCAAAACGTCGTTGCCATGACGGCGAGCGACGGCGTGGTTACGTTGTCCGACGTGGCGCTCCACGCGACGTATTACGTCCGCGTCAAAGCGTACGGCGGCGCGGAGACGATCGAGTCGCAGTGGTCGACGACTTCCGTTACGACGAATCAGGCCTCGTTGCCCGCGCCGCGTCCGACGGTCTCGCGCTCCAACAACTCCGCGACGACGCTCGAATTTTCCTTCGACGCGGTGGATAACGCGACTTCCTATATTTATCGTTATTCGACGAGCGCCGACTTCGCGAACGCGACCGAAGCGAAAGCGTCGAAAGCGGGAACGTTCGCTATTTCCAACTTGCTCTTGAACGAGCGTTATTACTTCCAAGTAAAGGCGATCGGCGGCGGAGACTATCTCGATTCGGGTTGGTCGGAAACGGTTTCGGAAACGACGAGCCAAATCGCGTTGCCCGCGCCGACGCCGACGCTTTCGCGTTCCGGAAACAGTTCCACGCGGCTCAAACTTTCTTTCAACGCGGTGGATAACGCGACTTCCTATATTTATCGTTATTCGACGAGCGCCGACTTCGCGAACGCGACCGAAGTGAAAACGTCGAACGCGGGTTCGTTCGACGTCTCCAACTTGAAGTCGAACACGCGTTACTACTTCCAAGCGAAGGCGATCGGCGGCGGGGCTTACGTCGATTCCGAGTGGTCGGCTACGGTGGCCGCGACGACGAGCAAAATCGACCTGCCGGCGCCGAAGATTTCCGCCGAAGCGGTCGACTCGACGACGATTAACTTTACGATCGACGCGGTCTCGAACGCGAACGGCTACTACTATCGTTACGCGACGAGCGAAGCGGAGTTGGCGACTGCGACCGCGATTCGCGCGACCTCGGCCGGAACGATTAAAATTTCCGGTTTGCAGCCGCATACGACGTATTATTTCCAAGCCTACGCCGTCGCGCGCACAGGTTATAACTCCAGTTACGCCGATTCTCCTTACTCGTCGCCGGTTGCCGCGACGACGTTGAAGATCGCTTTGTCGGCTCCGAAAGTTTACGCGACGCAGGTCGACTCGTCGACGCTTAAATTCAAAATCGACGCCGTTGCGAACGCGTCGGGCTACGAATACGAATATTCGACGAGCCCCAATTTCACGAACGCGACGCCGGGAACCGCGACCGAGGCCGGCGAGTTCTCCGTTTCCAATTTGCCGCCGCATACGACGTATTACTTCCGCGCAAAAGCGGTGGGGAACGCCGAGTACGAAGGTTCGGACTGGTCGGAACCGGCTTCCGCGACGACGGCGAAAATAGCTCTGGCGGCGCCGGAAATTAGCGTCGTCGCGACAAGCTCGACGGAAATCGAGTTGACGATCGGCAACGTCGACGGCGCTTCGGGATACGTCTACTTGTGGTCGCCGAACGCGGATTTCTCCGGAGCCCGAGAGGTGGAGGCCGGTTCCGGAACGACGACGCTCGCCGGACTGACGCCGGGCCAAACCTATTGCTTCAAAGCGCAAGCGAAGGGCGCCGAGCTTGGAATTTACGCCGATTCGGATTGGTCGGCCCCGGTTTCGGCGACGCCGAAAATCGCGTTGGCCGCTCCGGAGCTTGCCGCCGTCGCGACGAGCCCGACGGAAATCGAGTTGACGATCGGCAAAGTCGACGGCGCCGACGAATACGTCTACGAATATTCGACGAACGCCGACTTTGCGAACGCGACGACGGTCGCCGCCGGAACGCATAAGATCGCCGGTTTGCAACCGTATACGAAGTACTACTTCCGCGCTTACGCGGTCGGCTCCGGCGAGTACGGCGATTCCGAGCGCGCGTTCGCGTCCGCGACGACCCTGCAAGTCGTTTTGGACGCGCCGAGCGTTTCGGCGGAACCGGTCGATTCGGCGACGATCGACTTTACGATCGGCGCGGTCGACGACGCGAAGTCCTATGTTTACCGTTTCGCGACGACCAAAGAAGGATTGGCGACCGCGACTCCGATCGCCGTCGACGCGGCCGGAACGATTACGATTTCGAAACTTAACCCGTACTCGACGTATTGGTTCCAAGCCTACGCGGTCGGCGCCGGCGGCGCTTACGTCGATTCCGATTGGTCCGTCGCGGTTTCCGCGACGACGCGGCAAGCGAAGTTGACCGCGCCGATGATTTCGGCGACGGCGAAGAACGATTCGACGATTACGGTAACGTTCGGCGCGGTCGCGAAAGCGGACGCCTACGTCGTCGAATATTCGACGAGCGCCGACTTTACGAACGCGCGAACGAAAACGGTCGCCTCGGCGGGCGCCGTCGAGGTTTCGGGGCTCTATCCGTACGCTACGTATTATTTCCGGGTCGTCGCGCAATCGACGGACGAGGCTTACCTCGATTCGGACGCGTCGAACGTCGCTTTCGCGACGACGTTGCAAACGAAGTTGATCGCTCCGACGATTTCGGCGACGGCGACGAGCGATTCGACGGTGAAACTGACGATCGGGTCGGTCGGCCATGCGACGTCGTACCGTTACGAATACTCGACGAACGCCGATTTTACGGACGCGAAGTCGGGAACGGTCGTTTCGGCGGGCGTCGTCGACGTTTCGGGGCTTGAGGCGCATACGGCGTATTACTTCCGAGTCTTCGCTCAATCGGCGGACGAGGCCTATCTCGAATCGAACGCCTCGAACGTTGTCTCCGCTATCACGCTGCAAATCCCGCTTTCGCAACCTTACTTGGAAGCGACGGCGACGAGCAGCGACACGATTTCGCTGAAAGTGAGCCGTTTCGATTCGAACGCGACGAGCTGCGTCGTCGAATACCTCAAAGACGGCAAGTACGAAACGTTGAAAACGCTTGCGGCGGCGGACTTTAACGAAGACGGCTACTACGTCTTCGAGCTTTCGAACTTGGAAGCGGCGACGAAGTACGAGTTCAAAACGAAGGCGGTCGGCGACGCGAAGCACAGCGATTCCGGCTACTTCGAAACGTCGGCGACGACGCTGCAAATCCCGCTTTCGCAACCTTACTTGGAAGCGACGGCGACGAGCAGCGACACGATTTC
>JAFYQR010000149.1 GCA_017559825.1 Thermoguttaceae bacterium | reverse complement strand
GACGATTCGCGACTTTTTGAGAGAAAACAGCGAAAAAGTAGGGAAAATAACGAAACGCCGTTTCGGACGCTTTCGCTCGCAAAAACGCGGGAAACCTCGTAAAAATAGGGATAAAAAAAGCCTCGAACGTCTCCGTTCAAGGCTTGGCAAGTAGGGGCGGTAGGACTCGAACCCACGACCAAGGGATTATGAGTCCCCTGCTCTAACCGACTGAGCTACGCCCCCAAAGGGAAAAACGGGCGAAAAAGAACGAGAAATCGCCTCGCCCGACGCTTATTTAATTCTATCGCTTTTCGGCGCCGCGTCAAGAGGGGACTAACGTTTTCTCGTCGTCGCGCCGACCAAACGCAAAACTTTTCGTTCAACGGTTTAGCCGTTCCGACTAAGACGCGCTCCGCGAAAAATTTCACGTTTCGTCAAAATAAACTCGCTCGCGACGCGCTTCCGGCGCCGTTTCGCAACGCGCCAAGGTTCGCCGCTCGACGCTCGGAATCGACGACTTGCGACGCTCGCGGAATCCAAATCGTCGCTCGACGTTCGCCGACGTTCGCCGACGTCGAGCCGTTTTGCGCGTCCCGCAAAGTTCGGTCGACTTGCAGGCCTTGCCCGTTTTGTTTGTTCCGCGCGTCGAGAGCGTCCGTCGAAACGCGATTCTTTTCCTCAAAAGCGATCGCCGCCGTCGGCTCCGCCAGAATCGTCCGCCCGCGAATCGCCCCGTTTTCGCCGGTTCGCTTCTTTTCGGAACCGCTTCCCCAACGGCGAACGCCGTCGAAAGCCGCGCCGAGCGTCGTTTTCCAAGGCGACGCGACGTCTTCGTTCGCTTTGATTTGCGCTCGCGCCGTCGGTTCGACGGAATCAAGGTTCGGCGTTCGACTCGCCAACATTTCCTCGCGGCGCCATTCGTCGAAATCGCGCAACTTAGGCGTCGCGGGAAGCGAAGTCGGTCGGTTCGCCGCGTCCCATTCTCCGACCCAAGCGACCCACTCGAGCTGCAAATCGCCCAGCGAACGCCCTTCGTAAAAGCGTCGAAGCGCCGCGTTCCAATCGTTCGAGCGAACGCCCTCCTTCGCGAACTCGACCAAACGCCGCCGTCCGCCGATCAAAATCAGGTACTCGCAAACCGAAAACGACTGCGAATAAAACGGCATCAAATCGCTCGGATACTCCGCCATCGCGACCATGTCGTTGAACGCGATGCCCTTGCGCCCGTGCAGAAAATCCGCCAACATAAGACGATAATTCGTTCGCTCGGAGTCCGCCTCGACCGAGGTCGCCATCCCTTCGTCGATCCAACGAGGCGCGGGCGCTCGCAAATACGACGCCAAAATCGTGTGCGTGATCTCGTGCGGCAACACGGAGTCAAGAACGCGCTCCTCCGTCCCTTGCGCCGTCATTTTCCAATCGAAAACCTCGCCGTCGCAGAAAGTGAAGACCGTTTCGCCTCCCGCGCCGAGCGTCGGGCTCGTCTTAATCGTTACGACGCACGGATTCGACCATCTCGGCAAAGGCCGGCCAAGCCACGCGATCGCCAAATCTTGCCGATACCGTTCCGCCGCGTCGCCCGCTTTGCGCGCAAAATCGGCGGAATCCGCGTGAACGACAAAATTCGCCGTGCGCCAAGTCGCCGCTTCGACGGCCGAAGTCGCCCCGAAAAGGAACGTCGCGACGAGCGCCGCCGTCAAGCAATTACGAAAAACCGAAACGCGGTCGTTTCGCGTCCCGTTTAAACGGCAAATCCGAGAAAACCCGCGCGACCGTCGCGGCGAGAGTTTCTTAGCGACGTCTCGGAAAAGAAGCCGAGCTTCCCTGCTCACCCAAACCTCCTATTTCACTTCTTTTGCGTCAAAGGCGCGACCGCTTCGTTTTATCCTCTTTTTCAACGTCGACTTGTTGGAAACAAGGACGACGTTCGCAATCCGTCGCGTTTTTAAGGCCGTCTAAGCCGCGCTTCAACGACGCTCAAATCGAAAAACACAAAGTCGGCGGAAACGATTTTCGCTTCCCGCCCCCGACGCGACGGACAGTTTAACGGAAAATACGAAAGTTTGAAAGAGCGTTTTGCGGAAAAACGGCAAAATTCGCAAATTTTCTCAAGATTTCAAACCAAAACGCCGACGCCGCGTTCTCGGCGCTCCATTTCGCTTCAATCAACAGAATTTCAAAAATCGATCAATTCAATTTCTCGCCGACTCTTCAACGAGTCCATAACGGCGAAACAAGCCGACGTTTCGCCGCGTTATTCGAACGTCGCGCTTAAACGCTTGAATCAAAGGTTGCGATCGCGCAAAATAAAATGTTTCGCGTTATATTCCCCTTAATACGGCAAGGTTCGACTTCTCAGATCCTTTTACAAAACGCGCCGGCGCCGAAAACCTCTCGAATCCTAAACGAAAAAACGTTGCCAAATTCCTGGATTGGCGCGTCGTTAATTGAAAACGTTTTCTTGGAAAATTGAAAAATTTTTCGTTTATTTTGTTGCGCGCGGCTTGAAAATCTGCTACAATAGCGGGCGGCGAGGGCGAAGCGTCGCGCTCTCGTTTTCTTTCGCGACGCTCGACGACAAACGTTTGCCGAACGCCGAACATGCGACGCGCATTAATATACGACGCGACGCGCCGAAGCTTCGTTTTATCGTCGATGAGAATCGGCGGTCGAGTCGCGTTTTCCATTCGTTAGGAGTCGTTATGAAAAAGTCGTTCCTCGCTTCCGCGGTCGCCGCGCTCGTTCTTTCCCCGTTTTGCTCGTTCGCTCAAGAAGCCGCCTTCCCGCCGCTTCCGTCGACGCCGACGGTCGCTCACCGCGGCTTCTCCGCCGCCGCTCCGGAAAACACCCTCTCGTCGGTGATGGCGGCGATCGAAGTCGGCGCGCAAGGCTGCGAATTCGACATTTATCAATCGAAAGACGGCGTCGTTTACCTCAACCACGACGGCAAACTCAAGCGCACGACCGGCCTCGACAAAACTTGCGGCGAAGCGACCTTCGAAGAACTTCGCCAACTCGACTTCGGCGCTTGGAAGGGCGAACAGTTCAAAGGCGAAAAACTCACGACTTACGACGAAGCGCTCGCCGTTCTCAAATACACCGGCACGCGTCCGGTCGTCGAAGTGAAAGCGAACGGTTTCGAAGACAAAGTCGTCGACGGTCTCCGTCGTTTCAAGCTGATCGAAACCGCCGTCGTCATCGACTTCAACGCCGATCGCGTCAAGAAAATGCGCGAACTCGAACCGAAACTTTGCGTCGCTTGGCTCACCGGCCTGCAAAAGAACGAAACGCCGAAGCAATGCGCCGAACGGATTATTAAGACGCTGAAAGAAATCAACACCAACGTCGTCGACGTTCATTTCGCCGCCGTCAACGAAGAATTCCTCCAAATTCTGAAAGACGCCGGAATTCGCGTTATGTGTTGGACGGTTAATAATCCGGCCGACATTCAACGCATGGTCGACCTCGGCGTCGAAAGCATCACCTCCGACCGCCCCGACCTCGTTCTCGAAGCGCAAAAGAAAGCCGCCGCGAAATAAGCCGATTTTTCGCTTGGCTTAACGCCGCGCGTCGAGCGTCGCCGTTCGATTCGTTAAATCTTCGCCGTTTTAACGAATCGAACGACATTGCGTCGTCGTTTTTATCGTTTTAACGCTTTTAACGACGTCGGAGAGTTCGCCGCGCTCGCGTTTTCTTTGTTTTGTTCGTTCGCGCAAGACGCCGTTTTACCGCCTTTTCCGTCGTCCCGACGTCCAACGCGCGGTCGCCCTCGGCGTCGCAAGTGTTGCTTCCGGCCGCCCCGCCCTCGTTCTCAAAGCGCAAAAGGAAGCCGCCGCGAAATAAGCGCCGCGTTTGCCGTTCCGTTTTCGTCGATTTAAGTCGCGCCGATTAAACGTTTTTATCTTAGGAGTTCCAACGTGCCGCCGCGAGAAACGCTCGATTTATCGTTCGACGCCTTCAAACGCCGCGTTCTTTACGAGGACGGTCGCCTTTTGGTCGTCGACAAACCGGCCGGGCTCGCGACGATGGGCGCGTCGGAGGGCGAGACGTCGCTCTTTACGCTCGCTCAACGTTATATCAAGGTCAAATACGAGAAGCCGGGCGCGGTTTATCTCGGCGTCGTCAGTCGATTGGATCTCCCCGTTTCCGGCGTCGTCGTTTTCGCTCGCAACTCCAAGGCGGCGAAGCGGCTAAACGAGCAAATTCAAGCGCGAACCGTTCGCAAAACTTACCGAGCCCTCGTCGAAGGCGCGCTCGAGCCGGCGGAAGCGGAGTGCGTCGACTTCATTTGCGAAGACTCGAAAACGCGCAAACTTTGGATTCCGAAGTCGGCGTCCCCCGATTATTTGCGTCGTTTCGGAGCGAAAGAGGCGCGCTTAACTTACCGTCGGATCGAGCGTTACGCCGACTCGACGCTTGTCGAAGTCGAGTTGGAAACCGGACGCAAGCATCAAATTCGCCTGCAGCTTTCGAAACGCGGCGCGCCGATCGTCGGCGACGGCAAGTACGGCGCTCGCCCGATCCCCGAGCGCGGAATCGGTTTGCACGCGGCTCGTTTCGAACTAACGCACCCGACGACCGGCGAGCGCTTGGCGTTCGAATCGGCGCCGCCGACTTGGTGGAAGCGTTATTCGCGTTGACGTCCGACGTTCCTTGACTTCGCCCCTATTTCGCTTAGCCCTCCCAACCTAACAAAACGTCGTTTCCCAATTTCAACCGATTTAACGTCGGCTCCGCGGCGCGGCGTTTCGGTTTTCGCGCTTTTTCGAGTCGTTCGCATGTTGCCGTCGTCCTTATATTCCCGCTTGAAAGAAAGCGAATTGACGCCCGTCGACGCGTTGGATCGAGTCTTCGAAAAAACGCGCGTCGAATTTCAAAAAAGGCGATACGGCGAATCTTCCGCCGCGCCGCCCGAAACGAACGCTTTTTCGCCGAACGAGGCGCTGGAGTCGACCGATTTTGAGCTAAATCTTGCGGACGCGCCCGTTTCCGAAAGCGCCGCGCCGCGCCTCGACGATTTCGAAACGTATTTTCTCGCCGAGCTCGAACGCGAAGGCCTCGTCAACGCTTGGCAAGCGGAGCAGCTTCGGCGCGGGCGAGCTCGCTTTTGCCTCGGCGATTACCGCGTCGTCGACCTTCTCGGTCGCGGCGGTTACGGGAACGTTTTTCTCGGACGCCGACGCTCGAACGTTTCGAATCGCGACGCTTCCGGCGCCAAATTTGCGAGCGACGTCGCCTTGAAGGTGCTTCCGTTGGCCGTCGCGACTCCAAGCGCGACGCGAAAATTTCTGCACGAAATTGAAGTCGCCAAACGGCTCGACCACGAAAACATCGTTCGTCTCCTCGACGCGTCGAAGGACGCCGCCGTTCATTACGCGGTTTACGAATACGTCGACGGAGGCGACGCTCGACGCTTGCTCGCTCGTTACGAACGCCTTCCGGCTCGCGTCGCGGCGTATGTTATTTCGGAAACCGCGAAAGCGCTCGTTTATCTTCACGAGCAAGGCGTCGTTCACCGCGACGTCAAACCCGGCAACATTCTGCTGATGAAAAACGGCGAGGTCAAGCTCGGCGACTTCGGGTTCATTTCGGCGATCGTCCCTTTTTCTTCGACGGCGCGTCTTTCGCCGCTCGGCGCGATCGTCGAGAATTCGGAAAGCGACGCCGACTCGCCCGGCTCGCGTTCGCGCTCGAAAATCAAAGGCACGCCCGACTACATGGCGCCGGATCAAATTTTGAATCCGGACGCGCCGTCGCCTCGCTGGGACGTTTATTCGCTCGGGAGCGCCCTTTATTTTATGCTAACCGGCGTCGTTCCGTTTCCGTCGGTCGACTCCGACGACAAACTGCGCGCCCATTTGCGCAGCGCCCCGCCCCCCGAGCCGTCGTCGCTCGCGCCGAACGTTCCTCCCGAGATTTCGCGACTTACGATGCGAATGCTGGAGCGCGATCCGGAGCGTCGCGTCTCGACGGCGCAAGAAGTCGTCGACGCGCTTCGCCGTTGGACGCCGACCCGTTCCGAACTCGCTGAATCCGACCTCCTTTCGTCGATTCGCCGTCGCGACGCCGACGACGATTTTTGGTCGGAGGAAAATTTGCAAATCGCGTTTTCCCGCCCCTTGTCGCCGAGTCTCGACGAGTCGCCCGAACGTTCCCGCGCCGTCGACCGCAAGGAGCGATTCTCGTTGTTTGGAAAATCGCGCCGTTCGGAATCGACGCCCCTTCCGAAAAACAAGCCCGCGAAATCCGCCGACGCGAACGCTCGCGGTTTGAGCGAACCGCAAAACTTCGATCAAGCGTTCGCGCTCGCTCGCCGGGAGGCCGGTCGTTCCGTCGCCGAAACGCCGAACGCCGACGCGCTCGCCAACTTCGAGGAAGCGTTCGGTTTCGTCGAACAAGCCTTCGAGTCGGTCGGCGCGCCTTCGCCGGCTCCCGACCCGCCGTCGAGCCGACCTTCTTCGCAAGTCGTTCCGCGTCCCGTTTCCAACGCCGTTTCGCCGCCGCCCGACGCCGATTCGCCGGAGTTTCTCGACGAGCGAACGCGCCGTTTAGAGCGCTTAAACGCGCTTCTTATCCGACGCGTTCTCGTTCCGCTCCTCGCGTTGACGTCGCTCGCGTTGGCGGCGACGCTGTTCGACGCTTTTTTTTAGCGTTCGACGCGACGACGCGGACCTTGCCGTCGTTTCGCTTTCCCGTTAAACTTTTTGCTCGACGCCCGTCGTCGCCCCCTTTCTCCTTGACGCCTATGAAACGCCCGTCCGTCGCGTCCGATCTCGCCGAATGCGAGCGCCGCTTCCGTTACCGCTTCGTCGACCGTTCGCTTCTCAAAAAAGCGTTGACGCACTCGTCCTATTCCGCCGCTCATATCGATTCTAACGAGCGGCTCGAATTCCTCGGCGACGCGACGCTCGGCCTCGCCGTTACGAATATGCTTTATCGGATGTTTCCCAATCTAAGCGAAGGCCAACTTTCCAGCGTCAAGGGCTCGGTCGTCAGCCGCAAGACGTGCGCTCGGGTCGCGAAACGTCTCGAGTTGGCGCGTTTTCTTTTTGTCGGCAAAGGAATCGAGGCGATCACGGACGTGATTCTGGCGAACGCGACGGAGGCGGCGATCGGCGCGATTTTTCTCGACGGCGGTTACGAGGAGGCGCGTCTCTTCGTCGAGGAGAATTTCCGCGAGGAAATCGACGCGTTTTTCCGAACGCGGCCGACAACCGACGTTCCGCTCGACGCGAAAACAAATTCGTTCGCCGACTTCGACGGCAATTTTAAAGCGCGTTTGCAAACCCGGCTCCACCGCGAAAGGCCCGGAGTTATCGCGACTTACGTTCTTTTAGACGAAAAGGGGCCGCCGCACCGTCGTTCTTTTAAGATCGCGACAAAAATCGAAGACCGCGTTTTCCAAGCGGCTTGGGGCGCCAGCAAAAAAGCGACGGAACAACGCGCCGCCGAGAACGCGCTCGCCGAGCTCGACGGCCAATCCCCTCCGAACCCCGACGGCGAATAAACGCCGCCGCGTCCGCCGACGATTTGCAAATAACGCGTCGTTCGAATTTAGGTCGTTTTGAAATTAAAAAAATTGCGTTTCGACGCCTTACGCAAACATACGGAAAATCAAACGGCTTTTCGTCGCTGTCTTAAACGCTTAGACGAACGAAACATTGATCGCAAATCAAAGAACATCGACAAAATTACGTTTTCTTACTCGATTCCTCCGCTCAAAGAATTAGCCGGGTTAGCCGAGGGAACGTGAAAATTTTCGCAAGGTTGAAACGCGCGTCTCGCGCTTATTTTCATTTGTCGCGTAGCTTTGCGTCAACGCCGTTTGAGTTCGTTCGCGAAGAAGAGGAGAATAGGCGACGCCGCGTCAAATTCAAGCGAAAACGAGTCGCCAAGCGCTTCGTTTAGCGTCGCGGTCGACCAACGCGGTAATTTTAGGCGGCTCAGCGGATATTTTAACCCTTGCGACGTAATCGCTTGCGTCGGATCGAAACTAAAAATTGAAATCTGTTCGCCCGGACGCGACGCGAACGTTCCGCTCTCCAGCGCGACCCGAAAAACGCCAAAGTCGTCGATCAGGCGAATCGACGGCGCAATCTTAGCGAAATCGACCAACCGCGAAATATTCCCGAGCGCGTGATCGGCTCTAAGTCCTGTCGCGCCAAGAATTGCAAGCTCCGTCCAACCGCGCTCGACGCAAAATCGGAACGCTTTGTCGAGGTCGTTAGTCTCCTGCTCCGCGACGCGAATTAGCCGGTCGCGAAACCGTTCTTTCAGCGCCTCCGGAAGCGAGTCGAGGTCGCCGACGATCCAATCGGGTTCGCGGCCGAACGCGACCGCTTTTGCAGCCGCGCCGTCGCAACAAACCAACGTCGGAGCGGCGACGATAAACCGTTGCGCCGACGTGCTTTGCGGAAACTCGCCGTCCGCTAAAATAACGACCGGAGCCGACTCGCGCCGCGCTTCAAGACTTTGCCCGTTCGACGCGTTCGTCGCCGTTTCCATTTTCCCTTTTCGCAAGTCGTCGCTCATTTCGCTAGCCTTTGTCGCTTGCCTTTTCTAAACGACGTCGCGTCAACAGTACGGCGCGAACGCAAGCGACGCCGCGCCCATCAACCCGGCTTCGTATCCAAGCCCAGTTTTTTCAATTGTTAGCGTCTTGTTCGTCGCTTTAAAAAGACAGCGCTCGAACGTTGCCCAAAGCGCCGGGTAAAAGAGGTCAAACGAACCGGCGACGCCGCCGCCAATCACGATTTTTTCCGGGTTGACCAGATTCGCCGCGTACGACGCCGCGCGACCGACGTATCGCCCGGTATCGTCGTAAACCTTGACGGCAACTGGGTTTCCGCGTCGCGCTTCGTCGGCGACGCTCGCCGCGGTCGCGGTTTTCGCCGTCTCGACTTCGGCGTTTGCGTTCGCTCCGGTCGACTCCAAGTAACGCAACCAATCGACGCGCAACTCGGACGACGCCGCGTCGTTTTCCGTCAAAAAGTCGGAAACGCCCGCCGCGTTCGCGACCAACTCGCGGTAACGTCGCGCGATTCCAGGACCCGCGGCCGTCGCTTCGAGACAGCCGCGATTCCCGCAACCGCAGGGAGCGCCGTCTTCGACGACGTTGAAGTGCCCGATCTCCGCCGCGCCGGAAAACTTGCCCGCGTAAACCTTTCCGTCGAGAACGAGACCGCCGCCGATCCCGTTGCTGATCGTTATCCAGACAAAATTGTCGACGCCTTGACACGCGCCAAACACCTTCTCGGCCCAAGCGCAGGCGTTGACGTCGTTGTCGGCGAAAACCGGCTTTCCAAATTGCGCGCGCAACTCGTCGGCCAACGGGAAATCGGCGATTCCGGAAAAGGGCGCGTAAACCCAATAACCGCGCTTCGGATCGGCGACGCCCGGGATCGTCGCGCCGATCGACGCGACGTTCGCCCAGTTTTCGCCGGTTCGCTCGAACGTCTCGGCAGTCGCGTCGAGAATCGCCGACCGCACGCCGTCGCGCCCCGCGTCCTTCGTCAACGCTCGCCTTGCGACGCCGCGCAACTCGGTTTTGCGCTCGCCGTCCGCCGACTCAAAAACGTCGACCAACGCCGACAACATCTTCGACCCGCCCAAATCGAGCGCGAGAATCGTCGTTTTTTTCGCCGTTTTATCGCTCATTTCGTCGTTCCTCTTGTTAGCGAGCCGACCTCCCTCGGCCGTCTCTTTGATTTTTCTAAAACCGGCGCCTTTTTCAAACTTTTCAAACGCGGTTTCGTTTCGCCGTCTCGACGCGTTCGGCGACGACGTCGTTTTCTGCGAAATACGCGTCCGCCGCGTCCCAAGCGTCAAGGTAAGTCGCGTAAATCGGTTCGTTAGCGGACTCGTCTTCCAAGAAGCGGCGCGTTTCGTCGACAAGCTCCGCTTCGCGCTCCGGCGCGATACGTCCGCAAAGAACCTGCGTTCGCAAGAAGACGAAATACGCGTCCAAAACGTCGCAACGGCAGTAACGGTGAATCTCGTCCAACTCGCCCGCGTCGAACATGTCTTGCACCATATCGCCCTTAGTCCCGATTTTGCCCGGTTTGCGCAAAATTTTCGCCGCGACGTTCAGCCCGGAAACAAACTGCGTCGCGCCGAAATTCGTCAGAAAATCGTACAAATCGACGTGCGCCGAGCCGTAACGGTTGCGCGGCTGGTCGAAACTGCGCTTGTCGACCGCGAACCACTCCGGAATCGGAATCCCGTAGCGAAACGCCGTCAACTCCATCAGCGGCACGTCGAACCCGCGCCCGTTGAAGGTAACGAAAGTCGGTCGATCGTAATAACGCCACCCGTCCCAAAAACGTTCGCAAATCTTTCGCGGACCGCCGTCTTCGACGCGCAAAACGGTTATGTCGGCAAGCGAAAAGTCGTCGCGCACTTTGCCTAACGCCAGCGAAATCGGAACTTGAAACGTATGCGGAATGAAGTCGCTTCCCTTCTTTTCCATCAGTTCGTCGCGATATTCTCGGAGCGCTTGCGCGGGCTCCGTTTCGAAATTCGTTCGCGTCGCGGCGATCAAGGCCGGGTCGGCGACGCTTTCAATATCGAAAACTAAATATCGAATCGAATCTTTCGCGCGCATCGTTTGATTTCCTTATTTCAGCGCCAAATTTCATCTCGCGGCGTCGTTCCGTCCTTCTCGTTGCTCGGGCGGTTTATTCCTCTTTTCCCGCCTTTGAGCGCCGCCTCTTTTAAGGCTTTACGCAGTCGGCGCCGCCAACGAACCGGCAAAGCGGAAATTTTCTTTAAAATTCCCGCAATTTCTCGCCGCTCGCAATAAAAAAACGAGACGCGAAAACGGGAGCCGCCTCGTCGCCTCGTTTTTTAATCGTCGCAAACTAATAAGCGCCAATCACTTAACGCGTTCGACGTATTCGTTCGTGCGCGTGTCGACCTTGATGACTTCGCCAGTTTCGACGAAGTTCGGAACGATGATTTCGGCGCCGGTTTCGAGTTTCGCCGGTTTCGTAACGTTCGTCGCGGTGTTGCCGCGGACGGCCGGTTCGGTGTACTCGACCTTCAAGACAACGTGGTTCGGCGGGGTGATCCCGATCGGGTTGTTGTTGTAGAGGAGCATTTTGCACGGCATTTCCGGAAGGAGGTACTTCCAAGCGTCGTCGAGCGCGTCCTTTTGGAGTTCGTATTGTTCGAACGTTTCTTGTTCCATGAAGAAGTACGTGCCGCCCATTTCGTAAAGGAAGGAGACGTCCGCTTCGTGGATGTCGGCGCCTTCGAGCGAATCGCCGTTTTTGTACGTGCGTTCGAGAATCGTGCCGCGGTTCAGGTCGCGCAGTTTGCACTTGTAAAGCGCTTGGCCCTTGCCCGGTTTGACAAATTGGCACTCGACCATGATGAACGGATTTCCGTCAATTTGGACTTTCAGGCCTTTACGAAATTCGCTGGTGTTGTAAGATGGCATTGGAGTTTCCTTCGTTTCGATGGAGTCGATTGGAAATTATTGTTTCAAAATCGTTTGATTTCGCAGTTTTCAAATTTAAGCCGAGCGTTTCAAAACGCGACGTTTTCATCGCGCTCTCCCCGACGTTTTAAGGGCGTTTGAAAACGAAAGATTTCGAACGATTATCATTATCTTTCATTTTCGCCGGAGTTTCGCCGTTATGCAGGCCGCCGTTTCCGATTTTTACGAACGTCGTTCCCTTTCCGCGTTGGAAAAAACGCTCAACGCGCGTTTGATCGTCGACGTCGACGAATTTTGCCGACGTTTGGAGCTGCCGGGCGACTTCGCGAAAGAGGCTCGAGAAGCCGCGCGCTCTTTTCCGTTCCTTTTTCCGGAATCGGCGCTTTCCCGGATTCGCAAGGGCGACCCAAACGACCCGCTTTTGAAGCAGTTTTTGCCGAATCCGAACGAACTCGAAATAGTTCCGGGATTCGAAACCGACCCGCTCGACGAACAGGGCGAACTCGCCTACCCGGAGGCGCCTTGCCTACTGCAAAAATACGCCGGTCGCGTTCTTACGTTGACGACGAACGCTTGCGCGGCGCGTTGCCGCTTCTGCTTCCGCCGTCATTTCCCGAAAAATCGGGCGCTTTTCCCGCTTCCGACGAACGGTCGCGACGGTTTTAACAATTCTCCGGGCGTTTCGTTCGAAGGGCAAGCGAACGCCGTCGACGTTTTGAACGTCGCAAAGGCGCATTTCGACCGAATTTTCGCGGGCGTTCGCGCCGATTCGTCGATTTCGGAGCTGATTTTCAGCGGGGGCGACCCGCTCGCGCTCGACGACGCCGAACTAAGAACGCTCCTCCATTATATCAGAACAATCGAAAGTGTTAAGAGGGTCCGTTTTCATTCTCGCGTCCCGATTTTATGCCCGGGTCGGGTCGGCGACTCCTTCCCGAGCGCGGACGAGTTCGCCCAACCGGAGCCCAGCGCGCCCGGCGACGCGACGCGCCTTCCGCTCGTTTTGCACCTGACGCTGCACGTCAATTCGGCGAACGAAATCGATTCGGAAGTCGAGCGCGCCCTTCTTTCGCTCCGACGACGCGGATACGTCTTAACGTCGCAAACCGTTTTACTCAAAGGCGTTAACGATTCCGTCGACGCGTTGGCCGCCCTCTTCGAAAAGCTGATCGACGTCGGCGTCTTGCCCTATTACCTGCACCAACTCGACCGAACGCAAGGCGCCGCGGCGTTCGAAGTTCCGACGGAACGCGGTCTCGAAATCGTCCGCCAACTCGGCGAGCGGCTCCCCGGTTACGCCGTCCCGCGGTACGTTCGCGAACTCCCGAACCGCCCGATGAAGTCGAAAATTCTTCAAGAAAAACTTGACGGTTTTAGCGATTAAACCGATTTTACAGGCCGCGTCGCTCGAAAAGCGCGGTCGCGGAAACGTTCGACGCCCCTTCAAAAGCCCGACGCCGAGGGCGCGTCGCCGTCGCTTTTGAAATTTCGACCGCGACCGAGCGACGACGCGCTTAAAATCTTCGCCAGCGCCGCCAACCGTCGCGCCGTTCAACGCCAAAACGCGACGCGTCGCGCCGTTCGACGGCGTTTCTAAGTCGAGCGGCGACGTTGTTTACGCCGTTTTCCGCCGTTTATTTAACGCTTCAACGCTTACTCCGCGACGGAAATCGGCTTTAACTCTTGATAATTTCGCGTCGTCAGCGAAAAAACTTTTTTAGGGCCGGTCTCCGGGTCGAGTTCGTAAATATAGACGCCGCCCCAAACGCGCGCCTTATGGAGCGGATGGTCGGAGTAATAACAATTCTGAAAAACGTAGGCGCTCGCCAAATATCGCCCGGCAAGAACCGAGCGCGCGTACGGATTGGCTTGCTTGAACCAAGGAGGATAATGCCAATTAAGCCTAGGATCGTCTCCGCCGAGGCGCCAAGTCGCTTGGTCGAACCCGGCGACCGTCCAAAACGGTTCTCGCAACGTTCGTTTTCCGTCGGTCGAGGGCGGGCAAACGCCGATAAGCCAGTCGGGCTCCTCAAGCAAACGCATAGAAAACTCCTCGGGCGTTTGAAAACAAGACGTCGCCATTTTTAAGCGCTTGTCCAAAGGCGATTTATCGTATTCCTCGCTCGTATAAAAAACTTCGCTCTCTTCAAAACGCCAAACGTCGTTTTCGTCTTTGACGAAACGGTAAAACAAACGTTCGTCGTACATTTCTTCGATAAGCGTTATGGAACGGGCGCTTGCGTCGACCGTCGCGTCGCCGGACAAAAAATAGAAAGGAACGCCCTTTTTTTCGGCGTTCGTGCGCGGCGCGTCGTAAACGCTTTGCGGTAGTAGTTTTAGCAGCGACGTTTCATACGCCCAACGCGAACCGTTCCAACGATAGACGCTCCAATCGGTCGACTTCGCCGAAATATCGGATAACAGCGGACTTCGGCAATGTCGAACGACCAAGAGGTCGGCGGCGTAAAAGAAAGAATCGCCGAAACCGTCGAAAAAGCGCCGGCCTTTTAGCGCCGCGTAATCGGTATCTCGCGGCTCGTCGGAAGTAATTTCCTGCGCTAACGTTAGCGACCGATTTTCCGCGTCGATTTCGTAAACCAAAAGGACGCCGTGAAATCCGTTTTCCAGATAATGCGGGTCGTTCGCGATAATTTGATCGCGTTCCGTTAGAACAAGCCGGGCGCTATTAAGGTTAACGTCGCTTGGCTTAATATCGCACAAAAATTCCCATCGCCCGTCGTCGTTTTTTTTAAAAACTAACAACGACGCCCGCGATTTTTCCCCCTCGCCGTAAAACTCGTCGAAAGCGAGCGCGCCCTTAAACGCCGTCGCGACAAGATATCGCTCGTTAAACGCCAACTTCCGCGGCGTTCGTCCTTTCAGGTAAGGCGCGAGGTCTAGCTTTTGCGTAAGCGCAAAGTTATCGCCTTGTTTTTCAATGAAATAGAGTTTACCCGACGCTCTGTAAACGCCGCTCGCCAAAACGACGACGGCGTCGTTATGGATATACGGCGCAAAATTTTGCAACTTATAATACCCGCCGTGTTTCCAAGCGTAATACGACGAACAGCCGCCGAGCGCCGCCGTCGCGACGACAAATCCAACAATAACGGCAAATACCGCTTTAAAAATTCTCATCGGCGTCATTTTGGCCCCTCCGCCTTTCGTTTCAAGCGCCGTCGACGCGACAAAGCGCCGCTTCTCCCGATTATACGCGCAAACCTCGGCGCCGTCAAGCGTTTTGAAGAAAAGAACTTCGCCGCCGTGTCGCTTCAAGAAGCGTTCTCGTTCCGCAAGATTCGCCGCGTTTCGCCGTTTCGCCGCGTTTCGCAAGGTTCGCCGTTTCGCTAAACCTTGTCAGAAAAACGTCGGGCGCGTTCCCGACGACGCAAGAAAACGCCCCAAGCGCCGAAGAAGCGACGCGTACGAACGAGCCGTTTCGCCGCGACTCGTTCGGTTTCGCCCGCTCTTCGACGTTGAAAAGCGTTAGGAAGCGCCGCCGTTAAGACGCGGCGCTTTGATTTCCGTTAAATTCGCTCTAAATTCAGAAAAATCAGACGATTTCCGGAACGACGAACGGCGCGCGGTATTCGCGTTTGAGGAAGGAGTTCCCCATTTCCGCCATTTCGCCGACGAATTGGCATTTGTCGCCGTCGAACGTCATCGTCGGGCTGACGCGAATTTCCGAATCGACCATCGAAATACCGTTCGAACGGAGCGTCTTTTCGGCGCTCGCCAAAATGTCTTGCCAAGGTTTCCCGGCGCTCGCTCCGGCGGCGGCGACGCGCGCGGCGTCGTCCTGCGTCATCGTTTTCCCGCAACGGAACGCGATGTTCGCCAAGTTGCACCATTCGCTCGTCGACTTCCCAATTTCGACTTCGGCGTTCAGCATCGTCGGGTCTTGCGCCAAAACGGCTTCGACGAAGTTGCGTTGGTGATCGCGTTGGCCGCTGTCGCCCTTGAACGTCTTAATGACCTTGCCGTCTTTGTCGAGCGCGCGGGCGCTTCCGCGTTGCCCTTCGAGCGTTCCGCCTTCGCAGAACGCGACGTACCCGCTGCCGGGGCCTTGACGGTCGCCGGCCGACTTCGAGCCCTTCATCGCGAGCGTCGAAAGTCCGAGAACGACCGGGATTTCGCCCGCGTCAAAGTAAACAAAGTGGATGTTCGGCGTTTCCCCGGCGTCGTTGTAACCGGAGCGCGACCCGCCGGCGAAAACGCGTTTCGGGAACGCGAGCGAATCGAGCAGGACGTTGTTGCGGCAGTCGTCGAGGACGTGAACGCCCCAGTTCCCCATTTCGCCGGTGCCGGTGTTCCAGTCCCAGTGCCAGTCGTATTGGAGTTTGTCGCGGTAGATCGGTTGATCCGCGGCCGGGCCGAGCCAAAGGTTTTTGTCGACGTTCGCCGGGAATTCCATCGGGGTCGCGCGTTTGCCGATCGGGTTGCGCGGGCTGTAATGGTTGACGCGAGCGGCGAAAATTTTGCCGAGCGCCTTTTCTTCGTGCAGGAACTTTTTGATTTCCGCTTGCATTTTGTCGCTGCGTTGTTGCATCCCGACTTGGCAGACGCGCTTATATTTGCGGGCGGCGGCGACGGTTTGACGGCCTTCCCAAATCGAGTGCGCGAGCGGTTTTTCGACGTAAACGTCCTTCCCGGCTTCCATCGCCCAAATGGCGGCGAGGCAGTGCCAATGGTCGCAAGTCGCGACGATCACCGCGTCGATATCTTTATCGTCGAGGAGGGCGCGCGGGTCGGAGAACGTTTTCGCGTTTTCGAAACGTTTTTTCGTCGATTCGACGCGGCTGGAATCCGGGTCGCAGAGGGCGACGATATCGACTTCCGGCATAGGAGCGAATCCGCCGAGCAACTCGTTGGCGCGACCGCCGCAGCTGATCGAGCCGAGTCGAATCCGTTCGTTGGCGCCGCGAACGATTTGAGCCGGAGCCGGGAAACACGAAGCGACGCCCGCCGCGACGCCGAGACCGATAAACTGACGACGATTTAACGAAGCCATAATTCTTCCTTATTTCAACATTAGCAAAGCAAATAAAATCACGAACGCTCGCCGCAAAATCGGCGCAATCAACAAAGTCGAGCCTCCAAACGCCGCCGCAACGACCGCCAAACGCTCGACCGCCGAAAACGAGCGTCAAAACGCCCGCCGCACGTTCGCGTCATTAATATAGCGTCGATTTTACCAAATCGCGCGGCGGTTTTAAAGCGGCAAAGCAGAAGAATCGCCGAAATTTTCAAGAAAAATGCAAAAACTAACAAAGGGCGCGTTTCGCTATCGGTCGTATTTGCTCAATCGACTCGGCGACGCGTCGTATTTCGCCAAACGTTCGCATTCCTTCCGCTCTTCCGCGTCCCGTTCCCGCTCATCCCGTTCCCGCTCGACTCGTTCCCGCTCGACTCGTTCCCGCTCGACTCGTTCCCGCTCGACTCGTTCCCGCTCGACGGTTTCCGTTTCGACGGGGATTTTCCCGGCGGCGAACGGCGCGATCGGGTTCGTCGGTTCCGCTTCCAAGTTCGGCGAATCGTCGACGTTCGGCGCGAACGTCTCCGCTTCCGGCGTTGCGTCGCGCTCCGCAAAAATCGCGAACGCCCGTTCGATCGCGTCTATTTGTTCGTCGTCCAACACCGGTTGCAACGCGACTTCCGCGTCCGCCGTCTCCGCGTCGTCCCGCGTTTCTTCCGCGAAGCTCTCTTCGACCGCCGCCGTTTCGTCTAAAGTTTCGCCGTCGCCGCCCTTTCGCTCAAACGACTCGCTCTCCGCCGCGTTCTCCTTCCCGGAGCCGTCCAACGCAAGGGGCTTTTTCCCTTGAAAACGCTTTTCTTCGCTCCCGGCCCGTCCTTCGAGAACCGTCAGCGCGACAACCGTCCCGATCATCGCGAACCAAAACTGTTTAAGGCTTTCGATTTCGAACGCCCCCTCGATCGCGCCCAACGCTCGCCCGAAAAAATACAGAACCGCAAACGCCGGAAACACAAGCCGCGCCAGTCGAAAATACTCCAACCATTGAAACGTCGACTTGTCGACTTCTCGCCCACAAGCCAAATTCGTTCGAATATCGATTAAATCGGAGCGCAGTTCAACATTGTTCGCCATCGCCGCGAGATTTTCTCCCGGCGACGCGTTCATACGTTTCAATCGATTCCAAGAGCCGACGGCTAAAAACGCGATCGCGCCGCACGTCGCGAACGCTAATAAAACGGTCAAAGGATTGACGTCGGCCGTCAAAAGAAGCGTCGACGCGAAAGCCGCCGCCAATCCGCCTAAACCGGGCGCCATAATCGTTCCGTCCGCGTCCCCGACGCTAAAGCAAGCCAACGCCTCCGAAGAATAACGTCCGCAATTCGGACAAGGCTTGTCGAGCGCGGTTCGTTCTCGAATCTTTGTCAACGCTTTCTCGGCTTCGACGCGCGCTTCCGCTTCGGAACCGGACGACGTTCCCGATAGTTCGCCCGACGTCAAATACTCGTAAACCGCGCCGCAATAAGAACAAGAATGCCGCCGACAGAAAGAATACGGAAGCCGGTAAGAATACGTTTTATCGCTCATTTTATCGCCGTTTGTCTTTCGTTCAAAAGTCGCCGAAAAGCCGGAAGGCTCGAAACCGCCGCCGCGACGCGTTCCAAAACGCGTTTTGTCGTTCTTTATTAATAATAATCGACTTTTCAACAAAATTCAAGTAAAAAACGCCGAACGACGACGCGCTCAAGAAAATGACGCGCTTACAAGCAAAAATAAACGCGGCGACGATTCCTTGAAAAATCGCCGCCGCGTTTCAAACTCGCGTCGCTCGGTTATTTACGCCGGCAATCGCCCGCCGCCCGACTTATCTAGTTTCGAAAAAGTCGCGACTGCACGCCAGCGCGTCGGTCGCCCAACCGAGTTTGCGCTGCAGGTTGCGGTAATACCGGTTCGACGGCACGTTGATCATTCGGAACGAAAACGGCGCCTTGCGGACGACGACCAAATCGTCCGGCGTCAGCTTTTGCCGCGATTCGCCGTCGATCACCAAGAAGACCTCCCCGGCCAGCGCGCGCATCTCGTACACCCGCGACGCGGAGTCGATCACCGGACGGAAGTTCAGCGTTTGCGGGCTTAACGGCGTCACCAGCACCGCGTCCAAGTCGTTGCGAAGAATCGGCCCCCCGGCGGAAAGGCTGTGTCCGGTCGAGCCGACCGGCGTCGCGACGATGAGACCGTCGCCGCGGAACGTCGTTACCCGAGCGCCGTCGATCGCCAAGTCTAACGTCGCGGTAGTGAACGGCGGCCCGGCGAGAAACGCGGCTTCGTTGACGACGAGGCGGCTCGCGACGCAAACGCGGTCGGTCGAACCGGGATTCCAGTTCGACGGCGCGGCCCAGTTCTTCAGCGTCGACGCGCTCGAAACCGGAACGAGAAAATCGCCGCAATTTTCCGAACCGCAACCGCAACCGGACGCGCGCTCGCAGTTCCCGACTTTAACGGTCGAATCGACTTTTCCGTCCAAAACGCGCCGCCAAGTGGAGCAAATCAGGAGCCGACGGTCGCGCACCTCAAAATTTCGGAACGCGTCGGAACGCAAAAACGCCCCGACCTCGTCCGGATTCAAGCTCGCCAAAAAGCCCAGCGTTCCCAAGTTAACGGAAAGAACCGGAAGCTGCCGTTCGTTCATTTGCCGAACGGCGCGCAACACCGAACCGTCGCCGCCGAAGACGATCGCCAAATCGGCTTCGATCTCCGACAAATCGAGTTTGTCTTCAAAGTCGGCCGCGACGACGTCGACTTCGCTTTCAATCTCCGGACGCAACGTCTCGACGCCTTGCAAAACGCCTTGACGCTTCCCGTTGCCGAGCAAAATCGCCTTTTTTCGCATCGCGTTCCTCCGTTTTTCAATCTTTTGAAAACGCCCGAATCCTCGACGTTAATCAAACGACGCCGTTCGCTTCTTCGTACGCGGCGATTTTATCTTCGTAACGGAGGGTCAGCCCGATGTCGTCCCAACCGTTGAGAAGATTTTCGCGACGGAAAGCGTCGATTTCAAACTTCATTTCGAGCCCGTGTTCGTCGGTAACGACGCAGTTTTCAAGGTCGACCGTCAGTTTGTACGGGCGGTATTGCGCTTCGCGTTGGAACAGCTCTTCGATTTGCTCTTCGGGCAAGCGAGCCGGCAAGTAACCGTTTTTGAACGAGTTATTGTAAAAGATGTCGGCGAAGCTCGACGCCAAAACGACGCGGAAACCGTAGTCGGCGACCGCCCAAGGCGCGTGTTCGCGGCTCGAACCGCAACCGAAATTGCGGCGAGCGAGCAAAATCGTCGCGTCGCGGAACTCCGGACGGTTCAGCTCGAATTCCGGGTTTTCTTCAAATTCGTCGTTCAGGTAACGCCAGTCGAAGAAGAGAAATTTGCCGAACCCGCTCCGTTCGACGCGCTTCAAAAATTGTTTCGGGACGAGTTGGTCGGTGTCGACGTCGCTGCGATCCATCGGGACGACCAAACCTTCGTGTTTGACAAACGCTTGCATATTTTAACCTTTATTTTATTCGGGGATTCGATTCGCTTATATAACAAGGGGAAGAAAACGCGCTCGGCGACGAAACCGCGCTCGCCGCCGAACGTTTCCTAAGCCGTCGCGTCAGTTGTACTTCCATTCGCGAATATCGACAAAATGTCCCGCGATCGCGGCGGCCGCGGCGGTCGCCGGGGAAACCAAGTGCGTCCGTCCGCCCTTCCCCATTCGGCCTTCGAAGTTGCGGTTGCTCGTGCCGGCGCAACGTTCGCCCGGTTGCAGGCGATCCGGGTTCATCGCCAAGCACATGCTACACCCCGGTTCGCGCCATTCGAATCCGGCTTCGACGAAAATCTTGTCGAGCCCTTCTTCCTCCGCTTGTTTCTTGACGAGCCCGCTCCCCGGAACGGCGATCGCGCGGACGCCGTCGGCGACTTTGTACCCCTTGACGACCGCCGCCGCGGCGCGGAAGTCTTCGATGCGCCCGTTCGTGCAGGAGCCGATGAAGACCCAGTCGAGCTTAATCGAGCTCATCGGCGCGCCCGCTTCGAGCGCCATATATTCGAGCGCGGCTTTCGCCATTTTCTTTTCGTCGGCGTTCGCGAAATCGTCCGGACTCGGCACGTTCGCCCCAACCGGCACGCTTTGCGCCGGATTCGTCCCCCAGGTAACGGTCGGCTCGACGTCGGCGGCGTCGAAGCGGACTTCTTTATCGAACGAAGCGCCTTCGTCGGTCGCGAGCGTCTTCCACTCTGCGACGGCGGCGTCGAAATCGGCGCCCTTCGGAACAAAATTGCGATCGCGCAGATATTCGAACGTCGTTTCGTCCGGCGCGATCATCCCGGCGCGAGCGCCCATTTCGATCGCCATATTGCAGACGGTCATACGACCTTCCATCGAGAGCGCGCGGAACGCCTCGCCGGCGAACTCGACGACGTACCCGGCGCCGCCCGCGGTCGTCATCTTGCCGATAATGTAAAGGATAAGGTCTTTCGCCGCAACGCCTTGCGCAAGCGTTCCGTCGACGGTAATCCGCATCGTTTTGCTCTTCTTTTGGCGGAGCGTTTGCGTCGCGAGGACGTGTTCGACTTCGCTGGTGCCGATTCCGAACGCGAGCGCGCCGAAAGCGCCGTGCGTGGCGGTGTGGCTGTCGCCGCAAACGATCGTCATTCCCGGACGGGTGTAGCCTTGTTCCGGCCCGACGACGTGAATAACGCCCTGCTCGATATCGCCGACGTCGTAAAGACGAACGCCGAATTCTTTGCAGTTGGCGCGGAGCGTTTCGATTTGTTTGCGCGAAATCGGGTCTTCGATCGGTTTCGAGCGGTCGGTCGTCGGGACGTTGTGGTCTTGAACGGCCATCGTTTTTTCCGGACGGCGCACCTTGCGCCCGGCCATGCGGAGCCCTTCGAACGCTTGCGGACTCGTCACTTCGTGGCAGAGCTGCTGATCGATGTAAAGAATCGCGTCGCCGTTCGCTTCTTGGCGCACCAGGTGTTTTTCCCAAATTTTATCGTACATCGTTTTCGGCGCTTGCGCGGCCTTGAGCGATTCTTGCGTCATGTCTACCTCGATGATAAAGATGCGATTTTCGGAAACGGCGTCGCGTCGACTTTTCCAGCGTCGACGCCGTCGGCGAACCGGCGGCGCGAGCGGAGAGCGTAAAAACGCCGCGACGGAACGAAACGTTTATATTGTACCCGACGCGCCGCCAACCGTCAAGCGGGGGCCCGACGGCGAACGTCCTTAATAACGTCGCTCGCAAACGCGCGATTTTCAAAAAATCAAACGGTCTTGAATTAGCGAGGTTCAAGCGCCGTCGCCGACGCCCAAACGCCGCCTCTTTGATTCCCGTTACATTGCCGACTTTTTCAAAGCGAGGGCTTTTTCGAGGAACGCGTCGATTTCGGCGAGAAGTTCCGGCTTAATATCGTCCCCCATCCCGGAAATACCGTGCGTAAAACCGGCGTTTTCGGAAAACTCGACCAACGGCGCGCCCAACGCTTTCAGCGACGCGGCCATCAGTTCGTTCTCCTCGACGCGGCACTTCCACTCGATTTTGCGGTCGCCAAGGATAAGCATCGTCGGCGGAAAATCTTTCGAAAGTCCGCCGAGAGGCGCGTTTGCGTCGATAACCGGGTTGTACTGGTCGCCCGGATATTTGAGGAGTTCCTTGACGTGAAAGTGCGTCGTCATCTGCCCGCTAACCGGCAAAAGGCCCGCCAACTCGCTCCGGTCGGCGCCGCGAGCGTTCAGCCATTTCGGGTAAGCGCCGATCATCGCCGTCAGATACCCGCCGGCGCTCCCCCCGGAAACAAAGACCGCGTTCGGGTCGCCGCCGTATTCGCCGATGTTGCGCAGCGTCCAAGCGGTCGCCGCCGCCGCGTCCTCGATAAAGACCGGGAACGGGACTTTCGGCGAGAGTCGATAACCGACCGCGACGATCGCCAAACGCCCCTCCTGAAAGGACTTCAAACGCTTAAACGCCGACGGAACGCACTTCCCGCCGCCGGTCAGCCCGCCGCCGTGAAACCAAACGATCGTCGCGAAACCGGGCTTTTTCGGGTACAAAATATCGACGCGGCACTGCGATTTTTGATAATCGTCCGCGTCTTTCAAATTTTCAGACGAGTAGTAAGAAACGCCCTTCGCTTCAGCGAACTCGACCGCCGCTCGATTATCGGCGCCGTTTTCCGATTCTTGCGCGAAAACGTAAGTTTTCAAAGAGTCGTCAAAATTTACGCGATCGTCAAAATTTTCCCAACCGCCGAAGAACGCGACGCTCGCCAACGCGGCTCCCAACGCCGCCGTTTTCGTTTTTTTCGTTAAGAATCTCATTTTTACGCTTTCCTTTAAAATAACGCGTTGATTTACAAAGACGCCGGCGAGAAGTTTCATTTCCAACGCCGTTTCGCCGCGGTTTTCTAGCGACTTTCACCGTCCGCAAACCGGCAAACTTTACCGCTTAAACCGATTTGAACGCCGTTTCGCGCCCTGTTCCGACAAATTTCGCCGCGCCCCGATAAAACGGCTTTTTTTTCGACGCCGCTTATTATATAATGAACGCGACGTTTTTTCAACCGTTTTTCTCATCCCCCGTAATTTTGGAGTCGTTACGATGAAACGCAAAACTTCGCTTCGCCGCCTGCTCGTCGGTTGCGCCGCGGTTGGAACGCTCGGCTCGACCGCGCTTTTCGCCGCCGAACCGTCCGCCGACGCCGCTTTGAAACCGGGCGCGCCTTGGAATCCCGCGCAAAGCGACCGCTGGGTCGCCGTCGACGGGCTCGGGCGTTCCCTGCCGACCTTCGACGAAGTCGGGCCGACGCGTCCGGGCAAATTCGTCGCCGCTTTTTACTTCCTTTGGAACGGACGACACGGCGACGCCGGGCCTTACGATATTTCGAAGATTTTGGCTGAACATCCGGAAGCGAAAAACGACCCGAACGCGCCGCAATGGGGAAAACCGTACGTCCCGCACCATTGGGGCGAGTCGATTTTCGGCTATTACGTCGGCGAAGACGAAGGCGTCCTCCGCAAACACGCGCAAATGCTCGGCGACGCCGGAGTCGACGTTATTTGTTTCGACGTCACGAATCAATTAACGTATCCAGAATCTTACCGCGCGCTCTTTAAGGTCTTTTCGGAGATGCAAAAGGCCGGCAACAAGGTTCCGAAGGTCGCGTTTCTCTGTCCGTTTTGGGCGCCGGACAAGGTCGTCCGCGAACTTTGGCGCGACGTTTACTCGCAAGATTTTTACTCCGACGTTTGGTTCCGCTGGAAGGGGAAGCCGCTCATTCTCGCCGACCCCGACTTCCTCGGCGGCCCCAACTTGAATCCGGGCGGCTGCCAACCGGTTCAACTCGTTCCGAACGGCAAGTTGACGCAACGTTTCGCCGCCGACCGCCCGTTCGTCGCCGTTCAATTTTGCCTTCCAACTTGGAGCGACGCGAACTCGACGGTCGACTTCGTTTTGTGCGATAAAAACGGCGCCGTCGTCCAAAAACGCGACGCGATTTCGCTGAAAGACAACGCGGTGAACGCCGTCCGCTTCGAAGCGCTCCCGGCGGGCGAATACGAGATCGAGCTTTCGAACCCGCAAGGCGGTCGCGTCGGCTGGTGGTCGACTCCGCTCGCGGGCGATTTCGACGCCGAGAAATACCCGGAAGTCGCTTCGAAAGCGCGCTCGAACTCCGGCGTTCGTTGGCTCGAAGCGCGTCGCGACGGGAAACCGGAAAACGCCGTTCGCCTCGTCGCCGTCGTTCCCTCCGACGACGAGCGCGACCAAATCCTCAACTTCTTCACCTTCCGCGCGCCGCAACCGGATTACTTCGTCGGCCAAACGAAACCGAACCAATGGAGCTGGCTCGAAGCGCACCCGCAACACGAATTCCGCAACGATAAAGGCGAAATCGAGCAAATGAGCGTCGGCGTCGCGCAAAACGCCGTCGACGGCAAGCTCGGCGTCCTCAGCAACCCGACCGCTTACGGGCGCAGTTTCCACAACGGCAAAGAACCGGCGCCGGAAGACTGCGATTTCACCGGGCGCAACTTCCAAGAGCAATGGGAGCGCGCGCTCAAAGTCGACCCGGAAATGATCTTCATCACCGGTTGGAACGAGTGGATCGCCGGTCGCTTCGACATAAACGCTCCGTTCCACGGCGCGACGCCGGTTTCGTTCGTCGACCAATACAACCAAGAGTTCAGCCGCGATATCGAGCCGATGAAAGGCGGGCACGGCGACGCGTTCTATTATCAAATGATTTCGAATATTCGGCGCTTTAAAGGCGTTTCGAAGCAAGAATCGACCGGCGCCGCGTCGATCAAAGTCGACGGAAACTTCGACGATTGGGCGAACGTCGGGCCGCGTTACTTCGACGCCGTCGACGACGAAGTTCGCCGCGACAGCCGCGGTTGGGGCGCCGGAACGCGCTACGTCAACAAAACCGGCCGCAACGACTTTACCGAATCTCGCGTCGCGTTCGACGACGCCAACCTTTACTTTTACGTCGAAACTCGCGAACCGTTCGTCGGCGGGCCGGACGCGGAAAACTGGGCGCGCCTCCTTCTCGACGTCGACGAAAACCCGGGAACCGGCGTCAATGGGAACGATTTCGTCGTCATTTCCGCTCCGGACGGCAAGTCGCTCGTTTTAGCGAAGACGAACGGCGACGGAATCGACGCGTCGGCCCCGACGACGCCGGTCGAACACCGCGTTTCGGGCAACCAACTCGAATTGGCGATTCCTCGCGCCGCGCTCGGTTTCGGCGAAAAAATCGCGCCGTTCCGCTTCAAATGGGCCGACGCGATCGACGTTTTCGGCGAATGGAGCGGTTTCACGACCGACGGCGACGCCGCGCCGAACGACCGTTACTATTACCGCTGCGTTCCGAAAAATTAACGTCTCCTAACTTTGTCGCGGCGTTTTCTCGTTAAAGACGCCGCGACCGTTCAACTTCGCCTCCGTCGACGCGCTTGTCGCCGACGGAGGCTTTTTTAGCGACGCTTTCCTTTTCGCCGACGCGCTCGCTTAAAACCGCCCGGCTTTTATCGAGACGCTCGCCGCTTCGTTCGTCGCCGTTTTTTCGCTTCCTTGCCGTTGCCGTCGTTAAAATCGCGCCGTTTTGTCTTTCCCCCGGTTCGCCGATTCGCGCTTTCCCGCTCCGCGCGCTTAATCGTTAGCTTTTCGTTTCCCATTTATCGCCGCTTTGCCTTATTTCGTCGCCGCGACCGCCGTTAAAGTCGCGCTATTCTATTTCTTTCCGCCAATTCCTCGCCAACCAATCGCTCTTTACGTTGTTTTCTTCAACGTCTTGCCGCCGACTCGCGGTTCCCCGCTCCGCGCCGTCAAGAAACGCGAAAACGCCGAAGCCGCGCGAAACGACTTCGACGTTTTACGTTCGCCGCTCAAACGCTAAGGCTTAAACGGCGACTTCAACGGTCGATTTCAAACCGAAATCAAACGTGCCACTTCCATTGACCCGGAACCGGAACGCTGTTTTCGTAAATGACTTCGCCTTCTTTCGGGAGAACCGGCATCGTCGTGTCGGGCATGACCGGCGGGTTCGTTTCCCAGAAGAGGTTCGGGTCTTTTTCCCACTTGGCGACTTCATCGTACGGGAATTCGTCGGCGCCCTTGTTGACGGCGTCGTCCCAGGTGAGTTCTTTCCCGGAGCAAGCGGCCATACGACCAAGGTTCGAGGTCATCGAGGAGTTCGCGGCGTGCCAACCGTCGTTGTGTTTCACGCCTTCGCGAATCCATTTGGCTTGCATATGGTGTTCGTATTGGTAGGGGCCCGGAACTTTGTTTTCCGGTTTGTTGCGATCGAGACGCCAAACTTCTTTCCCGGCGCGGTCGTTCAACCAACCCGGGCCGCCCATGCCTTTGGTGCCGTAGAAGGTTTCGCTAACGTTGTTCCAGCAGTTGCCTTGGTGACGGCATTGGCTGAACATTTGGCTGCCGTCGTCGTAGGTGAATTCGCAGACGTAGTGGTCGTAACGATGACCGGAGTTCTTGAAGCGCGGGAATTTGCGGACTTCGCGACCGCCCATAGCGTTGCACTTAACCGGGTGCGCGTTTTTGCCCATCGGGTCGCCGAGGCTGTGAACCCAGTTCGCGACGTCGATGTTGTGGCAGTGTTGTTCGACGATGCCGTCGCCGCAGAGCCAGTTGAAGTGGTACCAGTTGCGCATTTGGTACATCATTTCGGTGTCGCCTTCTTGACGTCCGCGTTCCCAAATGCCGTCGCCGTTCCAGTAGACGCGGCTGTACATGATGTCGCCGATCTTGCCCTCTTTGATCTGTTCGACCATTTGCATGTATTGGGGCTCGTAGTGGCGTTGGAAACCGACGACGACCGTCAAGCCTTTTTCGTCGGCGAGTTTGTTCGTTTCCATCGCCATTTTGTAACCGCGAGCGTCGACGCAGCACGGTTTTTCCATGAAGACGTGTTTGCCTTGTTCGATCGCGTATTTATAGTGGATCGGACGGAAACCCGGAGAGGTGACGATGAGAGCTTGGTCGCATTCGTCGATCGCTTTTTTGTAAGCGTCGAAGCCCCAGAAGACGCGATCGCCGAGATCGACGCGGTCGGCGTCCATATTTTGGAACGCTTCGGCGGCGCTCTTCGCGTTCGCTTCGAAAGCGTCGGCGATGGCGACGAGTTTGACGTTATCTTTCGCGCTAAAACGGTCCGCGACCGCGCCGCGACCGCGACCGCCGCACCCGACGAGAGCAATTTTAATAACGTCGTCGCCGCCGACGTTGGCGCCGCGCGCAACGCTCATACCGCCCAAAACGCTCGCTCCGGCGACGAGGCCGGTCGATTTCAGAAAATCGCGTCGTTTCATTATAACAACTCCTAATTAATGGAAAAATACGCTTCGTTCGCGGCCCGATCGGAACCGTTTGTCGAACGGAAACGAGGAATAATTCGTTCGTCGCGCCGAAAACCGCTTACCGCCGCCACAATTTTTTGCGGCCTTTGCCTTCCGTGCGACCTACGCTATTATCATAACAGGTAGGCGGGTCGATTGCAAGGATTTTATCGGGTTTTTTTCCCATTTTTACCAAAAAAAACCAAAAAAATCCCGTTTGCTCGCCGTCCAGCGCTTATTAATCGAGGAAATCGCCCTCTTTCAAGAGTCGCGGCACATATTCTTCGGTCATATAACTGATGCTTCGGCTGACGAGCGCTTCGACTTCGAGCTTGAACCCGTTTTTCATCATCGTCTCGATTTCGCGCTGCCAATCCTTTTTCTTCGCGAACCAAGGATACTCCGCGATCTGTTTGGCGCGCTTGCGGTCGATATCGCTTAACGAAATCTTCACGCCGTCGGAGAGCCCGCAACGCTCGAAGTCGCGACTGCGGAGCCCGATGAATTTCGCGTCCGGCGTCGCCATCCGGTTCGACTCGTAAGCGAGGTTAATCGACCCCTGCTTCACCACCGAATAAATGTAATACCCCCAAGGGTCGTTGTCGAGGAGGCAAAAGATCGGCAAGCCTAACTCGGTGTTGAGGCGGTTCAAGAGGCGACGCACACCGCGCGGCGGCTGGCCGTTTCCGTGCGTCAGAATGCAGTTGTGCTTCTTCCAAAATTTGTCTTCGTTGAACCGCTGCCACACGGTGTTTTTTTCGACGTGCAGGACAAAGTCCGCTTTGCACTCTTTAAACTGAATGACCGACGGCTCGACGATCGACGGAATCGCGTAACCGCCCGAGCCCATCCGCGAACAGTCGATTTCGTCGCCGGAGTCGATAATCGTTAGGTTCCCGACCATGTCGCCCCGTTTGTCGGCGAAGAGGTGCAATTCTTCGCGCAACGATTCGAGCAAGACCTCGCAGTCTTCGATGATCGGGTCGCACTCGCCTTGGTCGTGGAACGTCGGCTCCTTCGTCGAGCGCACGTCGTGTTTGAGCATATAGTAGAGACCGCGGATGCTCGTCGTCTTCCCCATTTCGATAAGACGTTTGGCGCCGGCCGCGACGAGCGTCGTCTGCATAAAACTCTTCGCTTGCGAGAGATTGAAGAGTTCGCGGCTCGTCGTTTTCGAGCCCATTTGCAGAATTCGCTTCTTTTCGTTGAACGAAACGTTTCCGAGCGAACGGGTCGGAATCGCGAGAAGCGGCTCGTCGTCGCGCTCGACCGTCGCGGCTAAACGGGACGCCATGTTGAAAATTTGCCCGAGCGTGCGCTCGTCTTGCGTCGAAAGCTCGACCGGCCCCGTCGGTTCCTCAAACGCCGGATTCGGCGCGATCTTCGCCGCTTTTTTCCTCGATTTCGCCATACTAACCGCCTATTTTCGCTATTCTAACGTTTTCTTTCTTGAAACGCGCGACCGATTCAAACGCTTTTTCGCCAATTGCTCGAATCGACGCCGCCCTTAAAAAACGCGCGACGCGCCGCCGGAGCGACGCGTCGTCGTTGTAAAATTCCGTTTCGGTCGAGAATCGATGCGCCTCGCCCCGATTTCAACCGCCGACCCCAAGACCTAAAACGGGCGGAATCGTTAAACGGCGGCGATCAGAGAACGATCGCGCACTTCGGTTTCGCTTTCTTGAACTCTTCGACTTTCGCCGAGGCGTCGGCTTTGCCAAGCGCGGTTTCCTTGACGTAAACGCGGCGGAGACTCGGCGCTTTCGTCAGCTTCATCATCGCGTCGACGGAGAGGCCGTTGTTTTCGCGGAGGTCGAGCGTTTCCAGCTTTTCGAGCTTCACGAGATCGTCGATCGCCGCGTCGGTAATTTGGGAAGCGCGCAAAGTCAGCGTTTTCAATTCCGGCATCGAGGCGACGATCGTCTTCACCGTCGCGTCGGTCGCCGGCATCGTGAAGAGCGCGAGACTCGTCGGGGACTTCCAAGCGCCGAGAAGTTCGTTCAAACCGGCTTCGTCAACGGACGGAAGTTCGGAAAGTTCGACGGTCTTAAGCGTTTCGGCGCCCATCGCTTTAAGAGCGAGAATACCGTCGTTCCCGACGTTAAGGTCGCGAAGTTCCAAACGTTCGAGTTTCATCGAAGCGATCCCTTGGACGCCCGCGTCGCCGAAGCTCTTGCAACGGAAAATGCGAAGACCGGTCAAAGACGGGTGCGAGGTAAAGTGAGGAACGGACGCGTCGGTCAACATGTCGCAGTCTTGCAGCTCGACGAATTTCAGCGTTTGCGAATTCTTGAGATGTTCGACGCCGGCGTCGGAAATTTCGAAACGGAAATACAGTTCTTCCAACGTCGGAATGCGCGTCAGATAACGAATCGCGGAGTCGCTGACGCCGCTGCCGTCGTTGCAACCGCGAACGTCGACGACTTTCAACGTTTGCGATTTCGAAATTTTGTTCATCCCGGAGTTCGAAAGTTTGTTGTAAAGAACAGCCAAATTTTCGAGTTTCGGGAAGTTCTTAATCTCGTCCATCGCCGCGTTGTCCAACTTCAAGTTGCGACGCAAGTCGAGCGAGGTCAATTCCGGATAAGTCGCGAACATCTTCAGCGTTTCGACGGTAATATCGCTGTTTTGAACGGTAACCTTCTTCAGCTTTTTCAGTTCGCTCAGTTGCGCGAGATACTCGTCGTTGAAATGCGCGCCGAGGAAGAAGACCGTTTCCAAGTCGAACAAACGCCCGAAGAGCTTCATGTCGTCGACGGTCGTGTCGGCGGAGTCGACGTTGATTTCGATAATCGCGCCGTTTTTCGCCGTTTTATACGAACCGCGCAGCTCGTCGATACGCTTTTTCGCGACTTCAATATCTTCCTTCGCGGCGAGCGCCGGTTCGACCGGAGCGGCCGGCTTGGCGGCGGGACGCTGCGCGGCGGGACGAGCGACCGGCTTAGCGGCTTTCGTCGCCTCGTACTTCGCGACGTATTCTTTAAGTTGCGGATCGACCGTTTCGGCCGGCGTTTCCATCGTCAAATCGGACGTGTCGAGCGAGTGCGGCGCGATTTCGTCCGGCAAATAAACTAACCTCGCTCCGTCGGTCGATTCGGAAGAACCGCAACCCCCGAGAAGAGAAGCGCAACCGGCGACCAGGAGCGCGCCCGTCGTTTTGGTCAAATATTTCATCTTAAATACAACTCCTAGCGAACGCCGTCCTACGCGCCGCGCCGTCCGCCGCCTTGCGAGCGACGTTCCGAACAATCGACTCCGACGCGAAATTCGACGCCGACGTTAAAGCCGCGCGACGCCCGAAGCGTCGCGCCGACTCGAAACGTAAAAAATCTTGTCCAACTTGTCTCTTGGTTTCCCAACGCGCCGCGCCGAACCCGACGAAAGCGCCGCCGACCGAACGCCGACGTCAAAACGCGGAAAATCAAGATTCATTATAACCGTTTTCCGACGAATGTTAAAAAAAGAATCGCAAAAAATCTCGAGTTCTTCCGGACTTTTCGCTCGCCAAACGGCGCGACCGGAATATTCCGCGCAACCGGAACCGCGATTTTATCGCTCGTTCAAAAACGTCGAGTTTTCGCCGCTCGTCCGCTTGGCGTCGTCGTTGCCTTGAACCAACGTTCGTTAAAATCGGCGTCTTCATTGCAAACGCGCAGTTCCTCCGAAAACTCCGATTCTATCCAATCGATTCTTTTTCCGTATTATAACAAATTTTACCGGTCTGAAAATAGCCGAAACCGCGACATTTCTCTTATTTTCTCTATTTTTCCTCGTCAAACGACGCTTTCGCTCACTTTTTCGTCGTCAAGGCCGCCTCGATTCGCTCGCGCAACGCCGCTTCGTCGATTTCGACAATTCGAAACTTTTTCTGCGACGCGAGTTCGCCCGACGCTAATTCGATCTGCGACTTCCGCAATTTAAGCGTTTTCGCCAAAAACTCGGCGATCGCTTTATTCGCTTTCCCCTTTTCCGCGACTTGGGTAACGCAAACTTTCAACGCGCCGTCTTGGACGCCTCGCAACTCGTTTTTCCGAGCGCCCGGCTGCGCCTTCACCGCCAACAACAGCGCTCCGTCGCGCGCTTCGATCTCGACCGCCGCCGTTTCTCGTTCCTCGCTCAACGCCCGTTCCTTTCCGTTCGCTCGTTTTTCGCTCTCTTCGTCGAAGATTTTGCCATTATTACTATAGGAGGGCTTTCGCTCGCCCTCCTTTATCCGCGCCGTTTATCCATTTTATTTGTTTTAACAACAAATCCGACGTCGAAGCGCAAAATTAATAAAAAATCGTCAAAATGAAAAAAAACGCTTGCAATTTCGGTTCGAAGGCAATATACTCTAGGAAACGCGTCGGTTTTCATTCTCGACGCCGCGTATTTTAACGGACTTCGCGCCGTTCGTCAACCGGCCCCGAAGCCGCGACGGCGAACGGCCAACGGCGTCCCCCAATTTTTTAGCGATATTAACGCGTTTTCCATTTTTAACGCGGCGACGACTCGCCTCGAAGCCGCGTCGGGAGTTTCCGAATGCAACGAAGAGACGTTTTAAAAGCGTTCGTCGGCGTCGCCGGCCTCGGCCTCGTCGGCGCGTCCTCCGCCAACGGCGCGACCGCTAAACCCGCCTCCGCCCCTAAGCAAGAAAGCAATGCCATGTACGATAATTCGCGATTCTATAAAGACGGCGTTTTCCAACAAGACGCGGCGTTCGAAGCCTACTTCGAAATGTTCGAAAAGATGAACTACTCGCTGACCGACTCGCTTCGTAAAAACGCGAACTTCTGGGTCGCGGACTTCGGGCTCGGCGACTTCGCCAAGGTCGGCATGGGCGGCATTTTCTTCTTCAACGACAAAGAGTTCCGTTATTTCGGCCACGACATTTATCTCCTGCCGGGCCAAATGATTCCGGAACACCGCCACTTGGCCGCCGAAGGCCTCCCGGCGAAACACGAAGCGTGGCAAGTTCGTCACGGCTCGATTTTCAACTTCTCCGAAGGCGGCGAAAAGAAGCCGGAAGTTCTCGCGATGCTGCCGAAGAGCCAACTCGACGCCAACGCGATTACCTGTTTCACCTACAAAGAAATGAAGACCGGCGACCAAGACCGCTTGGGCCGCCTCGAAGCTCCGCACTTCATGATGGCCGGGCCGGAAGGCGCGATCGTTACCGAATACGCCTGCTATCACAGCATGGACGGCCTGCGCTTCACCAATCCGAAGGGCAAGGCCTGATTCGTCGATTCTCCGCGCCGTTTCGTCGAAGCGGCGCGGTTTCGTTAAATTGGCGAAAGCTTGACGCTTAATTCCCGTCTTATCGAGACGGCGCGAACGTTCCGAACGCCGACGTTGGGAGCGAACGGATTTTTGTCGCCGTCGCCGTTTAAAAAATTCGGCGACGCGCCGCTTTTACGTTTTATACGCTGTTATTTTAGAATTTACGAGAGGTTTCCTATGCTCAAACCCGGTCTTCGTTTCAGCCACATCGGCATTCCGACCCAAGATCGCGACCTTCCGATTTATCTCGAAGGCTGCAAAGTCGCCATTAACGACTTCAACGACGAACCGTTCGCCGTCGAATGGTTGAAATTCGACGCGGACAGCGAATTTCCGGAAATCCTGCAAAAACGCGCTCACGTCGCCTACGAATGCGACGACCTTGAAGCCGCGATGGCCGGTTACAAAGTTCTCGTCGAACCGTTCGAAGCGGGCCCGGGTCTCCGTTGCGCGTTTATCGAAGCGGACGGTTACGGCGTCGAGCTGATGCAACGCTTCTAATTAAAGCGATTTTTTCGGCGACGAGAGGCTCAAACGCGCTTTCGTCGCCGAATCTTTTACGTTTTAACGAATTTTCTCGCCCGAGATCAAACCGTCGTCCCTCGTTCTTTTCTTACGTTCCTCTTTAGCTTCGCTTGCGTTCCCACAAAAAAACCGACGCGTCAAGCGACCTCGCCGGTTTCAACGATTTTAACGCCCGCTTCCGTCGCTCAACGCTTCGGCTCGACGATTCGATTGTCGATAAGTCGCGTCGCGCCGACGCGAACGGCCAGCAAAATCACGACGTTCCCGGCGACGCGCTCCATTTCTTGCAACGTGTCCGGATCGGCGACGTAAAGATAGTCGATTTTCGCGCTCGGCGCCGTTTCGATAACGCGCCGCATCTCGTCGTAAAGAGTCGCGACGTCGCGAACGCCGGAACGAATCGCCTCCTCCGCTTTGTCGAGCGCCTTGCTCAAAACGAGCGCCTGTCCGCGTTCCTCCGCCGACAAATATTCGTTCCGACTGCTCATCGCGAGCCCGCTTTTTTCGCGGATAATCGGACGCATATCGATTTCGACCGGAACGTTCAGGTCGGCGACCATTTTCTTCACGACCGCGACTTGCTGGAAGTCTTTTTGTCCGAAATAGGCGATATTAGGGCCGACAATGTTGAACAACTTCAAAACGACCGTCGCGACGCCGTCGAAGTGCGTCGGACGACATTCCCCTTCGAGAATTTTCGCGACGCCGCCGACGCGAACGCTCGCGTCGAATCCCGTCGGATACATCGCGGAAGCGGACGGCGCGAAAACGAAGTCGGTTCCGATTTGCGACAAGAGTTCAAGATCGGCGTCGAGCGTTCGCGGATACTTGTCGAAGTCTTCGCCCGGCGCGAACTGCGTCGGATTGACAAAAATCGAGACGACCGAAACGTCGGTTTCGTTCTTCGCCGCGATCGCGAGGCTCAAGTGCCCGAAATGGAGCGCGCCCATCGTCGGCACGAGCCCGACCGTCTTCCCTTCCTTGCGCAACGCGTCCAAACGTCGCCGCATTTCCTCGGGATCGGTAATCAACACAGGTTTCAATTCTTCGTTACTTGAAGTCGCCATCTTCTCTATTTTCTCGTTTTCTTGCCGCGTCTTAACAACGTCGCGTCTTCGTTAAATCCGTTTTCACCGTCAAAAGTTTCGCCGCTTTGACAAAAAATCCGCGAGTCGAACCCTCCGGCGTCGCCGTTATTGAAGAAATCGGGATCGACGCCCAAATGCGCCAAGCCTTTGCGCGTCAACTTTCGCCCGCGCGGCGTCCGCACAAGAAGCTCGCTTCGCAACAAAAACGGCTCCACTTCGTCGACGAGCGAATCGGTCGCGACGTTCATCGTCGCCGCGACCGCCTCGACGCCGACCGGCCCGCCGTTGAAAACGCGCATCACGACCTCTAAATAACGCCGGTCGCGGGAGTCGAGCCCCAACTCGTCGATTCCCTGCATTCGCAACGCGTCTTGCGCGACCGCGAGCGAAACGACGCCGTCGGCCTTCGCGTCGGCGAAATCGCGCACCCAACGGAGCCGATTGTTCGCCAAACGAGGCGTGCCGCGACTCCGCAACGCGATTTCAAGCGCCGCGGCGTCGTCGATTTTCATTCGCAACTTCGCCGCGTTGCGCCGCGCGATTTCGGCCAACTCGTCGACGGCGTAAAAATCGAGGTGCTCGTGCATCTGGAAGCGGTCGCGCATCGGCGCCGAAATCAAACCGGAGCGAGTCGTCGCGCCGATCAACGTAAACGGTTTCAACGGAATGTTTAACGTTCGCGCGTTGACGCCTTCGCCCATCACGACGTCGACCCGAAAATCCTCCATCGCCGGATAAAGGAACTCTTCGACCGATTTTTGCAGGCGGTGAATTTCGTCGATAAAGAGAACGGAACCCTCGGTCGCGTTCGTCAAATACGGAATAACGTCTTTCGGCGCCCGCATCGTCGCGCCGTTGGCGATCTGCATCTCGACGCCAAGTTCGCGCGGAATGCAGGTCGCGAACGTCGTCTTGCCGAGTCCCGGCGGGCCGTCGAAAAGAATGTGTCCAAGCGTTTCGCCCCGTTTTTTCGACGCTTGAATCGCGATTTGCAGCCGTTCGTAAACGTCGCGCTGCCCGACCATGTCGTTGATTCGCGTCGGACGCAACGCCGCGTCGTCGTCCGCTTGAGCGCCGTAAAACGAATCGCAATAGTCGCCCGAATCGCCGCCGAGCGCGCCGCTCGAACCGAGCCCGTCGCGCTCGAAATCGTCGTTTTCACCGGAATCGTCGGCGCTAAAAATCGGTTTTCTCGCCATCAACTTTCTCTATTTTTCGCAATCCGTCGCGACGCGCGTTCCTCGCCCTTCGCTCGCCGTTTTCTTTTCGATTTGCGAACGATTCTCGACGCTTCGTCTTTGTAAATTTTGCCGTTTATCCGCGTTTTATCGGTTATTCATATAAATCGCTTGAATTAATTCGGCGGAATCTTTGAACTTTTTCTTACTCGTTTCAAGAACGCCGTCGATCAACCGCCGCGCGTCCGCCTCGCCGTGTCCGAGACTCAACAACGCTTCAAACGTTTCCGAAACGACGTCCAGCGTTTGCTCGGCTCCGCTCGCCGCGCCGTCCGACGGGCGCGGAACCATCAGCGCGAATTTCGGCGCTTTACGACGCAACTTCGCGACGACGCGCTCCGCCGTCGCCGGCCCGATCCCCGGAAGTCCGGAGAGAAACTTAACGTCTTGCTCCTCGATCGCCGCCGCGATTTCGCGCACCGGGCGCACCATCGCGCGCAGCGCTTTTTTCGAGCCGACGCCGTCGACGCTGCAGAAAAGCTCGAAAAATTCGCGCTCGACGTCGGACAAAAAGCCGATAAGACGCGGAACCAAGCGGCCTTGCGTCGGATTGCCGTCGAGATACTCGATCGTCCGCAGCGAAATCGTTTGCCCGAGTTCGCTCTGCAGTTGCCGACGCGCGAACTCCGGAATCAACGTTTCGTACTCGAAGGGCGGCGCCTCGATAATCGCGCGTTCGTCGTAAAGAGCGACCAATTTGCCGGTAATTTTAACAATCATCGCCGTCGTTTTCTCTCAATCCGTTAAAAGAAAGCCCGCCGCGACAGCCGCAACCTTCGCGCGGTTTCGCTATTTTAACCGTTCGTTCTTCGCTTCGACGCCCGCCGCCGGCGACGCGTCCGCCGCCAATTTGCGTTCATCGCGACGTTATTACTATAGCGCCGTTCGCAAAAACGCCGACGCGCCGCAATGATTAAACCTTACGTCGCGCCGGTTTTAGCGATTTTAACAATTTTACGCAATCTTTGTCAACGTCAGTCCGCGCTTAAAACGCCGTATTCGACGAGCGTCTTGCGCAACGCCGCCTCGGACGCCGCGTCGAGCGGAGTCATCGGGAGGCGCATTTCGCCGGAATCGCGACCGAGCGCCTTCATCGCGGCCTTCACCGGAATCGGGTTCGTCGCCAACGAAAGCATATCGCGGCACAACGGGAACAATTTCAAGTGCCGGCGGCGCGCTTCTTCGAGATTTCCGGCGTCGACGGCGGCGCAAAGAGCGGAAACGTCCTTCGGCGCGAAGTTGCCGACGACCGAAACGACGCCGCGAGCGCCGATTGACATGAAAGGCAACGTCAGACTGTCGTCGCCGGAGAGAATCGTCAAATCGGTCGCGGCGACGAGCTTCGACGCGGAGTCCATCGAACCGGTCGCTTCCTTTACCATCGCGACGTTCTTAATCTCGGCCAAACGAAGAATCGTCTCGGTCTCGATTCCCTTCGCGGTGCGCCCCGGAATATTGTAAATGCAAATCGGCAGCGAAACCGACTCGGCGACCTTTTTGAAGTGCCAATACATCCCCTCTTGCATCGGCTTGTTGTAATACGGCCCGACGACGAGCGCGGCGTCGGCCCCGGCGTTCTCGGCGAAACGCGTCAATTCGAGCGCTTCGTCGGTGCAGTTCGACCCGGTGCCGGCCATCACCTTGATTCGCCCGGCCGCGAACTTGACGGTCGCTTCGATCACCCGCTTTTGCTCGTCGTGCGTCAGCGTCGGGCTTTCGCCGGTCGTTCCGGTCGGAGCGATCGCCGTCGTTCCCGCCGCGACTTGAAATTCGACCTGTTCTTGCAGCGCGTCGAAATCGACCTCGCCGTTTTTAAAAGGGGTGATCATCGCGACGGTTAAACCGGCAAATTCTTCGGCGCGGGTTCTCATTTTATCTCTTTTCCCAAATTGCTAAATTTCGGCTCTTCTCGCTCGGCGCGGTCGACTTTTTCGCGCAAACGCCGCAAATCGGCGCCGACACGTTGTCTATTATAATCGATTTTCGCGAAATTAACACCCCCGACCCCAAGAAAGCGACGCCATTTTTTGTCGTTCGCTCTTTTTTTCGCTCTTTGAGATTTGTTCGCAACTTCGAAAGCCGCAAAATCGTCGCAACCGCTCCGCTCAAACCGTCGACGCGTCAAGAAGTAAAAAAACCTCGACGAAAACCAGCGTTTCGTCGAGGTCAGTACCGGATCCCGGAGTCGAACCGGGACGCCCTTGCGGGCAATGGATTTTGAATCCATCGCGTCTGCCAATTCCGCCAATCCGGCAAAAGGGCCCTTGTCGTCTTCAACGTCGACGACGCAATCATCATACCGCAAATCCGAAAACGCGCAAGCCCCCTTTTCTCGTTTTTTCTAAAAAATTTTAAATTTCCGCGCCCGATAACCGCCGCTCTTTTTCGAATCGCGCCGTTCTGCTCAACGCGCCGCCTTCAACGCAAGAAATAAAAAACCTCGACGAAAACCAACGTTCCCGTCGAGGTCAATACCGGATCCCGGAGTCGAACCGGGACGCCCTTGCGGGCAATGGATTTTGAATCCATCGCGTCTGCCAATTCCGCCAATCCGGCGCAAAAGGGAAAATCCCAAAATCAATTTTCCCCAGCAACGAAAATCATTTTAACCGATTTTCGCCGACGCGCAACCCCGTTTTCCCGATTTTCGCCAATTTTCTTCAAAAAAAGCGCGCTTTCGGATGCGTCGCGTCGTTTTTCGCTCTTTTTTCGTCGTTCCTCTTGCCTTTTTCGCTTCGAATCGTTAAACTCCGTCGAGTCGAAACGCTCGGAGCGTTCGTCAAACTCGCCGTTACCCCGCTATTTCACCGCGTCGGAGCCATCGCCTTGCAAATTTCCGCCTTTCCGCCCGAAAACGCGCCGAAACCGACCCGCGTTTGCGCCGAAACCGGCCGTCCGTTCGAACCGGGCGAAAAAATCTACACGTTTCTCTTCGAAGAAAACGGCGAAATCCTTCGCCGCGACCTTTGCGCCGACGCGTTCGCATCGTCGCCTCGTCCGGAAAACGCGCTCGCTTGGTGGTCGTCGCGCCTTCCGAACGGCGTCGAGAAAAAGGAGAAAATCGCGCCAAACGACGCGCTGACCGATCTTTTCGAATCGCTCGCCGAGCGTCCGGACGAGGCGGCGCTCCGTTATGTTCTCGCGCTCCTCCTGACGCGCCGCCGAGTTTTGCGCTTCGAAAGCGAGGAGCTCGACGACGGCCGCGACCGTTTCGCCCGCCCTTCGATCGTCGTTTACTCTCCGCGTCGCGAAACGTCTTACGTCGTTCCGATCGTCGAAATGAACGCCGAAGAAATCGTCGCCGTCGAAGCGCGCCTTCTCGAACTCGTTCGCAAACCGAGCGCCGCCCTCGCCGCCGCGCCGCTTGTCTTCGCCCCTCCCGACCTTGAAGACGACGCGACGGCTTAACCGCCGATTGCCGCGTTCTGCTCCGGAACGCTTAATTCTGGCGCCGTTTTTCAGTCAAGCCGCGTAAAAATCGGCAAAAACGTTAAAAAACATCCAAATCGCTCTTGCGGCGACGGGCGACGTTCGATAAAATGAACGAAGTTCGGTTCGGTTCGCGACGGTCGCGGCCGATTCGCCGATTTTACCCGATTTACGAAAAGCCGTTTCGATATGCCGACGTTCGCCCCCGCCTTTTTTCGCTCTTCGCGCCGCCGCTCTTTCCTTTCGCGCACCGTTGAAAAAAAGAGCGCCGCGCCGTCGAAACGCGCTTCTTTTCCCTCCGCCGCCTCCTCGATTTTCCCCTTATTATTAATGGGGGCGTTTTTCGCGGGTTCGGCGCTTCTCGGCGGATGCGCCGCTCCGAAGGCGCGCCTCCCGGAAGTCGTCGGCGACGAGCCGAGCTTCGAGGAACTGAAAACCGCCGTCAACGCCAACAGCGCGAAAATCGAGTCGATTTACTCGTCCGACGCAACGATCGGCGCCGAAAACGCGCCCGGTTGGGCGACCTGCCAAATCGCGTTCGAACGTCCCGGCAACCTCCGCGTCGTCGGCGTCGCCCTCGCGATGGGCCGCGTCGTCGACGTCGGCTGCAACGACGAGCGCTTCTGGTTTTGGAGCGATTTTCAAAACAAAGAGGAACTCTACTTCTGCCGACGCGACCAATACCCAAACTCCGCCGCCGCTCGCGTTCTTCCGGTCGACCCGACTTGGTTTCCGCAAGCGTTCGGCGTCGTCGAACTTAAAGACGAGGAGCTCGTCGACGGTCCGACGCGCCAAGCGGACGGCTCGCTTTTAGTAACGCTCAAAAAGCCGCGGCCCGAAGGCGCTTGCCTCCATCGCGTCTATTTTGAACCGAAGACCGCCGCGATCTTGCGCCAAGACGTCCAAAACCCGGAGGGCGATCCGATCGTTTCGATCGTTTGCAAGCGGTCGCTCTACGTCGAGGAGCCGGGCGTCGTCTTGCCGCAAAAATTGGAAATCAACTGCCCGCGCGGCAACGCTTCGCTCATCGTCGACGTCGGAACGCCGATTCTCAACGATTCGAGCAAAATCGCTTCGAACGCGTTCGAACAGCCGACCGACCTCAAAGCGAAAGCCGTCGATCTCGGCGCGAAGCCCGCTTCCCAAACGCCGGAAACGTCCGCGACGACGGCCGCCGGCCCCGCTCAATCCGCTTGGAACGCCGCGCCGACCGCCTCCGCGCCCCTTTCGAACGGTCAAGACGCCGCGAACGCGAACAACCCGGCGCGACTTGCGTCCGTCGCCGCTT
>JAFYQR010000148.1 GCA_017559825.1 Thermoguttaceae bacterium | reverse complement strand
GTTCTTCACTGTGATCGTGTAGGTGACCTTGTCTTTTACTTTCAGATCGCCGGTCTTATCCGCGGTCTTCGTGACTTCGATTGCAGGCTTCGCTTCTTCCGTCGTTTTCTCTTGTTCCATCGCTTTTACTTCTTTCGTTTAAGCGTTTATGCGGTCGCGAGTTCGCGTTTGGCGAGTTCTCGCAAGGCGTTCCGGATTTCCAGCGCGACGCCGCGCGACTCGCAGGCGTCGACGATTCCGCGTCGTCGAGCGACCAAACGCGAAAAGTCGGCGAACGACAAGTCGAGTTCCGACAGCTCGAATCCGGCGGCGACGGCGACGAGTTCGTCGACGCTTCGTCCCGGCGTCGCGGTCGGCCCGGCGTTCGCCGTCAAGCGCGAGCGTTCGAAATCGATCGCGGCCGGTTCGCGCGTCGGGCGCGGCTCGTCGGCGAAGCGAGTCGGCGACCAAACCCAACCGGCGTTCTCGAAAAGGCGTTTCGTCCGGAGCGCCGCCGTCTCCCAAATCGTTCGTTTACCGGCTCTTCCGTTCGAATGTTCGAAGAGCGACTTCGCGTCGCGGGCCTCCCGAATCAGCGCGAAGACGGTCGAGCGCGTCGCGCCGCCGACCCGCAAAACGACCGCCGCCGTCAGTCGGTCGATCAAGTCCGGGTGAACGGTCGACTCCCAAACGGCTTCGGCGATTTCGCGACGAAGCGCCGCGACCTTCGGCGACTCAAAGTCGACCAACGAGCGAACGTCGGCGACGTCCGGGCGACGCTCCGGCTCCAAACCCGGTTGCGTCCCGGCGACCGAAGACGCGTCGGCCGCCGCTTGCGTCTCCGCTTCCAAATCTTTCGCGGGTTTATTTATTGTTTTATTTTTAATATATTTATTATTATTTATTTCTTCTAAAGGCGGCGCGACCGTTTCGCTCTCGCTCGGCTCCGGCGCGACGCACGCAACCGCCGGAATCGTCGAAGTCGGTCGAACGACGCGAACCTCCGCAAACGTCGGCGTTTGAAGCGTTTGCGTCGGAGCGGCGTTGATGCGGCCGACGCCGACGTCGGTCGCATACGTCTTCGCGACGGTTTCCGTTCTCGTTTCCGTTTCCGAAACGGCGGCGAAAACGGAAACGGCGGCGGGCGCGAACGACTCGACGCCTTTTCCAAACGCCGCGTCGAAAAGAGGCGTCGCCGGCTCCGGTTTCGGCGGCGTTGGAAAGCGACGCGGCGACGGTTGATAGACGTAAAGGTCAAACCGACCGCGTTCCCTTCTCGGCGCGATTTCCAACACGTCGAGCGCTTCGAGTTCCTTAACGCGCTTGCGGACTTGCGAATCGGTCAGCGCGACGCCGAAACGAGCGGCGACGTCGCGAATCGTTTCGAACGTTACGTCGGCGAACTTCCCCGGCGTTTCGTCGAGCGCGAGCCAAAGCGCGAGGAAAAACGACTGCGCGTTCTCAAAGGCCAAAGCCAGCATATAATAAGGATTCGGGGTCATCGTTCACTTTCTTAAAACTCGAAAATTTTAGAGTTGCGATAGTCCAGCCATTCCAGTTCGAACGTATTCGTTTCGATCTGCTTGATCAAAACGCCGGCGAAGCGGTCGGCGGCGTCCGGCGTTCGTTCGCTTGGCCTTTTGATTTTCCAAAACCATTGGAATATGTCGCTCGCCTTATTCAGCGCAAGCCAAACGTAGCGCGGGCCGTAATATCGATTGATCAACGCCGCCAGCTTGGCCGCGACCTCGTCGCCGATCGGCGCGGCGAATCGCTCCTTAACGGCGTTGGCGTTCAGTCCGCGCGCGGCGTCAAAAAGGGGCGTTTCAAGCCCGTAAATCCCGCCGCGCCGCGTTCGTTTGCGTCGCGTTGGCGCGTTCATTTGGACGTCTCCGCCGACTCGTTCGCGGCGTCTTCGGCGAAGCTCACGAACACGCGGAGTTCCTTGTCAAAGCCGGGCCAATCGCGAGCGCTTTCTCGTTCGCGGTCGCGCAAGCGTTCGAGCCGTCCCAGCGCGAGCGCGGCGATCCCGCACAAAATCGCGCGGCGTTCGTAATCCGCGGCGCCCTTCGCGTCGACGACGTTAAGCGCCGTTCGACACAACTCGGCCAACGACTCGAAATTGCGGCGATACTCTTGTTCGAGAAGCGGTTCGCAACGGCGACGGCGAGCGGGTTTGGTTGTTTTCGTTTCGGGGTTAGCGGTTTGGGTCGACATTGCCGGGTCTCCTAAATTCGACCGCCCGGGATTGGATTCAACTTCGGAAAGGGCAACAAAAACGCCCGCGACGACGTCGCGAACTTACGCAAGAACGCGGCGCCGCCCCGGGCGGTCGAAAAATTTGGACGGACTCCGTCGCTCTTGACGGTATCCAGTATAATACCTTTGACAGATTCTGTCAATAAGCTATTGAAAGAATCTGTCAAAAACTTTCTTATTAAGGGAAGAGCTTGGCAACGGCTTTGAGCTTCAAAGTCTCGGCAATTCTCGGCAAGAGATCGACGTTCGGAAACGACCGCGCCGATTCCCAAGAGTAAACCGTTCGCGTCGAAACGTCGAGCGCTTCGGCGACTTCTTCCGGCGTTAATTTGGCCTTGAGGCGAAGCTCCTTCAAACGAGCGGCGAAGCGGCCCGAATACGTATCCATATCGAGTTCTTTCCGTGCGGGCGTCATGACGGCGGGTACTCTCCTTTCCGTTGTTAAAGTTGAATCCACAATCCATTATAACGTCCTTTTCACAAAAAAGTAGTAGAAATTTTCCGCTAACGCCAAAACGCCTCGCCGGTTAATCGCTCAATGAATAATGCGAAGAATCCGGAGCGACGCCGGAAGGCTGCTCGTCGCTCTTTTCCGTTCGACCGACGTTTTCCAGTAATGAACGCGAATGTCGCGTTCGTCTCGGTCGCCAAAGAGCCCGGCGTCGCGAATCCTATCGAGGATAGCGTGTTCGACGGACTTTTCGCCGCCGATAACTTCAAGCGGCTCAACAAAATACGGCGCGACGTCGCCCGCCGAATCGACGACAAAAACGAGCGCCGACGCGAATTTTGTCGCCTCGGCGTAAACCCGCGCCGAAACGATAATCTCTTTAACTTGCGTTTGTTTCATCTCGTCCCCTTCGTTCGTTTCGAACTCTAAAGTTCGTTTCTCGCTTCTTGCTCCTTCCCGGCGATCAGCAGAACCGCCGCGTCTTCGACCGGTTCGCCGGAGTCGCGGTCGAGCCGAACGTCGGCGACGGCGAACTTGCGCCCGTCCGGAAGCCGAATCTCGACGGGCCGGTCGACGGCGTGAACGGCGAGCGCGCGTCGCAAGTCGCCGACGTCGCCAAAGGAGCCGTTGCGGCGTTGGCGTTCTCTCATTGACGTCGCGCCTCCGTTCGCGCTTTGCGGCTCGTCCTCCGCTCCGCCGCGTCCTCCAAGGTCAGAACGCGATCGATCGTCGTCAACGCGGCGAGGCGTTCGTTCGGCGTCAGGGCCGGATTCGTCAAAGCGCAGTCGCGCAACGCGTTAAGCCGAGCGTCGAACGCGTCGAGTCGGCGAGCCAGTTCGCGATAGTCGTTCATTGCGTCGTTTCCGTTTTGTTCGTTTGTTCGCTTATTCGTCGAGACGGCCCGACCGCCGGAGCGTTCCGCGCTAACGTCCCGCCCGACGGTCGGCGAACCGCCTGAATTAGGAGACCGCCGCCCCGAAAACGCCGCGACGAGAGTTTTGCCGTCGCGACGTTTAGGGAGCGAGACACGTCGGCCGCGCTTATCCGCTCCGTTTTATGGGGAGAGCGACCGTTTCCGGTTTGATTTGCGAGTCGGCGGCGGCGCAAACGCCCGAGTCAACCCGGCGAACGCCGGTCGGGCTAAGTCGGTTGTTTTAAGCTCTTTCGCGTCGTTGGGCGAACCCGTTATCCGACGCGTTTGGTCGCGTCGCGTTTCGGCGACCACTTCCCGCCGGTTCGTTCTTCGAGTTCGGCGAGAATCGAGTCGTCGCGGGAACCCCGACAACGTTTGACCGGGGCGCGGCGATAGTCGAGCGCTCCGGCGGCCTTGTTGACCTGTCGCGCGAAGTCCTCGACGATTTCGCGAGTAACGACGAGTTGCGAACCGATCTTCACGGCGCGCAAGGTGAAGCGATTTTTGCTCGACTTCCCTTTTTTTCCGTCGACGTACTCGGCGAGCGACCGCGCGGACGGAATCCAAGGAAAGAAGGCGGCGCGCGCCTCTTCGAGCGTGTAGAAGATTTTGTCGTCCATCGGTCGACTTTTGGGGGTTGGGCGGGCCGCGTCCTAATTCGGCCCGCGGTTGCGGCGGACGGTAACGTTTTCTTTGGGTCGGCGCGACTTTCCGGACCGCGCGACGCGCTTTGCGTCGCTCCGAACGGTCGCAAACGAGCGTTTTGGGGAACGCTCAAAACGCTCGACGGCGGTTAAACCGTCGGGGGTAGTTGGGGCGCGGCGTCCAAGTCGAAACGGGCCCAACCGCTTCGACCGCGCGACTTCGGCGAGCTTCGCAACCGAAACCGCGCAGTCGTCGGCGCCGACGTTTAGGGGAAACCTCCGGCGGCGCGAACCGCCGGAGGCGACGGGCTCTCTCGGAAGCGTCCAACAACCGCGCCCGTCTTTGGCGGCGGATTCGAGCCGGTCGAGGCCCTAATCTCTTCCGGCGTTTCGTCGTTGCGCGGGACAAACGGCGCGCTTCGGCGAAAGTTTGTCAATCCGCCGCCGTTTTAAGGCGTCGCGGGCCTAGCTTGGCGTTTGGCACCACTCGCGCGCCAAGCGACTTTCGAGGCGGGTAGCTGGTCGCCTCAAAAGCGGTTGTCGCCCGCGACGTTTTCTATTATTGCACGGTCGATTCGTTCGCGTCTTTAATTGCCTGAACCATCGCCGTTAGCATATTGATAATTCCCCAAACCGAAGCTTGCGGTAGTTGTTGGCATAACTGCAAAATTTTGTCTTTTTCCACTTTATTCATTTTGCAAAATCCTTTAAAACAGCGTTGTGTTCTTTTATGCTCATTTTACACATTTTCTGTGTTTGTCAATACACACCAAGAAAAATTTTGTGTTTTTCTGGGTTGACTTTACACAGTCATTGATTACAATCCAAGAAAGGATAAGTAAAAATGCAACTGCACGAACGTTTCAAAAAGATTCGCAAAGACCAGAAATTGTCGCAAACTGCTTTCGGTAAACTGTTGGGCGTCAGTCGCGACGCCGTTAACAATATCGAGCATTCGCGTGCGCGCCTCGCCGACGAAACCGTGGTTAAATTGGCGACGATTTTCAACGTCGACTTGAACTGGCTGTTTCTCGAACGCGGCGAACCGTACCTTAAAACGAACGATCCCCAAGCGGAAGACGCCGCTAAAAACGCGGCGCTTTCGGTTGTCTCCGAACTTCTCGACCAGCTTCCGGATTCGAGCGCTGCGTTGATTCGCAATATGTGCGCCGAGTATCTGCGTTCGCAGGAAAAAAAAATTGGCGGAAATTCAATTTCTGCTGGATACGATGAAGTAACCGATTCGCTTGAAATTTAATTCAACCTAGAAAGAATTTAAACTTCGCTCGCCGCGCACCACCTTCGGCGAGTGAAGTAATATGGTAGCTAAAATGACGGAAGAAAAACGACTTCATTTTTTGGATTTGGTCGATTCGATAATGTTTCAAGGCTACAAAAGCTACCAAGGTCAAACAGAATATCAGTTGGCCTCGCTACAAAAGGTTAATATTTTAATTGGCAAAAATAACTCAGGAAAATCAAGTATCCTTGACGTTGTTGAAACAATTGTTAACCAATCTGCTCCAAGGATGCGCAAAGTTTCAATCAAAGGAGCGCACTGTTTCGCAATCTATAACGAAGTAAACGCCAAAGAAGATCGAAGATGCCAAAGAGAAACTCCATTTCCTGGAATCAACGCCTCGCTTACTTTTTCCCGGAACCTAGAAACGCCTTGTGTTATATGCGAAAGCGAATTTAAACGCCTTTCTTTATTATTTTATCTTCGAGCAACATCGCATAAAACATTGTTTCAAAACTATGCTCCTACTAAGTGGCTCATAAATTACACTACATTACTTAATCAAAAGTTTGAAAATATATCTTTTCGTCGCCTTGCAGCAGATCGCGATATTAGATCGGAACCGGAATCCGACACAGAAAACTTAGGTTTCGACGGCGACGGCGCCACTAATTATATTCGTCGCTTATTGCTTCACGAAAACCACGAAGGACTTGTTATTAAGCGAATGTTGCTTGAAGCCCTCAACGAAATTATGAAAACCGACGGCGAGTTCGCGGACATTCACGTTTTGCAGTTGGAGAAAAAAGTTGGCGACCAACATCTTTGGGAAGTTTTCCTCGAAGAAAAATCGCAAAGTCGACGTTTCGCGCTTTCCGGTTGCGGAAGCGGGTTGAAAACTATTATTTTAACGCTCTTGAATTTATTGGTCGTTCCCTATGTGGAAAAAGAAGCCAAGAAAAGCTATGTCTTTGCGTTTGAAGAACTTGAAAACAATCTACACCCGGCGCTTCAACGTCGTCTGTTTAAATACATTGAAAATTTTGCCTCGAAAAATAACGCCGTTATTTTTATAACAACGCACTCGAACGTTGCGATTAACGCTTTTTACGGCAAACCCGACACGGCTTTTTATCAAGTTACGCGTGCCTCGGAGGGCTCGTGTATTGCTCGTGTTTCGGAACCGACTTCGGCGGTCAACGTATTGAACGACCTCGGCGTTCGCGCCGCCGATATTTTACAAACCAACGGCGTTATTTGGGTCGAGGGGCCGTCCGACAGGATTTATATAGAACGTTGGCTTCAGATTTATCAAGAGACCGAAAACGTCAAGCCAAGGGTTCGCGAAGGTTTCGATTACCAGTATTTATACTACGGCGGTCGACTTTTGGCGCACTACTCGGCCGACTTAGAAAATACGGCGCAAGGGTTGATTGAAATCTTTAAGATCAATACAAACGCCATCGTCGTAATGGATAGCGATTGTATTGAAGGAACAAAAAAAGACGTAAACGCTACTAAAAAACGTATACGCGACGAATTGCAATCGTCGTCAACGTCATACTGTTGGATAACGTCGACAAAGGAGATAGAGAACTTCGTCGCGCCCGAACTATGGCAAGAGGAGTTCAATACGAAAGTCGCGCTCGACCCTAAAGAAAGTTTCAATAAGTACTACCAGGAGGTCAACAAGAAACGTAAGCCCACCACCCCGCCGAAGGTAGAGTTAGCGCATAAGATTATTGAAAAAATAACTAGTCAAAATTGGAATCAGCACGGGCTTAAAAACGTTATCGCCGATATTTACAAACATATTTGTATATGGAACGCCGAACCGAGCGTTTGACGCCGCGTCGGTTCGGTCGACGCTCCGCAAAAAACGGCGAGAACGTTCCCCGCTCTCGCCGTCTTGCGGCGCTTGACATTCTAAAACCGCTCCGATAAAATAAAAGCGTCCAACAACCTTTTATTATTCTCTCGGAGCTTTCAAAATGACGAAAAAAAACCGCGACGCCGCGTCCCGCGTGTCGTTCGACGGAGCGCAATTTAACGCCCAGACGATTATCCAAACCGGCGACGACTCCACCGCGAATCAAGGCGCAAGCGCGGCGGCGCCTGCGACGATAGGGGAAATTTTGAAGTTCTTGAAACAAAATTGGCCGTATTTAACAAGCGCCGTCGCGGCGGCGGGCGGGGTTTGGGGCGTTTGCGCGCTTTGCGTCGATTGGGTTCTTCCGACGCTTCTTTGGGGAACGTCGACCGCGACGACGTGCTTCGTTATCCACGGACGTCAAACGCGTCGCCAAGCCAAGGAGCGCGAAGCGGCAAAGCGAGCGGCCAAGGAACGCGCCGTAGAAGAGCGTCGCCGTAATTTTACCGGTCTTTCCGATTCGGCTAGCGAACTTATCGTCGCCGCCCTTAACGCCGGAGACGGTCAAATTCACGTCAAGCGCGGTTATTTGCTCGTTTCGCCGCTCCAAAACGACTTCGCCTTCCAAAGCGACGTTCCGCCGGAAAAGCGTCCGGACGCCGCCGTCGTGTTGCGCGAACTCGTCGAACGCGGGCTCTTAATCGAAAGCGACGATATTTACTACGTCGCCGATTTCGCCCAAGAATGCAAAGCCGAGCTTATCGAACGAGACAACGCGCGCATCGTCAAAACGCTTTACGGCGCCGGAAAAACAATTTTTCGCCGGACGCGGTCGCGTAGTTGCATTATTTTTTGTCAATTAAGCGGCGACAATCCATTTGATTATTGGCTTGATATTTATGACGAGGAAAACGACGAAACTCCGGCGCGTCTTGTCTCCGGTCAAAGAATGCTTACGCGCCAAGAACTTTTCGACGCGGTCGAACTAATGGAAAAGAACGGACTCGTCGAATGTTGGCGCGCGGCGACCGTCGGTAAAAGCAACCCGCCGACTTACGTTTCCAATTTCAATATCGGTTACCATATTTTTAAAGACGAGACAAGCAACAATCCTTGGAACTCGCTAAAGGAGGTTTGGAACGGCGTCGCCGGACGCTTGACGGAACGCGGACTTCAAATCGCGCGGATGTTCCAAAAAGCGAAGAACTAACCCGACGCCGCCCGCCGAACCGAGCGTTTGACGTCGCCGCGCGGTTCGGTCGACGCTCCGCAAAAAAACGGCGAGAACGTTCCCCGCTCTCGCCGTTTTGCGTCGTCTTACTCGCGTTCGGACTTGGCCGACGTCGAGGGCGAACCCGTTTTCATCCAGCCGACCGCTCCGGCGACGCCAAACGCGGCGACCGCGGCCCACTCGCGTCCGCAAAACGCGCAATAACATCCGGCGGCAATCCCCAAAACGATGATCGCCGTCGCAAGATATAAGCCTTTGGCGGTCAACCCCTGTTCGCGTCGATTCTCGGCGATCGTCGCGTCGAGCGCTTTTTCTCGCATCTCCTGCTCTGTTTGCGCCATCTCCACAAGGACGCCCAAAATATCCGGCGAAATTTGAGCGTATCGCTCCAGCATCTCCGGCGGAGGAAGCGGCCCCGAAAACTCGCGCGCAACACACAGGAGTTCTTTTTGGCCGGTCGCCGCGTCGGTTCGGAGCATACGCCCGTCTTCGCGAACGTCCGGAACGGTCGCCTTATCTTTCTTTTTCGCGGTCATAACGCTTCGTCGCTCCGTTTAGGTAATCGCCGACGTTGCGCCAATACCCGCTTAAACGGCGCGCGTCTTCGCGATAACCGTCTTGCGTCGGCGGAAACGGTTTGAGTCGCGACGCCGAACCTAGGTTTAAGTAAGACGCGCCGGAGCCGAGCGCCGCTTCGCCGCGTCGAAAGCCTTTAAGCCATTCTTGCATCGGTTCGCCTTTCGTTAAAAAAATTTGGCGGGACTTACCAGCGTCTCGTTTTTCGATACGCGTCTTGCACAGACTTCCCGCGTCGTTATTTTATCCTATAGAGGGCCGCTTGCCTAGCCGGTCTGTCAAAAATCGGAATTATTTTTTGCGAAAAATCGCCGTTCTTTTCCATTTTTGGACGTTTTGGCGAAAAACGACTTTTTCGTTTTTGCCTCGACGGCGCCGCGTCGGTTCGGTCGACGCTCCGCAAAAAAACGGCGAGAACGTTCCCCGCTCTCGCCGGTTCGAACTCGTCGATCACTCCCAAATTTTGCCGACGTCGTCGGCGACGCGTTGCGCGGCGATCTCCGCGTAAATCTCCGTCGTCGACGTCGACGAATGTCCCAGCACAATCCGCGCGACTTCAAGACCGAGCTTTTCCCGAATCTCCGTCGCGGCCGCGTGTCGCAGTTGGTTCGGCGACCAAGGGGCGACCCCCGCTCGTTTCGCCGCTCGCGCTATCGCTCGACAAAGCGCGTCTTTCGTATAACGCTCCGCCGTCCGCTCGATCCGCGCCGCAACCGCCTCCGAAACGTCGCCGTTCGCGTCGGCGTAACGCTCTCGAACGGCGTCGCGCGGCGAGAAAATCGGCTCGTCCGCCCCCTTCCCGACGTATTTAAGAAGCGTCTCCTGCGCCCGCTTCGCGATCGGAACGACTCGAACCTTGCCGCGATGGCGCGTCTTATGGTCGACCGGCTTATAGAACCAGACGTCGCCGGAACGGTCGATTTGCCGCCAAGTCAAGTTTCGCGCCTCGCCGGGCCGCATGCCGGTGTAGCGTATCGTTTCGATCAGGTCGGCGATCGTTTGCGACGCGTTCAGAGCGGTCAAGCGAGCGTCGCGGTCGGCGACGGGGCGCACCGGCTCCGTTTCGCGAGCGGGCGAGCGGTCGATTTCGAGCGGTTTCAATGACCGAACCGACGCGGCGACGTCGGACGGAACGACGAGGTTTTCTTCGCCCCAGTTGAAAATTTGCTTCGTCCAACCGATTCGGTCGTTGATCGTGTTGCGGCAAAGGTCGCGAGTCAGAAGCGCATCGCGAAGACGGCGGAGGCGGGCGACGTTCATCTTGCCGACGGGAAGGTCGAAATAAAGTTCGAGCAACGGCGGGACAACGATTTTCGCGAACCGTTCGTAAGTTCCGGTCGAGCGGCCGAGTTTGCGATAGTAGACCTGCGCCCAACGGAGAAATTGCGCGCAAAGTTCGGCGACGGTCGTTTGACGGCGTTCGAAAAGGGTCGCGTCGCCGGTTTCCAGCGTCGAGACAAACTGCAGGTAAGCGGCGCGAGACTCCGGCGAATTGTATTTCCCGGGAAAATAAATTTTTTTTCGATTGTAGTAAGAATAGCCGACGTCGCGCGATTTGAAGCGACAGTACTTGGGAATATTCGACATGTCGTAATCTCCAATGTAGATACAATGTAGCTACAAACGGAAATTCGCGCGGTTCCCTAAAAAGAAAACGTTTACCTAAGTCTTTTAGGACGAAGACTTAAAAAATGGGCGACGCAGGATTCGAACCAGCGACCTCCGCCGTGTGAAAGCGGCGCTCTAACCAACTGAGCTAGTCGCCCAAATAAAGAGAAACGCCGTCCTACGAACGGCGTTACTGTTTCAACAAAAACTTCGCTAAAAAGAAGTTGGAGTGGAGAGTATGGGAGTCGAACCCACGACCTCAACATTGCGAACGTTGCGCTCTCCCAACTGAGCTAACTCCCCAATCTTCGTCGTCAATTAAGCGACCGCCAACAGGCTTCCTCAAAACCCGCCTCGCGTCGCCTTTAACAACGATCGTTTAGCGTCGTCTTGTTGTCCCCAACTGACAAAAGAGATTTTAACCGATTCCGCGAAATTGTCAACGGGGTTTTTCGATTTTTTTCAAAATTCTTTTTCGCGTTCCGCTCGTTCCGCCGCTCGATTCGCGACGCTCTCTCGTTGCTTATCTCTTAAACGTCGTCTTTCCAACGTTTAAAGACTTCCCCACGCGCAATCGTTTCACCGCCCTTTCGTCCCTTCGATAAAAATTTTCGTTCGTTTCAAAGCCGACCGCGCGTCGTCGGAACGAGCCGAACAATTTCCGTCGTCTCGATAAAGGCGAAGACTCGCGTCGCAATCTTGGCGAATCGGCGAACGACAACGCTTCAACACTTCGAACAAGAAGCGTTGTCGCCGTCGGTCGGCGCGTTCAAACGCCGCCTTAAAAAAGCCGGAAACGTCGGAATCAAGCGTCCGCCTCCGCGCTTCGTATGAATTCGGCAAGCCGCGCCCCGTCAAACGCGACAAGCGTTTCGCTCCGCTCGCGAACGTCGTCAAGAAACGACGAAACGACGCCGAGCCGACGACGCTTCTAAAACGCCGCCGACTTCGGAGTCGTTTCACGCGTTAAAAAACCGCGTTTTAAAACGCTTACATGACGTCGGTTTCGCCGCCGGCGACCGATCCCATCGCGCCCCAAACGCCAAACGGGCTCTTGCCGGTCGGGTCGGCGCCGGTCCAATTCGTGCTGTTCAGGTTCGAACCGCAGTCGATCGTTTCGCTAATAAACGCGACCGAACCGTCGGCGCGCAACGCGTTGACGCCGCCCGAGTGGTTGCTCGACGCGCTCATATAACCCCAACCCCAACCCGGGTTAGAAATGTCGCTGGCGCAGGTCGGCGAGTTCGGCGGAAGAACCGTCGTAACGGCCAAGATGCGCGGGCGACCGTCGGTGTGGCGTTGGCCGCGCGGTTCCGAAGCGATTTCGCCGTTAAGCGCCGTTCTATCGTCGTTCTTCACCAACGCCAAGCAGGACGCCGGAGAGCCGCCGCTCATCTTCACAATGCCGCCCTTGACGCGGTCGGAACCGGCTTGCGCGCCGCAAACCGATTCGACGATGGCGATCGTGTTCGAGGAACCGTCGGTAAGCGTCGCAAACGTGTTGCACTTAACGCCGCCGTAAACGCTCGGACGCGCCCCGATGCCGCCGGGGAAGAACCCGCGCTTGCTCGTCGTCGCTTCGCCGGTGTTAACCGTCGCGTCGCCGAGCGAACCGCAGTAACTGCCGCGTTGGCAACTGTTGCTGTGCGACGGCGTGTTGGCCGCGGCGTCGGACGGGCAGCCGAGCATCGGAATCAACGCCTTCAGCGAAGTCGTCGAGCAGTTCCAGGCGTCGGTCCAACCGCTAAAGCTATGCGATTCGTCGCCGCGCGAAATGACTTCTTGCCAACGATTTCCTTGCTCGATGAACGGGTACATCGCGACGTAAAAACTGACGCAACCCCAAGCCGCCGCCAAATTGCGTTGGTCGTCGCTCGGCGAGGTGCGCATCGGCGGGAACGCGTTGTTGACGTCGTGATAGTTTTGCAAGCCGAGCCCGATTTGCTTCAGGTTGTTCGTGCATTGCATCCGGCGCGCCGCCTCGCGCGCCGCTTGAACCGCCGGAAGGAGCAAACCGATCAAAATCCCGATAATGGCGATGACGACAAGCAACTCGACAAGCGTAAAACCGCGTCGTTTGTTAATCAAACGTTGCATAATCAGCTCCTTAAAAAAAGCAAAAGAAAAAATTATTATTTTTAAAACGCGCAACGCTCGACGCAACCGCCGAAAATCGCGCGCTTTACGTCAAATTAAAAGCGTCGTCTTATTCGAGGCCGCCGAGTTCAGCGACGTCGAACGTAACTTCGCCGCCGCCCGCCGAAACGGTCGCGGAAAGCGGAGAGCGGTCGAAATCTTTCCAAACTTCCGGAATTTCGCGAGGCATTTCGGCGCGTTTCGCTTCGTATTCGGCGTGATATTCGCTTTGTTCGCCGACCGACATCGCCGCGAGTTCCGCCGGGGTCTTCCAGTGTTCCGGTTGCGGGTCTTTCGTGCAGGTGATTTTGTAATCGCCCGCCGGCGCGCCCTTGGCGGTGTACTTTTGATATGTCGACGAGATTTCGGCGACGCCGTTTTTGTCGGTTTTGCCGCTGATCGAAACGCTGCCGCTCGTCGCGATGAAGAAGACGTCGACGTCGGCGATCGGATCCGAACCGTTGACAACCTTCACCTTAAACGGGTGCGTTTCCGGCATGTCCGCCGGAGCTTTCGGCCCGCAACCGAGCGACGACGCGCCCAAAACCGCCGTCAACGCGGCGACAAAGAACCAAGACCGTTTTTTCATTTCGTCCTTCCTTTAAAATATCGCGACTCCGCCACGAACGACGCGCCCGGCGACAGACCTCGCGTCAACCCTAAAACTGTGGACGTTCTAGCGCGAAAAAAGTTCGCAAAAAACGTTTCGGAATCTAAAAAATCTCAAAACGCGAACGTTTCCGTTAAAAACGGTTGCACAATATCGGCGGCGACCGACATTCATCGTTCCACTATTTGCGATTTTACGCGGCGCAACGCCAGGCGTCAAGTTTTTTCTTGCGATATTTCGACAAAAATAAAAAACTTTTTCATTTTTTCGCTGAAATCGACGTTATCGGCAAACCCGCCGCAATTTTAACCGCGCCGTCTCCGCTTTCTCTCTTTTTTCATTAAAAAACGGGGCCGCGATACGATTTAGCGCTGGAAAACCGCCGCGCCGACGTATATAATATATATTAATGGCGAAATGCCGTCGACGCCGCTCTTTCGCGCTCGCCGACGCGAAGTCGACGCGAACCGCGTCCCGCCCGTCCGTATCACCTTTTATTTTGCGCAACTTGCGCCGGAGTCTCCGCTCATGCCGCTTCCGTCGTCCGTTTCCGCCCCGCTCCGAATCGTCGCGTTCGGCGAAATCCTTTGGGATCTCCTTCCGACCGGCAAGAAACTCGGCGGCGCTCCGGTCAACTTCCTTTATCATTCGCAGACGCTCGGCGCCGACGTTCGCGCTTTGACCCGAATCGGAGCCGACCCGCTCGGCGACGAGATTCGCGCTCGTCTCGACGCGCTTGCCCTGTCCCCGCAGTTTCTCCAAATTTTCCCCGACGCCCCGACCGGAACGGTCGCCGTTTCGCTCGACGCCGTCGGAACGCCGACTTACCGCATCGTCGAAAACGTCGCCTGGGACGAAATCGCCGTCGACGCCGAAACCGCCGACGCGCTCGTCCGCTTTTTGACGGAGGAAAACGCCGTTTCCGCCTTTTATTTCGGAAGTCTCGCGCTCCGTTCCGAAACGAACCGACGATCGCTAAACCTTTTATTGGAGAGACTTCCCGCCGACGTTCTCCGCGTTTGCGACCTGAACCTGCGCGCGCCCTTTTACTCCCGCGAAGTTATCGAGTCGACGCTGAACGTCGCCGACGTTTTTAAACTCAACGACGCCGAAGCGGTCGAGTTGGACGCGCTTTTCGCCGATCTCGAGCCGCCGACGTTGGCCCGTTTCTCCGACGAAGCCGGGTCGCTGATCAAGCCGAATTCGCCGGAAGTCGCCGCCGCGCTCGCCGATTGGGCCGCTCGTTGGCGACGCCGTTTCGACTTGCGAACGCTCGTCCTAACTTGCGGCGGAAGCGGCGCTTGGATCTTCGACGAAACCGGTTCCGCGTTCGCTCCGGCGGCGCCGGTCGAGCGAATCGCCGATACCGTCGGGGCCGGCGACTCCTTCGCGGCGGTTTGCGTCGTCGGGCTTTTGTCCGGTCGCCCGATCGCCGAAATCGTTGACGCCGCGTCGCGTCGCGCTTCGTTCGTTTGCTCGCAAGAGGGCGGAACCCCGTCGATTCCGCCGGAAGCCGCCGACCCGTTCGCCGTCGTTTGATTTTTTATCGTTCGAAACGCTTTTCAAACAATCAAACGTCGTCCGCCTTTCGTTCGACGTTTCGCCTTTAAGGAAAAATCGTTATGTCGCGTTTTTACAACGCTTGCGGTTCAACCGCGTTGCTCGCAGCCTTCCTTTTCCCGCCGTCCGTCGTCTCTTCGACGCTTGCGATTTCCGCGTTTGACGACGCGCCCTCTGAAACGCCCGCCGTCTCCGCCGACGCCGCGCTCGAGCAGGCCCGTTTGCTTTCCGTCGCGTTTCGTCAAGCGGCGCAAAAAACGCTTCCGGCGACCGTCAACATCGTCGTCAAGCGAAGCGTCGACGCGTCAAACTCCGCCAAATCGAAACTTCCGTTCGCCGAGTTGCTCCCCGACCTGCCGGAAAAACACCTGATCGAAGGCGCCGGTTCCGGTTTAATCGTCGACCCGAGCGGAATCGTCCTCACCAACTGCCACGTCGTCGCGGCGAGCGAAATCGGCAAAAGCGTTTCGGTCGAGCTGAGCGACGGGCGCCGTTTTCCCGCGAAGAAAATCGTCAAAGACGAAAAATCCGACCTCGCCATCGTCTTCGTCGAATCGCCGGAACCATTGCCGTTCTTGACTTTCGCCGACAGCGACGCGGTCGAAATCGGCGATTGGGCTCTCGCCGTCGGAAACCCGTTTATGCTCGGCTCGTCGGTGAGCGCGGGCGTCGTCAGCGCGAAAGGCCGTTTCCTTAACTCTAAAGACGGCAAGCAGTTCATTCAAACGGACGCGGCGATCAACCCCGGCAACAGCGGCGGCCCGCTCGTCAATTTGCGCGGCGAAGTCGTCGGCGTCAACACCGCGATCGCGTCTCTAAGCGGCGGCTACCAAGGCGTCGGTTTCGCAATTCCTTCCAACGTCGCGATTTGGGTCTTGAGCCAACTCCGCGACAAGGGCCGAGTCGAACGCGCTTTCCTCGGCGCTCCGATCGCCGCGCTCGAATACGACGCCGCGAAACGTCTCGGCCTTCCGCCCAAAACCGGCGTCAAACTCGGCGCGCCGTTCCGCGACGCCCCGGCGGCGAAGGCGGGCCTACGAGCCAACGACGTTCTTCTCGAAATCGACGGTCAAAAAATCGAGTCGCCGGAAACGTTCGAGTCGTTCGTCGAGCGCGCCGCCGTCGACCGCGACTATTCGCTTAAAGTCCTGCGCAACAACAAAAAAGAACCGACGGAAGTCAAAATTCGCTTCGAAATCAAACCGGAAAATTACGTCGGCGTCCCGCTGACCGAAAAGATGGTCGAACGCGGTTCGCACCGCGTCGACCGCGAATGGGGCGCGATGCTCATCCCCTCGACGCCCGAATCGGCGGCCCGACTCGGCGCGCCGGGTCGCGAAGGAATCGTCGTTTTGAACGCGACGCCCGGCGGCGCCGCCTACCGCGCCGGTCTCCGCAACGGAATGTTGATCGTTAAGTTAAACGGTCGCGAAGTCAAGTCGTTAGAAGACTTCGACGCGGCGAAGACCGAGGCGACGCCAGAAGCCGGAATCGAGTTGGAAGTCGTGCAAAAATCGGAAACGAAAACGCTCCGCCTTCCGATCAAAAAATAACCGCGAACAAACGGTTTGCTCCAACTCGCCGTCGCGCTTCCAACTCCCGGCGGCGATGGGCGACGCATTTTCGCTCAAAAAACTTTGTTTTCAAAAACCCGACAAAAAACGCGGTTTTCAACGTTTCATCGCCGTTGAAAACCGCGCTTCGACCTATTTCAACCTCAAATCAAAAAATCAAACGTCGCTCAACGCGCCGCGTCGACGCTCGGTTCGCCCGGAACGTCCTTAACGTCTTTCGAATCGACGTTTCGCCGCGACGCGCGCTCTTCGTCGGTCGGCTCCGAAACGGCGAACTTCACCGGCGCAACTTCCGGCAAAAGCCCGTCGTTTTTCATCTTACGCCCAATCTTAAAAATCTTTTCGAGCGTTTTGTCGTCGAGTTCGTAACGCGGCGCCGTCGGCGTTCCCTCCCAAACGACCCCGCCGACGCTCGGCTCGAGCAAAATCGCGTGCGGAATCCCGCGAACGCCGAGCTTGTTCGCAAGCCGCCGCCCGGTGTCGACCGCGACGAAATAGTCGACTTTATCCGGATCGAGTCGCCCGCTCGGCATATTGCGAATCGCCTCTTCGTCCGTCTCGCAAATCGACACGACGACGAGATCGTCCTTGTATTTCTTCGAGATGAAGTCGAGGTACGGCAACGACCTACGGCACGGCGGACACCACGTCGCCCACATCTCGACGAGAACGTATTTTCCCGCCAAATCTTCCGGTTTCGGAGCCTTGTTGACCCATTGCTCGACCGGAATCGCGTCGACGACGTCCTCGATCGCGCACCAAAGATACGAGTCCGCCCAAACGATGCGATCCCGCAAGAGCGCCGGGTGATTGTCCGGCAAATTGACGCTTTCGACAAGCCACGGCGTCTTCGTCAAGTCGATTTCGCGCCGTCCGTTATTTTCCGCAACCGTCGTTTTTTCAGCGTTTAAGAGCGCGACCGCTTCGTCGCCGCAAACGACCTCGCCGTCCGGTCCGACGACGCAAACGCCCCCCTCTTCCGCCGCCGCGTTCGGCTCGTCCCCCCAAGCGAAACCGCAGCCGAGCGCCGTCGCCAACGCGACGAACCAAACGCTCGCCCACGCCGTCTTTGATTTTTTAATTTTCGCTCTTTTTTCTTTCGCAACCGTCGTTCGCATCGTTTTCATTCGCTTTAACCCTTTCTAAAATAGAGCGTTAAAAGTCTCGCCGAGCCGAGTTGCGCGCTCGCGCCAAACAAGCGACGTCGCGTCGTCGGAACTTTTTCGACAAATTTCCTCCGAAACCGCCGCGAAAGCTCCGGCCCGCCTTACTTTTCCGCTGTTTTATGTTATCATACAAAAAAGCCGCCCGCGATTCAAGCGCCCGACGGCGATTTTCGCGATTTTCCCCTCGCGCCGCGAAAATCGGCCGCCAACTTGCCCTCGCCGCTTTTTTTCATCGCTTCGCAACCCGTTTTCAACCGACGCTTTAGCGACGGCGCTCGCCGCCGTCTCGGAGTCCGCCATGCGCCCCGCCCCACGTTCGTTAAACTCTTCCCATTTCATCCGTTTCCTCATTCCAACGATCTGTCTCGTTCTTCTCGGTTTCTTTTTAACGCGTCCGTTCGTCGAATCGGCGAGCGACGCGACGACGTATCCGCGTTGGCTTCTCCTCTTCGCCCCCGTCGACGACCCGACGTTCGCGACGTTCGTTTGGCAAGGCCTCGGTCTTCCCGACGAACCGCCGACCGGCGAGCGTTGGTTCGCTCTCGGTCTCGGATTCTTTGCGACGCTAGCGATTCTTGGAGTCGGAAGCATTGTCGTTTCTACGTTTAAAAAAACTTTGAAAACAAGCGTTTCCGAAACGTTATTCTTTCAATTTGGCGCGGGATTCGCGATATGTCAACTCTACTTCCTCGTCGCGGGTCTTTGCGGAATCGCCGACGCGCCGGTTTTCATTCCGACGCTCGTCTTCGCGGCATTTTTCGCCGGCTCGTCGTTAATCGCGGCGGCGCGGCGACTTACCGCTCGTCGAACCGAGCGAGTCGAATCGCAAGTCGTTGACGCCAAGTCGCTTTTTCCGTTAAAAACGCTTTCCGACCGCGTTCTTTTAACGCTTTTAATTCTTTTAACCGCGTTGTTTACGTTGTTTTACCTTTTAGCGTCGACGCAACCGCTTTTCGAGTACGACGTCGTCGAGTATCACGCGCAAGCCGCCCGCGAAATTTTCGAAACCGGCGCCCTTTCGTTCGCGCCGAACAACGTTTACGCGAACATGCCGCTCGGAGCCGAAACCCTTTACGTTTGGGGATTTAACCTTGTTGACAATCTTGTCGATTCGCCGGACGCGACGCTTCGTCTCGGCTCGCTCGTCGGCAAAGTCGTCCTGACGAACGCGGCGTTCGCGACGGCGCTCGGTCTTTTCGCGTTTTGCGTTCGTTTCTTCCGCGACGCGCGAGCCGGCCTGCTCGCCGCCCTCCTTTACCTTTCCTTCCCGAGCGTTTTCGACGTTTTCGCCAACGGATTAAACGACGGCGCTTTAGGACTCGCGCTTTTCTCCGGTTTTTACGCGCTCGCTTTGACGTTCGCCGCCGACTCGCCGCGTTGGAGCCGTCCGTCTTTCCGCGCCGCGACCGCCGTTTTTGTCGGGATTTACGTCGGGCTCGCTCTCTCCGTCAAATACACCGCCGTCGTTTTCGTTTTCGCGCCGACGTTCGCCGCGCTCGCCGTCGCGCCGTTTTTCGCGTCGTCGTTGCGCCGCCTTCTCCGTTTTGACGCGCAACACGTTTCGCCGTCGACGCTTGCAAAGGCTCCAAACGCCGACGCGCCGTCTTGCCCCAAGTCGAAACCAACGCTAACCGAAGTCGCGCTTCCGCTCGTCGTCTTCGTCGCGACGGTCGCGCTCGTCGCCGGCGGCTGGTTCGCTCGCAACGCCGCAACCACAGGAAACCCCGTATATCCCTTGGCTTACGCGATTTTCGGCGACGCGACGCAAACTTGGGACGCCGAAGTCGACGCTCGCTGGAACCGCGCTCACACCGCCTCGACGTCGGGCGCCGTCGCGCTCGTCGAATCGACCGCCCGTTCCGTTTGGCGCGACAATCTCGCGTCACCCTTTTTCCTCTTCGTTCCGCTTGCCGTTTTCACCGCGCTAATCTTCGTTTTTTCAAGACTTAACGCCAACGTCTCGTTCAACGACGCCAAGTCGCGTTCCAGCGGCGCGTTCCCGAACGCTCGCGCCGCCTTGCTTTTCGCGTTCATCGCCGCCGTCGCGTTCTTTTTTTGGCTCGCTTGGCACCTCGCGACGCACCGCCTGACGCGCTTTCTCGTTCCGAACGAACCGTTAATCGCGTTATTACTTGGCTTAGCAACGTCGTTCGCCGCCTCCGTCGTCTTCTCGCGGTCGCCGAGCGCGCCCGCGACGCCCGCTTCGAGTTTGCAAACGTCGGCGAACCGCTCGACGAACGGCGGTCTCTTCGCCGTTTTCGCTTTTTACGCAACACTTTTAATCGGACTGCTTTACTCGGGTCTCGTTATCGACGTTCGAGCGCCGGGACGAATCGCGCCGTTGCGAGCGCTCGAACGCGATCCGGCGCGTTTCCCCCAAGCGGCGATTTTCTTCAACGACCGTCCGGAACTTTTCGCCGACGACGCAACCTCTTCGACGGCAAGAGTTTCCGACGTTTCCATGCGACCGGTTTCAACGCGAAAACTCCTTCTTATCGGCGAAGCGAAGGCGTTCGTTTACCGCGTTCCGGTCGTTTATTCGACCTGCTGGAACTGTTCGCCGTTAATCCCGCTCCTCGGCGATTCGGTCGAGCGCGACGCCGACGGCAAAATCGTCGCGATTCGAGACGCCGACGCGATTCGTCGACGTTTCGCCGACGAAAAAATCGCCTTCGTTTTGGTCGACTTCGCCGAACTAGCGCGTTTCCGAAGTCCCGGCAACTACGGTTTTAGAGACGCCGAAATCGACGAAAACCTCTTCCGTCTTTTAACCGCCGCGAACGTCTTCGCTTCGTTCGAACTCCCGGCGTTCTCCGCCGAAAGCGACACGACGTCATGCGTTCCCGAAACGACGCGAATCTTCCGTCTCGTCCCGCCGTCCGACGCCGCCGAATCGCGAGCCAATTAATCTCGCCGCTCGGTCGACGCGGCGGCTCGGCGAAAAGCGGAGATTTTAACCGAAGAACGCCGCTACGGTTTTCAAAAAATCAAACCGCCGTCTTTATTCGTCGCCGCCGCGTTCGTCTTCTAACGATCGTTGCGATTATTCCGTTTCGATTCTTTTTTTACGCGAAAAGGCCGTCGAGACGGCGTCCGCCCCCCGTTGCTCGCGCGGCGTTCTTCCGTTAAAATAAAGAGAAGTTTTTTCCGCCGCGTCGCCGGTTCGTTAATTTCCCGCGCTCGTCTTAAACGTCGATTTTAGACGCGCTTCGAGCGTCCGTCCTTTCCACGTCTTACCAAGAAAGCGCCGATCATGTCGCAAAGATCGATCCCGTCCGATATTGAAATCGCCCGTCGCGCCGCGCTGCGTCCCATCCAAGACGTCGCCGCGCAACTCGGAATCCCCGAAAACGCCGTCGAGCTTTACGGCAAGCAAAAAGCCAAAATTTCGCTCGACGAAATCCGCGATATTCCGCAAAAAAAAGACGCGAAATTGATTCTCGTTACCGCGATTTCCCCGACGCCCGCCGGCGAAGGCAAAACGACGGTCAGCGTCGGCCTTTGCGACGCGTTGAACGTCCTTAAAAAGAACGCCTGCTTGGCTTTGCGCGAACCGTCGCTCGGCCCGTGTTTCGGCGTCAAAGGCGGCGCGGCGGGGGGCGGCTACGCGCAAATCGCCCCGATGGAAGAGATCAACCTCCACTTCACCGGCGACTTCCACGCGATCACCGCGGCGCACAACCTGATCGCGGCGATGGTCGACAACTCGCTCCACCAAGGGAACCCGCTCGGCCTCGACTCGCGCCGCGTTGTTTGGGGTCGCGCTCTCGACGTCAACGAACGAGCGTTGCGACAAATCGTCGTCGGTCTCGGCGGGACGGTCAACTCGGTTCCGCGCGAAAGCTACTTCCTCATCACCGCCGCGTCGGAAATTATGGCGATTCTTTGCCTTAGCGAAAACCTGCATGACCTGCGCGAACGCCTCGGCAAGATCGTCGTCGGTTACACGACGTCGGGCCAACCCGTTACCGCCGCCGACCTGAAAGCGCGCGGCGCCGCGACGGTTCTTATGAAGGAAGCGATCAAGCCGAACCTCGTTCAAACGCTCGAAGGAAACCCGGCGTTCGTTCACGGCGGCCCGTTCGCCAACATCGCGCACGGCTGCAACAGCGTCGTCGCGACGAAAACCGCGCTCAAATTCGCCGATTACGTCGTTACGGAAGCCGGTTTCGGCGCCGACCTCGGGGCGGAAAAATTCTTCGACGTCAAGTGCCGCAAAGCCGGTTTAACGCCGAACTTAGCGGTCGTCGTCGCGACGATTCGCGCGCTCAAATTCCACGGCGGCGTCGCGAAAGCCGACTTGGGAACGCCGAACGCCGACGCCGTTTCGAAGGGTTTCGCGAACCTCAAACGCCACGTCGAAAACGTCCGCAAATTCGGCGTTCCGGTCGTCGTCGCCATCAATAAATTCGACGGCGACGCGGACGAAGAACTCGCCGTTCTCCGCGAACGCTGCGCCGAAATCGGCGTCGAAGTCGCCTGCGCGACGCACTGGGCGAACGGCGGCCAAGGCGCGGTCGAACTCGCCGAAACGGTTCTCCGCACGCTCGACGCGAACCCGACCTCGAACTTTAAACTGTTGTACTCGGACGACTTGCCGCTCGAGCAAAAACTCGAAACGCTCGCTCGCGAAATTTACGGCGCTCGCGGAATCGTCCTCTCAAAACAAGCGCGCCGCCAGCTCGACGAACTCGTCGCGCTCGGTTGCGACAGTTTGCCGGTTTGCGTCGCGAAAACGCAATACTCCTTCTCCGCCGACCCGAAACTTCTCGGCGCGCCGACCGACTTCGACCTTGAAGTCCGCGAACTCCGTTGGAGCGCGGGCGCCGGTTTCGTCGTCGCGTTGACGGGCGAAATCGTTACCGCGCCGGGACTTCCGCGCGTTCCGGCGGCGGAGGCCATCGACCTCGACGAAAACGGCGACACGGTCGGCCTTTTCTAACCGCGCCTTCCGTTTCCGTTCCAACGTCTTGCGAACGAACGGCTTAGTCTCCGCCGAGCCGTTCGTTCGCGGCGTTTTCCCTCCTTTGTCTTTCTCAGTTTTCCGCGCCGCTTCGGGCGTTTGGTCGTTATGCAACTTCAACTCATCGCGACGTCGACGACGGGCCTTGAAGCCGTTGTCGCGCAAGAACTTAAAGACCTCGGCCTTTCGCCGCGCAACTCCGATTTCGCGGTTGGGCGCACCCTCTTTGAAGGCGGCGTTTCCGACTTGATCAAGGCGAATCTTTGGTGTCGTTGCGCCGGAAAAATCCTCGTTCAGCTCGCCGAATTTGACGTTTCTAACGATTTTGACGTTATTTTCGACGCGGTTAAAGCGATCGAATGGGAAAACTGGGCGCCCCGCGACGCCAACTTTCACGTCGAGGGCCGGTCGGTTCGCTCGAAAATCACGAGCGTTCCGGCGCTGCAACGAACGGTCAAAAAGGCGATCGTCGACCGACTTTGCGGCGTTTGGGGCTTGACGTCCCTTCCGGAAACGGGCCCTACGTACACCGTTGAAATTTCGTTGCTTAAAGACCGCGCGACGATCACGCTCGACTCGACCGGTCGCGGGCTTCACCGCCGCGGTTATCGCTTGATGAACGTCGTCGCGCCGCTTCGCGAAACCCTTGCGGCGGCGTTGGTTAAGCTCTCCGTTTGGCGTCCGGAACGTCCGCTGATCGATCCGTTTTGCGCGTCCGGGACGATTCCGATCGAAGCGGCCCTTATCGCACGCAACATCGCGCCCGGCTTGAAACGCTCGTTCGACGCCGAAGGTTGGCCGGCGATTCCGCGCAACCTTTGGAACGAGGCCCGCGAAGAGGCCCGCGCCGCGATTCGCCCGACGCTAAAAGAGAAGATTCACGGCTCCGATATCGACGAAACGTCGTTAAAGTTCGCGCGACGCCACGCCGTCAACGCCGGAGTCGACGAGGACGTCGTCTTCAAACGTCGCGACTTCCGCGACCTAACCGACGACCGCGAATACGGTTGCGTCATCTGCAACCCGCCGTACGGCGAGCGTCTCGGCGACGTCGCGCAACTTCGCCCGCTTTACGAGTCGATTCCGGCGGTTCTCTCGAAGTTGCCGACTTGGAGCCATTACATTATCACCTCTTGGCTTGACTTTGAAAAGACGATCGGCCAAGAGGCGACGCGCCGCCGCAAACTTTACAACAGCCGCGTCGAGTGCGTCTATTATCAGTTTTTGGGCCCAAAACCGCCGCGAAATTTCGATTTTGCCGCCGCGTCGAACGCCGACTTTGAAAACGGAGAAAAACGCTCGCAATTCGATTCCGCCGACGAAACCGCGTCGCAAAACGCCGGTTTTTCCGACGCGGTTGATAATTTCGACGCCGAAACGGAAATCGAACAAAGCGCCGAAAAGTCGGACGTTTCCGTTCGCGCCGAACGCTCGTCGACCGCTCCCGCTTTCGCCGGACTCGACGCTTACGCCGACCGCGTCGCGGAGGAATTCGGGCGTTGCTTGACGAATCGCGCCCGACATTTGCGCCGTTGGCCGTCGCGCGGAATCACCTGTTATCGCTTATACGACAAGGACTTGCCGGAAGTCCCGCTCGCGATCGACGTCTTTGAAGGGCGTTGGCTGCACGTCGCGGAATACGACCGACACGACGAGCGAACGGTCGGGCAAAAACGCCTTTGGATCGACAAAATGGTCGCGAAAGCGGCGGAAATTTTGAAAATCGAGCCGGAAAACGTCTTTTTCAAACGCCGCGCTCGCCAACGAGGTTCGGCGCAATACGAAAAGCTCGACGAAACCGGGCGCGTCGTCAAAGTCGGCGAAGGCGGGCTCTCTTTCCTTTGCAATTTAACGGATTACCTCGACGTCGGGCTCTTCCTCGACCATCGTCAAACCCGACAGATGGCGCGCAAGGAAGCGAACGGAAAACGATTTTTGAATCTGTTTTGCTATTCCGGCGCTTTTACCAGTTACGCGGCGGACGGCGGCGCCTCGTCCCTTGTTTCGGTCGACCTTTCGCCGACGTATCTCGACTGGTGCGAAGCGAATATGGAGGAAAACGGCTTTTACGTTCCTTCGCGAGCCGCCGAGGCCCGACGCGCCGGTTTCGACGTAAAGCAAACGGTCGATTCGCTTTACGTTAAATCGGACGTTCTCCGCTTTTTGCGCGCGATTCCTCCGGCGAGCGACCGCAATCGCGATATCGTTCGGCTGATCGAGGAAACGGCGGCGGAGGTTGGCGACGTTCGAACGGTCGGCGGACGCGGGTTCGGTCGCCCGAACGGCGGTCTTCCGCAAGGTTCCGACCGCGCTAAGTACTTCAAAAACAAGACGAAAGACGGTCGAGCGGAACGCGGTTTCCTTCCGTCGCAAGCGTTCGGGCTCGACCGCTCCGACTTCGAACTTTGCGTTTGCGACCCGCCGACCTTCTCGAACAGCAAGTCGACCGACGCCGACTGGGACGTCCAACGCCGACACGTCGAGCTGTTGCGTCTTCTCGCGACGCGAATGAAGCCGGGCGGCGTCGTCTATTTCTCGAACAACTACCGGCGCTTTAAGTTGGACGAGGAAAGTTTGACGGATTTATACGATTTTCGGGAAATATCGAATCGAACGGTTCCGGAAGATTTCCGGAACAAACGGATTCACCGATGCTGGCGAATGATCGCAAAATAACGATTTTAACGGCGGCTTCGTCGGCGTTTTTGAAAAACGGCGGCGCGTCCGATTGACGAAACTTTTCCCGTCCCTTATAATAAAGGGGAAGAATTACCGTTCAACCGCGTCGGACGGCGTTCGTCCCGCTCCTTTCGTTCGCCGAGACAGACGGGCGAAAGCGGATTTTTTTCGCGCTTTTAACGTTTTACCGTTAAACGTTTAACGTTTTCGCGACGGCGACGTCCGTTTTCCGACGCGTTTCAAGAGGAATCGAAAAAATGGCGCTCACCATCACTACCGAAGACGTCGCCCGTTTCGGCGTCGTCGGCGCGGGCGGCGCGGGTTTCCCGACGCACGTCAAACTTTCCGGCAAAGCGGATACGGTCGTTTTGAACGCGGCCGAGTGCGAACCGTTGTTGCATAAAGACAAAGAGCTGATTCTGCGCGACGCCGCGGCGATCGTCGAGGGGTTGGCGCGCGCGGTCGAGTTCGTCGGCGCTAAAGAGGCGGTCGTCGGGATTAAGGAAAAATACGCCAAGGTGATCGCCGCGATGAAAGCCGCGCTTCGCCCGAATATGCGCGTCGTTCCGCTCCCCGACGTTTACCCGTCCGGCGACGAGTTCGTTCTCGTTTATTTGACGCTCGGACGAGTTATCGCGCCGGGAGCGATTCCGCTGTCGGTCGGCGCGGTCGTTATGAACGTCGAAACGGCGCTCAACCTCTCGAACGTCGGGCAAACGCCGGTCGTCGACAAATACGTTTCGGTCGCGGGCGCGGTCAAAAATCCGTCGACCGTTTGCGTTCCGCTCGGGACGAAACTGGCCGAATGCCTCGAACTGGCGGGGGGCGCGACGATTCCCGACCCGGCGTTCGTCGTCGGCGGCGCGATGATGGGGCGGCTTGCGGCGAACCTCGACGAACCGGTAACGAAAACGACCGGCGGCGTCATCGTCCTGCCGCGCGACCATTTCATTGTCGACCGCAAAAGTTGGGATTGGAACAAAACGGCTCGCGTCGGTCGCGCCGCTTGCGACCAATGCTCGCGTTGCACCGAGCTTTGCCCGCGTTATATGCTCGGGCATCCGATCGAACCGCACCGGGCGATGCGGAGCCTCGGCTTCAATATATCGCGAGAAGCGGACGTCGCCGGAACGCAATTCTGTTCCGACTGCAACCTTTGCAGTTACTGTTCTTGTCCGGAAGGACTCGACCCGCGCGGCGTCAACCGGCAAAACAAAGGGCGCATTCTCGCCGAGAACCGCCGTTGGCAAAACCCGCCGTTCAATCCGGAGCGCGCCGACGCTTTGCTCGCGTTCCGCAAAACGCCGACTTCCCGACTGATGCAACGAATCGGGCTCGACGGTTTCGTCAACAAGGGCCCGTTGCTCGCCGGCGTTTACCAACCGAAATCCGTCGAAATCCCGTTGAAACAACACATCGGCGCGCCTTGCGTCGCGGTCGTTTCGGTCGGCGAGACGGTTCGACGCGGGCAAACGATCGGAACGCGCCCGGTAACCGACGGCAAAACGGCCCTCGGCGCCGATATACACGCGTCCATCGACGGAACGGTCGTCGCCGTTTCGCCGCAAAGCGTTAAAATCGCCGCGTTGTAATCGGCAAAACCGCTAAATTTTAGCGTCGATAGAAAAAAGCTCCGCGCCGCCGAACGTTTCGCTCCGACGGCGCGAGGTTTTGCGTTTTTCCGCCGCCCTTCAAGGGAAGGCTCGACGCAACTTAACCTTTCTCTTATTCGACGACGTTTCTTTACTTAACGGCGGCGACGCTTTGTTCTCGCAACGCCAATCAAAAAACGGACGGAAACCGACTCGCCGTCGTCTCCGTCCGCCGTTATTTTCCGGGCTTTCGTTTTAACTTAAAAACGCCGTCGCGATTAGAAGTCGTCTTCTTCGCCGTCTTCCAATTCGTCGTCGAGTTCGTCCGGCTCTTCGTCGTCTTGGAGCGGGCCCGACGCGACGTCGTCTTCGTCCGCGACGACCAACGTCGACATAATCTCTTCTTTCAGCGTTTCCAAAAGTTCCGGGTCTTGCTGCAACGCGGCGCGAACCTTTTCGCGGCCCTGCCCGAGCTGTTGGTCGCCGTATCGGAACCAAGCGCCGGACTTGACGACGATCTTCTTCGCGATCGCGAGGTCGAGAACGTCGCCCTCGTAACTGATCCCGCCGGCGTGCATCATATCGAACTCGGCGACGCGGAACGGCGGCGCGACTTTGTTCTTGACGATTTTCGCCTTAACCCGTTGTCCGACGACGTTTTCGCCCTCTTTGATTTGACCGATGCGGCGCACGTCGACGCGGCAGGAGCAGTAAAATTTCAACGCTTTGCCGCCCGGCGTCGTCTCCGGCGACCCGAACATCACGCCGATCTTTTCGCGGATTTGGTTGATGAAGATGACCGCCGTCTTGCTCTTCGCGATGGCGCCGGTCAGTTTGCGGAGCGATTGACTCATCAAACGCGCTTGCAAACCGACGTGCGAGTCGCCGATTTCCCCTTGAAGCTCCTTCTCCGGAACGAGCGCCGCGACCGAGTCGACGACGATCACGTCGACTTGGTTCGTCTTCACCAACATTTCGGCGATGCGCATCGCCTCTTCGCCGCTGCTCGGCTGGCTGACAAGGAGCGATTCGAGATCGACGCCGAGACGTTTCGCCCAACTCGGGTCGAACGCGTGTTCCGCGTCGATGAACGCCGCGACGCCGCCGGTCTTTTGCGCTTGCGCGACGATGTGCAGGGTCAACGTCGTTTTCCCGCTCGATTCCGGGCCGAAAATTTCGACGATGCGCCCGCGCGGAATCCCCCGCCCGCCGAGCGCTATGTCAAGCGAAAGCGAACCGGTTGAAATGCCGTCTAGCCCCGGCGCCGCGTCGAGTCCGAGCGGCATGATCGCGCCCTGCCCGTACATCTTTTCGATTTGGTCGACCGCCGTTTTCAACTCGGGGTTTTGGTCGAACAACGCTTGAATTTTCGAGACTTTTTTCGCGCTCTTCGCGGCCGCGCCTTCCGATTTCGCGCTTCGCTTCGCCATGTTTTCGCCTTTAATTCTTGTGTTAGCGCGACGTCGGCCGCCGCAAAATCCGTTAAAAACCGTTTAATCGTCAAAACTTCGCCGTTTTTCGCCGTACCGAGCGAAAAACAATCGGGCGTTCTTTCGTTAAAATCGGCGCTTCCCGCAAAGCCGTCGCAAAAAGCCGCCGTTAAAATTGTTGGCGACCGGAAATCGCGTCCGAAAGCATTTCCTTGTTCGCAAATTCGAGCGAACTCCCGGTCGTAACGCCGCGAGCGAGTCGGGTGATTTTCACCGCGGCGCCGTCCAAACGATTCGTGATCGCCAACGCGGTGCCGTCGCCCTCGACGGTCGGGTTCGTCGCCATCACCAGTTCCTTAAAGTCGCCCGTTTTTACCCGTTTTACCAACGCGTCGATCGTCAGCTGATCGGAACCGACCCCGTCGAGCGGCGAAACGCGCCCTAACAAGACGTGATAAAGCCCGCGGTAACAACCGGTTTGCTCCAACGCGATCAAGTCCCGAGGCTGTTCGACGACGCAAAGAATCGAACGGTCGCGCCGCTCGTCTCGGCAAATGTCGCAGACCTCTTCTTCCGAAAGGTTGAAGCAGTGTTTGCAGTACCGAACGTTCTCCTTCATCGAACGAATCGCGTCGGCGAGCGCGAACGCTTCGTCCGGCGTCGTCTTCAGGAGATGGTAAACGATGCGCTCGGCCGATTTCTTCCCGACGCCGGGTAGTTTTTCAAACTCTTTCATCGTTTTCGCGACGGAATCGGTTAATTCAATCATTTTTCGTTCCTTTCGCCGGTCGTCGGAGCTCGCGACGCGCCGCCGTCCATTTTTCAGACTCGCTCGCGCCGTCGCTCGACCGCTTTACTTTTATTTTACTCCGTCGCTACGCGATTTCAAGAGCAGGTAGGACGCCGGACGTCCGACCTGAAGCGTTTTTCGCGCCGCGCCCGAGTCTCGCGCTCGCCTCGATCCGCGATTTTAACGGGCGCGACGATTTTAACGTCGAACCGTCGAAAAAAACGCCGCGCTTCGAGGTTAAAATTCAACGATTGCAGCGATTTTAACGCCGCGACGCAAGCGAAACCGCCGACAGATTGCGACGACGCCCGATTTAACGGAAAGTCGCCCGTTCCTCGGCGTTCGTCGAACAAACGATTTCTCGCAAACCGAACGAGAGCAAACGCGGTTCGACGACGATCTCCGGCCTTGGAAGCGCGAAACCGGCGCCAAAATTCGCGTTCCAATCGTCGAAAAGGGAGCGCAGACGCCGCTCGGTCGCGTTCGCGTCGCCGCCGGCGATCAGAAGCGCGAGCCGCGTCGGGTCGGAGCCGCTCTCGACGAGCCGCCGCCGCGTTTGCCAATAAAACGCCGAAATCGCGCCGACCAACGAATAAACGACGCCGAGCCGAATCGCTTTCGTCGTCTCGGTCGCCGGATAGTCGAACGCTCGTCCCCTTTCGCTCTCCGGGTCGTCGAGCGCCGGAAGGTTCGCCGTTTTCGCTTGCAACGACTCCGCGACAAGACGCGGCCCGGGCAAAATCGCGCCGCCGCGGAAGACGCCGCGCTCGTCGACCCAATCGATCGTCGCCGCGGTGCCGACGTCGACCGCCAAAAAAGGGCGCCCCGCCCCAAGACGCCGAACGCCGGCGAACGCCGCGACGGCGCGGTCGATTCCGAGCCGCTCCGGATAGTCGTACTCGACCGGAAT
>JAFYQR010000147.1 GCA_017559825.1 Thermoguttaceae bacterium | reverse complement strand
GTTTCGCCTCGGGTTCTCGAACTAAAGGCGGAGCTGCTGCCGCCGGACGCCGCCGACGTTCCGCCGCTCGAAGCGTTCGCCGATCCGGCGTTTCGAGCGCCCGATCTTTTGGCGCCGGAGCGCGAAACGGCGCTGCGGGAGACGTTGGGCGAGCCGATTCCGTTCGACGAGGCGGCTCCGTTCGATTTGCAAAGCGCGGCGGCGGTCGACGCGGCGGTCGAGGAGGCGTTTTTGCCGGACGACGCTCCGGCGCGGAACGCTTGGGGGCGAACGATCAGCGTTTATCCGTTGCGAACGCGGAGCGAGCTTTTGCATTTCGGCGCGGCCGCGGTCTTTTTTCTCGCGGCGGCGGTTTTGTTTAACTCGAGCGGTTCGCGACGTTTCCTTTGGCGGACGGTCGCGATGAACGGGCTGACGGTCGCGCTCTTTTGCCTCGCCGGGCGAGCGAATCCGGATATCTTCAAGAACGAGCTGGTCGCCGCGCTTCGACCCGAGAACGTCGAAGTCGGGCGCGGTTACGGGATGTTCGTCAACAAAAACAACGCGGCCGGATATTTGGTTCTCTGCTTGGCCGCGGCGATCGGGCCGGTCGTTTCGGCGTTTCTGCGAACGGCGCGTTCTTTGGAGAAAGAGCGCGCCGAACGCAAGCGCGAGCGCGCCGCCGAGAAAAAACGGGGACGCGACGCTTACGAAACCCGACGCGAAGCGGCTTGGAAGCGGATTCTCGGCGATCTGTTCGATCTTTTCGATCGGCGGTTCGTTTCTTGGGCTTGCGTCGCCGGAATGATTTTCGCCGCGATTTTAGCGTCGCTGTCGCGCGGCGGCGCGGTCGCCTCGCTCGTCGCTTTAACGGCGGTTTTGGCCGTTTTGGCCGTTCGAAAAGAGGGGCGGCTCTATTGGCCGGCGGTCGCGGCGACGGCGGCGGTCGCGTTGGGGCTCGTCGCTTGGACGGGATTGGCGCAAAGAGTCGACGCGCGGATGGCGACGCTCGTCGAGGAGGACGCCGAAACCGGCGAAACCGCCGTCGAGAGCGACGCTCGTTGGGCGAACTGGGAGGGCGCGGCGCTAACGCGGCGCGATTATCCTTGGTTCGGTTCCGGGCTTGGGACGTATTATTTGGCGAATTATCGCAACGACGAGGCGTTAAGGTTCGGCGGTTTGTTTTATTACGCCGAAAATTCCTGGATACAAACGCGGTTGGAAACCGGGCGCGTCGGCGCGTTTTTGTTCGTCGCGACGTATTTGTCGCTTTTATTTTTCGTCGGACGCTTGCTCGTCGGGCGGCGAAGTCTCGACACGCTCGCGGTCGGGTGCGTCGGGCTTTGTTTGATTATCGGGCAATTTTTGGCGTCGATGGGCGACTTTGGGATTTACTTGCCGTCGAATTTGTTGCTTTTCGCGGCCCTCGGCGGGTCTTGCGTCGCGCGGAAGGACGCTCGACGTTGGGAAAAATTGGAGGCGGCGCAGGCGAACGCGAGCAATTCGGCGGCGCGAGAGCGGGCGGTTCGGGAAATTCGACGTTCGACTCGACGCGAATTTTTCGGCGCGACGGCTCTTTCGGCGCTCCTTCTCGCCGGGCTCCTCGGCGGACGTTGGGCGCTCGCCGAGAACGCCGACGCCGTCGAACGAGATCGACTGTTGACCGAAGCGACGATTCCGGACGTCGAGATTCCGCGCCTCTCCGTCGAGTCGCTCGCCGAGCGGATCGCGGCGTTGCGCTCGTTCGTCGAGCGGCGCGACGACAGTTACGAAGTTCGCGCTAAAATCGCTTATTTAGAGCTGTTGAAGTTTCGAACGCGTTATATGGAGCCGTTGCGCGACGCGGAGCCGACGCTGACGGACGAAATCCTTTGGGAGCGAACGCATCCGATTTATTGGGCGGCGGAGTTGCGGCGCTATCGGCGAGCGGGGCTCGAAAAAGCGGCGGCGGCGATCCGGTCGAACGAGGCGATCGTCGAGTCGTTTCCGCGAATTTTGGCCGAATGGACGGCGGCGCGGCGAATCTGCCCGCTGGAAACGGCCGCCCATTTGAAAATCGTCGAGGCGCTGGCTCCGGCGACCCCGATCGTTTGGGAGCGCGAGCGCGAGGCGGTCGAGTTGGCGGCGCGTCAGGTCGCCGCGTCGGCGCCGTTCGACGCTCGACTCCTTTTCAACGCCGGACGCGAGCTTTTGCGCGTCGATTTGGAAACGCTTTGGCCGCGATTTTGGCGACTTTCCGTCGAAAACTCGACGCTCCGCTGGGCGGAGATTTTGAACGCGGTCGAGCTCGGCGTTCCGAGGTCGAAGCAAGCGGGGATCGTCGCCGAAATTACGCCGAACAATGTGCGAACGGCGCGCTCCGGGCTTTCGAAATATTACGGAAAACGAGCCGATTCGCCGATTTACGACGCGTTGAAGACGCGGTGCGCCGAGCTTTTAGAAGCGACGCCCGAAGTGGAGCGCGACGCGGCGTTTTATGCGGATCGAGCGCTTTTTAACAAATATAACGAGGATTACGAGGCCGCCGAAGCCGACTTCCGCAAGGCGCTCGAGTTTCGGCCCGGCTCCGTCGGAATCGAATTGCAGCTGGCGATTTTGCTTTGCGAACAAACGCGCCTCTTGCAAAAAGACGAAGAGTGCGTTAAACTATTGCGAAGGATTCGCGGGATTTCGTCCGGAAACCTCCGACGGCGGGCGGAATCTTGGCTCAAACGGGCCGAGCGCAACCTTGCGAAAGGGCAAGCGCGAGCCGAGATGGCCGAGAAAGAACGACGCGGCGAAAGCGGCGAATCAAGCGAATCGATAAATTCGGAAAAATCGGAAGACTCGGCGCAATAACGCGTCGACGAAAGCCGACATTAATATCAATGACGAAACAACGGCGCCGACGACGCGGGGACGGTCTCCGAAAAATCGAGCGCGACGACGCAAAAGCGAAACGTTTTCGACGCGTCGCTTTAGAAAGTGAAAAACGATGGAAAAATCAAAGGTTTATTTTGCGGACTTTCACGCGACCCCGAACGAAACGCTTCTTCAAAAACTGCGTCGCCTGATCGAACGCGCCGGTTACGCTTCGCTCGACCTGAAGGACAAGTTTGTCGCGCTGAAAATTCACTTCGGCGAAATGGGGAACTTGGCGTACATGCGTCCGAATTACGCTCGCGTCGTCGCCGATTTTACGAAGGAACTCGGCGGCAAACCGTTCCTCACCGACGCGAACACGCTTTACGTCGGGAGCCGTAAAAACGCGCTCGACCACATCGAAACGGCGTACCGCAACGGCTTCGACCCGTTCGTTACCGGCTGCCACGTCGTGATCGCGGACGGTCTCAAGGGCACCGACGAAGTTCTCGTTCCGATTAAGGGCGAATACGTTCAAGAGGCGAAAATCGGTCGCGCGGTGATGGACGCCGACGTCGTCGTTTCGCTGACGCACTTCAAAATGCACGAGTGCGCGGGCGCCGGCGGGGCGTTGAAAAACATCGGGATGGGGTGCGGTTCGCGCGCCGGCAAGATGGAAATGCACTCGAGCGGGAAACCGATCGTCGACCAAAGCGTTTGCGTCGGCTGCCGCGTTTGCGCCCAAACTTGCGCTCACGACGCGATTTCCTTCGACGCCGCCAACGGCAACAAAGCGTCGATTAACGTCGACAAGTGCGCCGGTTGCGGTCGTTGCATCGGCCGCTGCCCGAAAGACGCGGTCGAAGCGGCGATGGACGAGTCGTTTGAAATTTTGAACAAGAAAATTTGCGAATATTCGTTGGCCGTCCTGCAAGGTCGCCAAGCGTTCCATATCGCGCTCGTCAACGACGTTTCGCCGTTCTGCGACTGTCACGCCGAAAACGATATTCCGGTCGTCCCGAACGTCGGGATGTTCGCGTCGTTCGACCCGGTCGCGCTCGACTTAGCTTGCGCCGAAGCGGTCAACAAGCAGCCGATCGTTCCGAACAGCGCGCTCGCGAAGAAAACGCCGAACGGCGACCACTTCCACACGATGCACCCGACGACGAACTGGCGCTCGGTCGTCGAATACGGCGCGAAACTCGGGCTCGGCTCGCTCGAATACGAGCTGATCGAAATTTGAGCGGTTTGAGCGAACCGATGAAAGCGCGGGCCTTTTTCGCCGTCGACGTCGGGAACACGCGGACGAAGTTCGGCTTTTGGCGCGACGTCGAGAGCGACCCGTTCCCGGACGCGGAGTTCGCCGACGCGTCGGAGACGTTCGAGGCGCTCGACGCTTGGCTGCGAACGCTTCCGCTCGACGGCGGCGTTTCGGCGCGTTGGCTCGTTTCGAGCGTCAACGACCGCAAGGCTTCGGCGCTCGAAGCGGCGGTTCGGCGGTTCCGTCCGTTCGACGCGTTCTCGACGCTCCGGCTCGC
>JAFYQR010000146.1 GCA_017559825.1 Thermoguttaceae bacterium | reverse complement strand
GGTCGAACCGCAGCTTCCGACCGCCGCGCCGAGCGTCGAACCGGCGGCGCAACCGACGCAAAGCGTTTATCCGCAAGCGCCGTATCTCGGGGCGAACGTCGAGCGCGCCGCCGCTTGGATCGTTCGCGGTCAGCTCCAAGACGACGAGGAAGCGGAAACCGACGAAACGGGAGAAGTTGCGAACGCCGAAAAAGCCGCGCAAGCGTCGAGCGAACCGGCGGTCGAACTGAAAACCGAAAACGTCAAAGCGACTCGCGTCGCTCCGAACGCGGTCGTTCCGGCGCCCGCTCCGACGAATCGAATCGGCGGGCAAGTCCTTCCGTTGCAAGTGGATCCGTCGATCGCCGCGCCTTTTGCGAACGTGAACCGACCGACTTCGCGTCCGCTCGACGCCGACGCTCCGAACGCGCCGCGTTCCGCTTTCGGCGAGTACGTCGTTACCGGCGGCGACTCGAAGGGCGAAATGTATTCTCGCGAGGATTGGTCGGTCGAAAACCTCGATAAAGAGGACGCCGTCGCGCACTTCGACACGGTCGACGGGCGCATTTTGGCCGAGCCGACGAACCGTTTGTTCCTGTACAGCCCGCGTTTCGGCGCCGCGCGACAAGTTGTCGGCCCCGTTGTCGGCGAAAGTCGCGAGATGCTCGAAAGCGCGAACGCGACGACGGAAGTCGTTCAAAACGAACGAGTTCAAATGGTCGACGCGCGTTCCGCCGAAACGAAACCGCTCGGCGCTTCGCAAAACGTTAGCGTCGCCGGCGCGGAATCGGCGTCGGCTCCGACGATCGGCGTTTCGCGAGTCATGCTGATGGAAGCGAAGTCGCAACTTCGCTTGGGCGCTTTGCTTACGTCGTCGAAAGTCGACGATTTGGCGTCGAGCGACGCGGCGCTTCTTCTCGAAGGCGCGCAAGCGGCGCAAGGTTGGAGCGGCGAGCAAAAAGTCGCGGTTGCGCTCGAAACGGTCAACGCGTTTTCGAATATTTATTTGGACGGCGCTTCGACGATTTTTTCGGTCAAAGACGACACGAAAACCTCGAAATTACGGGTGATTAAGATCGCCAATAAAGACGCGGCGCGACCGGGCGAACTTGTCGAATTTACGCTCCGTTTCGAGAATATCGGCGACCAACCGATCGGGAACGTAACGATTCTCGACAACCTGTCGTCGCGACTCGTTTACGTCGAAAACTCCGCGAAATCGTCTGTTCCGGCGGAACTTCTCGCCGAGTTGAACGCGGAAGGCTCGCTGGTTTTGCGTTGGGAAATTACTAAACCCTTGGAACCGAAAGAGTTCGGCGTCGTTCGCTTCATCTGCAAGGTGCGTTGATTTTGCGCGCTTTGCTTGACAATCCAACGTAAAATGAGAAAAGAGCGGTCGTTAGATCGCTCTTTTTTTGTTACCGAGCGCGTTGGGGAATAAAAAACGGTCGCCCGTTCGAGAAGAGCGGGCGACCGTCGACGTTAAAGGTCGGAAAAACAAGGGTTAGCGTTGAATGAAATGCTCGGCGTCGAGTTTTAAAACGCGTTCAAGTTCTTGCGGTTCGGACGTTTGCGCGAAGGCGATCGCGGCGAGCGGACGACGGCGCCAATCGATTCGGCGCAATTCGAAGAGCGTCGAAAATTCTCGGATTAACGCGTCGTAATCGAAAGCGGCGTCGGCGTTTGCGGCGGTCGCGGCGAGCGTTTGCGGCGTTTCGAAAATCGCGAAATACGAAACGGCGTCGTCGGTTTCCGCGTCGGCGAGAATCCGGTTCCAATCGGGACGCGATCCGCGCGCCAACGTTTCGTAAACGTCGATTCCGTAAGCGTAAAACGCGAGTTCCGTCGTGTGCCAACCGGCGAAACGGCCCGGGTTGACTTCGATCGGAACGAGCGAGCCGTCGGCGGCGACACGGAACTCGGCGTGAAGCGGAAACGCGACGTCGAGCGACGTATCCAACGCGTTCGCAACGGTTGCGCCAAGCTCGGCGAGCGTCGTTTCAAGCGTCGGCAAAAGTCGGCGAACAAATTTTTTCGATGTTGTGTAAACGCGGTCGCGAACGTCGGTCGCGTCGGCGAACGGGTGTTGCAAAACGTCGAGGACGGTCGCCGTTCCTTGCGCGTCGAGGTAAGCGTCGACCGCGATCTCCTCGCCGTCGACCGTTTCTTCGATTAGATAACGAGTTAAGTCGACGACTTCGCGCGGAAAATCGGCGGCGCCGTCGGCGCTTTCGCGGAGGATTTCGGCTTGGGCGCGTTCCCAATCCGTCGCCGACTCGACGAAACGAACGCCGACGCTCAAAAAACCGACCGACGGCTTAATAACGAAGCGGCGCGGCAAGTCTTCGTATCGCAACGTTTGCAGTTCCGCTAAATCGACTTCGCGAAAAGCGAAATTCGGGTAAAGCGGCGCGACGGCTTGGCGAAATTTCGTTTTGTTCTTGAACAATTCGGCGAAACGGACGAACGGCGCGTCCGGCAAAAGACTTGCGACGCGGCTTAACCCGTTTTCGGAGTTGCAGTACAAGGGTTCGGGGATTTTGCGGTAATATTCGACGAACTCCTTGTCCGAAACCAAGTTAAGGTTGCGGTTCGCGACGTTGTATTCCTCGACGGCGGCGCCGCGGAGAACGGGCGCTTGCAGTTTTTCCAACGAACGGAAAAAGAAATCGGACGCGAAAGGTTGTTCGACGACGAACATTTATTGGTCTCCTAAGTCGGATTGTAAAAAAAGTTGCGTCGACGTTAAACGTTGAAACGTTCGAACGTCGACGCGTTAAGAAAACTGCCGCGACGGTTTGTCGACGTAGCGGCGTTAAGCGTTGTTACTTTTTATTTTTGCGGTTGCGCGGGAGTCGCTTCAAGTTGTTTCGCGAGCGCGGCGGCGGCGACGCGTTTGGCGAACGGCGGTTTCGTCCCGAGCGCGGCGTTCAGAAGTTGTTTTGCGGCGGCGGTTTGCCCTTTTTCAACGAGCGCGACGGCGAAGTAATACGCGGCCGCGGCGTTGATTTGACCATCGGCGACGGACTGTTGCAGAACTTGAATCGCGGCGTCGGTTTCGCCGGAGCGGTAAAGCGTCCAACCGAGCGTCGCGAGGTAATCGCGATTGTTCGACTGCTTTTGAACGTTGCTCGTCGCGTATTGAACGGCTCGTTTGCGCTTCTCGGCGTCGTCTTGTTCGCAGAGCGCAAGCGCAAGTCCCGCGACCGCTTCGGCGTCGAGCGGGTTTTGACGGACGGCCTCTTGGAAAGCGCCCTCGGCTTGCGGATAGTCGGAGCGGAAGAGCGCGACTTTGCCGTAAATCTTTAAAACGTCGGCGCTTTTGTCGTTCGCGTAAAGTTGGCGAGCGAGCGTCCAAGCGGATTCGAGGTCGTTTTCCTCGAGCGCCGTCGAAATCGACAAAACCAGCGTCGGAACGGACTTAGGCGACGCTTTCAACGCGGCGTCCAAATATTTTTTCGCGTTGGCGAGGTCGCCGCGCTCGGCGTAAAGTTGCGAAAGAAGCGCGTCGGCCGGAAGCGTCGTCGACGCGGCGTCGGCGGGCGTTAACTTGTCGGCGCGAACGAACATTTCTCGCGCCTTATCGTCTTGATTTTGCTGGAATAAGACGCGACCGAGCGCGCGATCGAGCTCCGCCGTTTCGCCGTCGAGCTGAATCAAACCGAGAACAGCTTCTTGCGCGGACGACCAGCGGCGACGAGCGTTCGAGTAAGCGAGTTGAAGCGTAAGCGCCTTGCGCGTAAGGTTTTGCTTGCGCGTCGGATTAGCGTCGTATTGAGCGAGAACGCGGCGGCCTTGGTTGGTCAGCAGTTCGGCGGCGGTTAACGAGCCTTCGAGGAGCGAAATTTCGGCGAGCGACAAAAACGCCTCCGGGTCGTTCGGCGATTCCTCGGTCGCGAGTTCAAGCGACGTTCTTACCGCTTTCGAATTTTGGAGTTCTGCGAACCAACGCGCCAAAATTAGGCGGGGCGGCGTTGCGGCGGGATTCGAAGCGGCCAACTCGCGGAGCGATTCGAGCGATCCGCTTAAGTCTTGCGAATTAAAACGTTGCAACGCTTCTTGGTATTTCGCTTCCTCGGCGGCGGACAATTTCGGCGCTTCGACGGCGGGCGTTTGAGCGGGGCGAGCGGCGGTCGGCGCGGGCCCTTGCGCCGGTTGCGCGGCGTTTGAACGCGGCGCTTGCGCGACTTTGGCGGCGCTTCGCGACGTCGAGCGAGACGACGTTTGCGCAAACGCGGTTGAAGAAAACGAATCGGCGGCGCAACCGAGCGCGAGGAGAACGGCGAGCGTTCGCGAAGCGCGGCGAACGGCGGGACGGGCGAGAAGCATGGGCGTTCCTTAACTTCGCCTTAAATCGGCGTTTAAAGGTGACGGATAACGAGTTGAATCGGCGGCGCAAGAAACGCGGCGCGGCGTTAGCATAACGAAAATTCTTCGCGTTCGCAAGAGCAAAATCTCTTTACGCGTTTTAAAACAGGCGCGTGAGGAAATGCGAACAAACTCGCTAAAGAAAAACGAGACAAACGATCAGTCGGCGACGACGCGCAATCGAGGGCGTTCGTCGCAAGGAACGAAGAGGCGCGGAAACGTCGGAGCGCGGCGCGGCGATTCGGCGTCGCCGACAAAGAGTTTAAGCGTCGGGCGCGGCTCGGGCGCCGGCGGCGTTTCAACAGCGCTCGACGGCGAACGGAAGGCGTCGAAACGGAGAATCGTCGGTTCGGCGTCGGCGTCGTTTTCCGCGACCGACGGCAAGCGTTCGCTCCGAAACGCGAGCGAAATCAACGTTTCCGACAGTTCGAGCGCGGCGTTCGCGAGATCGCCTCGTCGGCGGGCGGGATCGCGGGCGTCGGCGAAAAAGCGACGCGCGCGTTCGGCGGCGGCGTCGAGGTCGCGTTGAAACATGGGCATGGCGCGCGCTCGAAACGGAAAAAAGGAACGAAAACGGACGAAACGGCGCGGCGCCGCCTCGGACGTCCGAGGATAACAAATCGGCGCGTTCGGCGCAAGAGCAAATTGGGACGCGAAGGGAAAAAATTGAGAAGAGGACGCAAAACGACGGCGCAAAAATGAAAAACGCCGAATCGGCGCGGCGGTCGATTCGGCGTTATAACGCGGATGTTAAGGGAAATCGGCGGGTTGGGAAGAATCGGCGCCCGTCGAATCTCGTTGGAAAGCGATTATTCGTCGCGCCAAGTCGAGCCGACGAGCGCGTCGATTTGAAGGTCGTTCAACTTTTCGCCCTTCGAAACGGCGTCGCGGGCGGCTTGCTCGCGTTGACGGAAATAGTTGTAACGCTTTTCTTGGTCGACTTCGACGTCGGCGACCGGCGCGAAATCGGACGCTTCGCCGCGGTCTTGCTTCGCAAGCCGCTCTTGACCGCGTTTAATAAGAGCGAGCGCTTCGGCGTATTCCGAGGAAGCGAGCGCGTCGGCGGCGCCCCAACGGTTCAAACAGGGGCTCCGCTCCGGACGGTCGAACGAAATCGCGGCGCTCAGTTCTAAATTTTTGAGGCCGGTCAACTCGGACAGGCGCTTTGTTTCGTCGTTCGTCAGCGGCGAACGACCGTATTGATTGTCGCGGTACGCCGAGCCGAACGTCGGGTAATACGGCGCGTTAATATCGATCCAAGTCGCGACGCGGTCGACCGCTTCGACGTCGACTTCGCGGTCGACGTAAAGTCCGAGTTCGCGACGTTTCGCGTCGATTTCCGGTTTTGGGTGCCCCTTCGTCAAGACTTCGTAAAGACGACTCTTGCGCGCGCCCCAGAAGTTCGGCTCGAGCTTGTTGTGCGGACCGGCGCCGGGGACGCAAACCAAGTTTTTCGAGCGAATTTGCCAATACGACGCGTTGAACGCCGGGTTGCGGTCGCCGGCGAGAACGAGTTTTTCGCCCGCCGGTTTGCCGAAGTCGTGGCAGGCGACGCAGTACTTGTCGAAGACCGGCTGGACTTCTTCCAAGTAACTGAAAAGTCGCGGGGCGCCGAACCAAGGTTCGAGCGGGAGCGGGTCGCCGGAAACCGCCGCGCCCGCGAGGTTGCCGGACGTCGGCGCGTCGAGACGACTCTCGTGGCAGCCGACGCAAGCGTTCGTTTCGCCGGGGCGCGCCATAATCCCGCTGCGCATCGACTGAATCATAACGCCTTCTTCGTCGAGGAGTTGGAAGTAAACGAAACGGTCGGCCGGAATCGCGAACGAAACGCTGCCGTCGTCGGCGACCGGAACCGTCCCGAGAATTCGCTTATTGTTGAAGTCGTTCCAAGCCATTCCCGGCGCTTGCGTTCCGGCGCCCTGCCAGTTGGCGTGCGTCCAGAAGCGTTTTTCCGGCGACTCGACGACGCGGAGGAATTTAACCGAACCGGGCTCGACGTTTTCCATCCCAAAGCCTTCGTAAACGTTGCTAACGTGGAAGCAACCGTTCGGATCGTCGAGGTCGACGCGGTCGGCGATCGTCGCCGGAACGTCGGTCGGGAGAATCGGACGAGCGTCGAAACAGCCGGGGCCGTCCGCCCAAACTTGCGTCGCGCCGCCGTCCGGGTCGAGAACATAAAGCGCGGTTTCGTCGCCTTTGCCGGTTTGACCGGTCGCCAAAATGAAGCCGTCTTCGAGCGGAAACGGGTCTTCGTACTTGCGAGGCGAGCGCGTAAACGTATCGTATTTCATTACTTCGCGCAACGGGTCGGCGCCGGGCGCGTCGGAGATCCAGTCGATCGTTTCCGGCGGCCAAGTTTGGAGAACCGGCGCTTTGCCGTCGAGACCCAAGCGGCGGTCGATCAGCGCGACGGCGCCCCAAGGTCGGTCGTGGCAAGAACCTAAGACGCAAACGAACGTCGAGTCGTCGCCGGGAAGCGGGCGCGCGTCGATAACGCCGCCGGGGGACGCGGTGTTGTTGCCCCAAAAGATTTCGTGTTTCGCGCCGTCCGGGTTCGTTACCCAAACGCCCTGCGCGTCGCCGAAGTTGCGGTCGACGTATTCCCAACGGTCGTAAATCAAGCGACCGTCCGAAAGGAGCGCGGCGTGTCCTTCGAAGAGCGTGCTTTTGCCGATTTGGCGAACGTTCGAGCCGTCGCCGTTCATTTTGTGCAAATTGCCCATAATGTGGCGGTTGCACATGCAGTACTTCGGTTCGCGCGTCGACGTGAAGACGATTTCGCCGGTCGGGAGGTAAATCGGGTCGACGTCGCAAGCGCCGGAGACGAACGTCAGTTGGCGAAAACCGGCGGTTTCGGCGAGCGCGGCGATTTCCTCGACGGTCGTTTCGGCGGTAATTTTGATCGCGGGTCGGTCGGCGGCGAGGTCGAGCGTCGTTTCGCCGATATGATAGTCGTCGTCTTTAGATTTGCGGAACGAGAAAACGACTTTCGTCGCGTCGAACGACAGCTCCGGGTCGCGGATAATACCGTCCGGGAGTTCGACGAGCGTTTTCGATTCGCCGGTTTTCGGGTTCCAAACGACGAGCGCGGAGCCGCCGACGAAGCTGTTCTCGTTGATTTCGCCCTTTTGGAAGAGCGTCGCGGTGTTGTGATGGTCGGGGCGATATTGTTGACGGCGGACGTAAAGCACCGGCGCGTCGAGAGTTCGAAGGGCGTCGAGCGCGGCTTCGCGGCGTTCCGCTTCTTTGCGCTCCGCTTCGAGCCGAGCTTTTTCGAAGAAGTCGCGGCGCTGTTTCGTTCCGGCGTCGGAGATTTTGCCGGGGATTTCGAACGCGTCGCAGCGAATGTGCGCCCAGCCGCCGGTTTCAAGGTCGACGACCCGAATCAGCGCGAGACGCCCCTTGTATTCGGAAACGTTCCAAGCGACCGGGTCGAGCTTTTGGTTGTCCTTGCCGGCGACTTTGAGGACGGTTTCGACGGCGCCGTTTTCGTCGAGAAGCGCCAAACCGACGTAAACGTTTTGACGGTTCGCGCCGCCTCCGCCGACGAGGAATTTCAGCTCGCCGCCGTCGATTTCAAAGACCGGCGACTCGACAACGCAACGAACGTCGTCGGTCGGCGACGCGTTCGCGGTCGATTCGAGCGTCGTTAAGTAACGCTCGCCCTGTTTGACGTAAGGGACGGTTTCGTCGTGAAACTCGGCGTCGCGCTCGCCGATCGGCTTCGTGTTCGCGCCTTCGACGATCGCCCAACCGTTCGAGGCGAGGTCGCCGCTTTCAAAGTCGAAAACGAGGGGCTCGGCGGCGAAAACGGGCGCCGCCGCCATTAATATTAAGGAGAAAAACGACGATAACGTTCTTTTCATCGGACGGTTCCTCGCGGTTGCGCAAAGACGCGTCGGACGCCGGAACGCCGGAAAAATCGGCAAACTCGGCGGCGACGCGTCGACGGAAATTTAGAAAAACGGTAAAATAGGAAAAAAGGCGGTTTACGAACGCTCTTTAACGAGCGTCGCGGCGCGTTCGACCGCCAAAGGCAAAACGTCGCCGATCGATTCGCGGAAAACGAGCGTCGCGAAGCGGTCGAGCGGCGTCGGCGTTCGGTTGACGACGACAAACGGAACGTCGGCGTCGCACTCGCGCGGAAGTCCCGCCGCCGGATAGACTTGCAACGACGTGCCGAGAACGAGCAAAAGGCGCGTTTCCCACATCGCCAACTGCGCGCCGCGCAACGCTCGCTCCGGAAGCGCTTCGCCGAAGAATGTAATATCCGGCTTCAAAACGCCGCCGCATTCGGGACAGCGCGGAATTCGGCTCGCGACGACGTCCGGTTCGAAAACGGCGCGCTCGAACGTGCGCTCGCAATCGACGCAACTCGACGTCCGCAACGTTCCGTGAATCTCCCAAGAGATCGACGAACCGGCCGCCGAGTGAAGCGCGTCGATGTTTTGCGTAACGATTTCGACTTGTTTGCCGAGTTTGCGTTCCAAATCGGCGAGCGCGACGTGCCCGGCGTTCGGCGTCGCCGCGACCGTTTGCGCGTAAAACGGTCCGAAAATCCGATAAAATTCGCCCGGATTCTCGTTGAAAAAGTCGATCGAAAAGACCGCTTCCGAGGTTGTTTGGTAAACGCCGGTCGACGAGCGGAAGTCGGGGATTCCGCTTTCGGTCGAGATTCCGGCGCCGGTCAGCGCGGCGATTTTCGGCGACGCGGCCAAGAGTTCGGCGAAGCGTTGAATCTTGGCGTCGAAATCAAGTTCGGCGGGCATAACGCGAGCTTTCGTCGGTTGAAATGGGGGAAACGGGCGAAACGGGGCGACGACGTCAGTCGCGAGCGTCGTCTTCGTCGATTTCTTCGAACGCTTCGTCGCCCTCTTCGTCGTCGACGCGGAGGAAGTCTTCGAGCTTTTCGTCGGCGGCGAGCCAATCGCGACGACGGGCCTCGTCGTCGTTTTCGTCGTTCAAGTTGCGGCGAATTTCTTCGTCGTCGAGCGCTTCGCGGCGGCGGGCCTCCTCGGCTTCCCATCGTTGACGCTCGTATTTTTTGCGGTAAAATTCGCGATTTTCGGCGATGCGACGCTCTTTTTCGTCGGCGGGCGCGAAGTCAAATTCGTCGTTTTCGTCGTCCCAATACTCGACTTCTTGCCCGGTTAGGTTCGAAACGAGCGTGTGCGTCATCGCGTCGAAAACGTCGGAGCGCGAAAGATTCTCGCCGGTCAGCGCGAGGCGGTCGCAGGTTTGCCAATAAACGACGTAACCGCGATGTTCGTCTTCAAATTTCAACACGAGCGCCGTGCTCGTCAGGTCGAGGTAAAAAAAGTTGACTTCGTATCCGGTCAGAACGCGGTCGGCGACGTAGCGTTTGACCTCCGCTTGGTCGATTTCGTCGTACTCGGCGTCGAGCGTGCCGAGAATCTGCTTCGCCGCGGCGTCGAGGTCGACGCCTTTCGGATAGATCGCGAGCGACCAAAAGCTCCCTTCCGGGCTGTCGACGGTGATTCCGTAGGTTCCTTTGTCCCAAGTTTCCGTTTGCACGAACCAGTTGCTCGGGTAAATAAAGCGGACGCCTAAATCGTCGTATTCTTTGTAATCTTTGGACATCGGTAAACCTCTCGGATGATGACGGAAGGAACGCGGCCCGGCGAGCGAGGGGCCGTCGCGGCGGGGCGGAATAGGGGGTAAGTTAAAATAGGAAAAAGGGGGAAACGCGAAATGTCGAGCGTCGGCGTTAAAACGGGGCGCCGACGCTCCGGTTTTAGGGAAAGCGCGGTTACTTTTGCGCTTTACCGACGATTTTCGCGACGTTTTCCGACGTAACCGGCGAAATAACGCCGTTTTCGGTGATAATGCCGGCGATCAGCTCCGCCGGGGTAACGTCGAACGCCGGGTTGTAAACGTCGATTCCGTCCGGGGCGGTTTGCTTGCCGAAGCCGCGTCGAATCTCTTCCGGGTCGCGCTCTTCGATCGGAATCCCGGCGCCGGTTTCGAGCGTCAAGTCGAACGTCGAGCTCGGCGCGACGACGTAAAACGGAACGTTGTGCGCTTTAGCGCAAAGCGCGACGGAGTAGGTGCCGATTTTGTTCGCCGCGTCGCCGTTCGCCGCGATGCGGTCGGCGCCGACGAAAACCGCGTCGATTTTGCCTTCGCGCATTGTCGACGCCGCCATCGAGTCGCAAATGAGGGTAACCGGGACGCCGTTTTCCTTCAGTTCCCAAGCGGTGAGGCGGGCGCCTTGCAGGAGCGGGCGGGTCTCGTCGGCGAAAACGCGAATTTTCTTGTTTTCCTCTTCGACGGCCCAATAGAAAACGGCGAGCGCCGTGCCGTAATCGCTCGTCGCGAGCCCCCCGGCGTTGCAGTGCGTCAGGTAGCCGCCGCCGTCGCGAACGAATTGCGCGCCTAACTCGCCCATTTTGCGGCAAAGAACGCGGTCTTCGTCGTGAATTTCGCGCGCTTCGTCGAGGAGCGTCGCGGCGATTTCGGCCGGAGTCGCGGTTCCTCGGAGCGACTGGGCCTTCGCCTTCATTCGATCGAGCGCCCAAAAGAGGTTGACGGCGGTCGGGCGACTCGACGCGAGGTAAGCGGTCGCTTCGTCGAGCCGGGCGAAAAATTCCGCCTCCGACGGCTCGCGAACCGCTCCGTTCGAATCGCGGAAGACCGTTTGCAATCCGACGCAAACCCCGTAAGCGGCGGCGATTCCGATCGCGGGCGCGCCGCGAACGCGGAGCGCTTTAATTCCTTCCCAAACGCTTTCGATCGTTCGCCAATCGTCGCGGCGAAGCTCCGTCGGGAGGAGCGTTTGATCGAGCGCTTGAAGCGCGCCGTTGAGGAAAGCGTCGAAGGTCGTCGCGCTCGACGCTCCGTCCGGAACGCGCCAAGCGAGGGAATTCAGTTTATTTTTCGGGGCCATCGGGGATACTCAACCGGAACAAGCCGGGGAAATAGGCGATTTGTGAAAACGGGGAAAATAAGGAGCGGCGAAAACCGCGGAACGAACGCCGCGTTCGCGACGAAAAAAACGCCGACTCGAACGGTCGCGTTTGCGGGACGCTCGGGAATCGAGCGCCGCCGTCCTTGCCGGGAACGCCCTTTATTATACAGTTTTTTGCGCGAAAGAACAACGAAAAAAACGCGGAACGAAATTTTCGCCGTTTTTTTCTCAAATTTTCGACGAATTTTTCGGATTCGAAAAGTTTTTGGGTCGTTTTTAGCGAAGAAAACGAGTAAAAGAGTTTGTAATTGGTTTTTGTTTGAATTTTGCAAAAGAAAATCCGCCGCGTCGCTCCGGACGAGCGAGCGTCGGGGCGGCGCGGCGGGCGTTTTCGGAGAACGACGGCGTTTGCGCGAGCGATTAGGAGAAATCGGAGCGCGAACGTTCGGACGTTTGCCGTCGCAAAGGTCAGGACGACAATTTCGCTTGGAACGCGGCGTCCTTGGCGGCGATTTTATCGACGAGCTTGCGTTTGAAATCGTCGTAAGCGGCGGCGAGCGTTTCGTCGGAGAGCGCGAGGATTTGAACGGCGAGCAGCCCGGCGTTGCGCGCTCCGCCCGAACCGGTTCCGACCGTCGCGACCGGAACGTCGCCCGGCATTTGAACGGTCGCGAGGAGGGAGTCGAGCCCGCCCATCATATCGGTCTTAACGGGAATCCCGATCACCGGCAGCGGCGTGTGCGACGCGACGACGCCCGCCAAGTGCGCGGCGCCCCCCGCGGCGGCGATAACGACGCGCAAACCCCGGCTCTTCGCCGTCGAGGCGTATTCGAGAACTTTGTCCGGCGTGCGGTGCGCGCTCATCACGTGAATTTCGTACCCGACGTTGAATTCGTCGAGGGCTTTAGCGACGCCGTTGATTTTGTCCCAGTCGCTGTCGCTGCCCATCAAAATCCCGACGCGGAGAGTTTTTTCGCTCATTTTGGTTTCCTTTATTGAAAAATGGTTGATTTTTGGCTTGTTTGGAAGGGGAACGGGAACGCGAAAGCCCGCTTTTCTCGCCGTTCGACCGACGCCGACTCGCGGCGACGCAAGCAAACGCGGGGCGAAAAACGCGCTCCTCGCGTCGCTCGACCGCCGGTTGGGGAAGCGGACGCGACGTTTTTTCGCCGATTTTGCCCTTAATATATTAATGAACGCGTCGAGAGCGTCGTCGACGCGTCGCCGCCGGAGAATGTTTTCGGCTTTTGAGCGCTGGGCGAGAAATTTTTCGCATTTTTTGCGCTCGGCGAAATAATTTTTCGTTTTGGGGCTTTTTTTGCGTTCGGCGGGAAATTTTCCGCTCTTGGGACGTTTTTTCCGCCGCTTAACGAAAGCGACCGAAAAAACGCTTGAATCGCCGAGCGCTTCGCGGTAAAATGAACCCGTTCGTCGCGTTCATTGTATAAAAAAAACGCGATTTCGCAACGAGGGCCGTAAAAAACGCCGCGAAAACGGTCAAAACGGCGAAAAAAGGTGAAAAATCGCCGAAAAACGCTAAAAATCGCCGCCGAAAATAACCGTCGAACGCGGTCGAGGCGGTTAAAAAAGCGAAAAAGATGAAAATAGGTAAAAGGAACCGAGGAAAATGACGTTGAAACGCAATTCAAAAACGCGACGTTCGCTTCGTTGGGCGACGCTCGCCGGAGCCGCGCTCGCGGTTTTGTCGCCGATTTCGCCGACGCTTGCCGACGAAGTTCCGGTCGAAAAGGGAACGCCGAAAGCGCCCGCTTGGATTCTCAACAACGGTTCGGACGCCGCCGACGCGACGGTCGGAGGGGCGGATTTGCGCGTCGAAACCGGCTTGACGACGATGGACGTCGTAGGAACCGACGCGACGTTCTCGCTACCGATCGACGAAAACGCTCGGTTCGCGGCGGCGGAGCGGCCCTTTTTCGCGTTCCGATACAAGATCGTGTCCGACCAAAAAGTCGGCGGAATCTTCTTCACAACCGACGAACTAACAAGCCTTTCCGATAAGAGTTACTCGCAATTCCCGGTCGTTTGCGACGGCGTTTGGCGCGATTTGGTCGTCGATATGCGCTCCTTCCCGCACCGACAATGGAAGGGCGTCGTCTCGTCGTTCCGGCTTGACGCGACGAATCCGAGTTCGCCCGGCTCGACGATTTCGCTCTCCCGACTCGGCTTCTTCCCGAGCGAAGAAGCGGCCCGCGCGTTCCTCGCCGAAGCGAACGACGCGCCCGATTATTCGCTCCCGTCGACGCTGACCGCGCCGCTGCAAAAGGGCGAAATTCCCGGCGGAACGCTCGCCGACGGTTGGCGTCGCGCCGATTATCTCCTGCAAAACGCCGAAGACGCGCCGAAAATACTCGCCGCCGGAGCGCGTCCGGAAACGATTGTCGCCGTTCGCGTTGGAGAAGAAAATAAAGGCGCCGCGCTCCTTTCGTCGACGACGCGGCTCGGCTTTACGACCTTTCGAGCGGTCGCGCCGGGGCCGTATCGCTTGACCGTTTCGGAAGAGTCCGCGTCGCTAACCGACGTCGCCGGGCGCTCGGACGAACGGGCGATTCGGTTCGCCGTCGCTCGCGGATTCTTCGCCGCCGACGAAAAGAACGCGTTCCGCCCCGACGAGCCGACGACCGACGCGGAAAAAGCGGCGGCTTGCGAGCGTTTGGCGAGTTTCGGCGTCGACGCTTCCGGTTTGAAGGCGGCGTTTGAGGCGACCGGCGAAAGCGCCGTTTTGACGCGGGCGCAAGGGGCGGTTTGCGTCGCGGAGGCGGTCGAACGCGCCCTCGACGTTTTGATCGATTCCCCCTTCGACGCCGAGTATTTCGGGCGCGAACGGCTCCGAATCGGCGCTTGGGGGAACTTCCGGCCCGCCGACTTTAACGACGAGTATATGCGGACTTACGCCGATTGCGGTTTCGACTTTTTGATCGCGATGCCGGGCGTTCCGACGAAAACGCTCCTGCAAACGGCGGCGCGACGCGGCGTCGAGGTTTACGTCAACGACGGCGGCTTCGCGAATCCGGAGACCGCGACGGCGGAGTACTGCGATTGGCCGAATTACGCCGGGCACTACGTTACCGACGAGCCCGGTTCCGACGATTACGACAAACTCGCCGCGATCTCGAAACGGTACTCCGACGCGACCGGCAAAGTCCCGTATATCAACCTTTTGCCGATGTACGCCAACGACGCGCAGCTGAAATACGGGGCCGGGGCCGCCGCCATCGAGTATTACGACGTCGACCCGAACGTTTACCGCCGTTACTGCGAAGATTTCTGCAAAAAGTTCGACGTCGATTACATTTGCACCGACATTTACCCGCTCAACTGGGTCGGCGGCAAGAAGGTTACCTACCAAGATTACGTCGAGTCGATCAACGCGATCGCGACCGTCGCCCGCGAGTACGACAAAGAATTTTGGTGTTATATTCAAACGTTCGCTTGGACGGACGGGAAGCGCACCCCGACCGAAGCGGAGTACCGTTGGCAGTGTTACTCGATGTTGTCGTTCGGTTGCAAGTGTATTCTCTGCTGGACTTACGCCGGATACAATCCGGAGTTCCCGTCGTTGGTCGACGTGAAGAGCGCGAAGTCGACGGCTTGGTACGAGGCGCGCCCGGTCTTCCAAGAGTTGCGGCGGCTTTCGGACGAATACGTCAAGTACCGCAACGTCGGCGCCTTTACGCATAACTGCAGCGACGCGACGCCGTATTTGAAAATGAAGAACGAATACAAAAATTTCGAAACGATTCGCGAAATCCGTTGCGACGAACCGCTCCTTATCGGCTGTTTCGAGCGCAAAGACGGGCCCGGCGCGGCGTTCACGTTGGTGAATATGGCCGACTGGGAAGCGAATCGCGGCGCGACGGTTCGTCTGAAGCTCGACGGAACGGCGACCGCTTGGACGCGCGGCGTCCCGACGACGGTCGAGCCGGACGCGGACGGCTTCGCGAACTTCTACCTCGCGCCGGGCGAAGGCGTCTTCGTAACGGTCGCGCCGTAAAATCGGCGGGATAGGTCGGCCGCGTTGAGGCGTTCGATCGGAAAAAAACGACGAAATTGGATAAAACGGCGAAGCGTCGCGAAGTTTGACGGCGTTTCGCCGTTTTTGCGTTTCGGCGCTCCCTTGACGGCGGCGGCAAACGCTTTATAATCGGGAGATTAAGCGGCGCGAACGTTGGTAGCGTTCCGAAAAAACGGCTCGAAACGGAGAAAAACGAAAGACGATGAGAACGGTCGATTTGTTCGCCGGGTGCGGCGGGTTGTCGTTAGGTTTTGCGCGGCAAGGGTTTAACGTCGTCGGCGCGTTCGAGTTTTGGCCGACCGCCGCGGCGTGTTACCGAGCGAACTTCGACCATCCGGTTTCTGAAACCGATTTGTCGAACGTCGACGCGGCGGTCGCGGAGATTCGCGCGTTTTCGCCGGAGCTGATTATCGGCGGGCCGCCCTGCCAAGATTTTTCGCAAGCCGGGAAACGGGTCGAGGCGGAGCGCGCCAACCTGACCGAGTGTTTCGCTCGCATCGTTTCGGAGATTCGCCCGCGCTGTTTCGCGATGGAAAACGTCGAGCGGGCCCGGCTCAGCAAGGCGTTCGCGTCGGCGCGCAAGATCTTTAAGGACGCGGGTTACGGGTTGACCGAAATGGTTCTCGACGCGAGCCGTTGCGGGGCGCCGCAAAAACGCAAGCGCTTCGTTTGCCTCGGGATTCAGGGGGGTGAAGACGGTTTCGCGACCGAAATTATCGAATCGCGGCTCTCGAAAACGCCGACGACTGTGCGCGATTATTTCGGCGATTCTCTACCGTTCGAGTATTATTATCGGCACCCGCGGAATTACAACCGTCGCGCCGTTTTTTCGGTCGACGAACCGGCGCCGACGATGCGCGGCGTCAACCGGCCCGTTCCGAAGGGGTACCCCGGTCATCCGAACGACGCTTGCTCGTTGGCCGAACGTCCGGAAGTTCGAGCGTTGACGACCGCCGAACGCGCGCAGATTCAGACGTTCCCGGCGGATTTCCGTTGGATTGGGACGAAAACCGACGCGGAGCAGATGATCGGGAACGCCGTTCCGGTTAAGTTGGCCGAGTTTGTCGCCGAAACGCTGCGACTCGCGCTCGAAAAAGCGGAGAACGTCGGAAAAACGACGGAATAGAAAAGCCGCGCAAAATTTAACGGCAAGACGCAAACGCCGCGTCGATTTCCGGAGAAACGGGAAGGGCGCGGCGTTTTTATTGGAAATTGCGAAAGTCGCGTAAACTTTAACGGCGACAAGAAACGCGAAAACCGACGTCGCGACCTTTCCGCGGGGAAACGGACGCGGCGTCGGTTCGTTTTTAACGCGTTTTAGCGGTTCGCGTTACTTTTTCGCGATTTTGCTCCAAGAATCGCGCAGCGACGCGGCGCGGTTGAAGACCGGTTTTTCCGGCGTCGACGCTTTGTCGAGAGCGAAATAACCGACGCGTTCGAATTGGTAACGCTCGTCGAGCGTCGCGTCGGCGAGGGCCGGTTCCAGTTTCGCGTTTTCGATCACCGTCAACGAATCGGCGTTGAGGTAATCTTTGTAATCGCCGGTATTTTGCGGGTCGTCCGGGTTCGGAACGCTAAATAAACGGTCGTAAAGGCGGACTTCGGCGTTCAGCGCCGTCGCCGCGTCGACCCAGTGAATCGTCCCTTGGACTTTGCGCCCGTCCGCGCTTTGACCGCCGCGCGTTTCCGGGTCGTAATCGCAGTGAACTTCGACGACGTTCCCGTCCGCGTCCTTGACGCAGTTTTTGCACGTAACGTAATAAGCGTAACGCAAACGCACTTCCTTGCCCGGCGTCAAGCGGAAATACTTCTTCGGCGCGTCTTCCATAAAGTCGTCGCGCTCGATGTAAAGCGTTTTCGAGAACGGGACTTCGCGCGTTCCGTCCGCTTCGTTTTCCGGGTTGTTGACGGCGGTCAGCGTCTCGGTTTGCCCTTCCGGATAGTTGTCGATGATCAACTTGATCGGGTTCAACACCGCCATACGACGGAGCGCCGACTTATTGAGGACTTCGCGGAGGCTGTTTTCGAGGACGGTCGCTTCGATCGTGCTGTTGAACTTCGCGACGCCGATCGTTTGGCAGAAGAGACGAATCGCTTCCGGCGTGTAACCGCGACGGCGGAGACCGCAAATCGTCGGCATGCGCGGGTCGTCCCAACCGGCGACGTAACCGCCCTTGACGAGTTCGATCAGCTTGCGCTTGCTCATGACGGCGTAGGTCAGGTTCAGGCGCGCGAACTCGATTTGTTGCGGACGATAAACGCCGAGTTCGTTCAGGAACCATTCGTAAAGCGGACGGTGATGCTCGAATTCGAGCGTGCAGATCGAGTGCGTGATCCCTTCGATCGAGTCTTCGAGCCCGTGCGCCCAGTCGTACATCGGATAGATGTTCCACTTCGTCCCTTGACGGTGGTGCGGCGCGCGGACGATGCGGTACATCACCGGGTCGCGCATATTGAAGTTCGGCGACGCCATATCGATCTTAGCGCGGAGCGTTTTCGAGCCGTCCGGGAACTCGCCGTCGCGCATCCGTTGGAAGAGGTCGAGGTTCTCTTCGACGGAACGGTCGCGCCAAGGGCTCGGTTTCCCCGGTTCGGTCGGGGTCCCGCGGGTTTCGCGGATTTGATCGGCGGTCAGGTCGCAGACGTAAGCCTTACCCTTCTTGATCAGTTGGACGGCGTAGTCGTACATTTGTTCGAAGTAGTCCGACGCGAAGAAGAGACGGTCTTCCCAATTCGCGCCGAGCCAAGCGACGTCTTCCTTAATCGATTCGACGTATTCGACGTCTTCTTTCGCCGGGTTCGTGTCGTCGAAACGGAGGTTGAAGAGGCCGCCGTATTCCTTGGCCAAACCGGAGTTCAAGACGATCGACTTCGCGTGCCCGATGTGCAGGTAGCCGTTCGGTTCCGGAGGAAAACGGGTGTGAACGCGGTTTCCGAACTTGCCGGAGCGGTTGTCTTCTTCGATGATTTGCTCGATGAAGTGGAGCGAACGGGCCTTTTCGGGCGCGGCGTTCGGTTCGAGATTTTCCGGGTTTTGCGTCGTCATGCGATGACTCCTTCGCGCCGTCGAGCGGAGCGATTAAGGCGTTGAGTCGGTTGAAATAAGAAATTTTGTTAAACAGGGTAAGGCGTCGACGCGGGTCAACGAGCGTTGAGCGCGGCGCGGACGGCGGCGATGAACGCCGGGTTCGAACCGCAACAACCGCCGATAAAGGACGCGCCCTCGGCGACGACTTTCAACGCTTCGGCGGCGAAACCTTCCGGCGTTTGGTCGTAAACGGTCGCGCCGTCGACCATCTTCGGGAGGCCGGCGTTCCCCTTCATCCAAAGCGGGAGGGACGCAACGGCTTTCATTCGCGAGCAGATTTCGACGAACGTTTCGATTCCGCGACCGCAGTTCGAGCCGACCGCGTCGGCGCCCGCTTCCTCCGCCGCTTGCGCGAACGATTCCGGCGTCGCGCCCATCATCGTGCGGTCTTTTTTCTTGCCGCTGTCGAACGTGCCGGACGCGATCGCGACGAGACCGAGCGACTTGGCCGCTTTCACCGCGAGCGCCATTTCTTGCGGGTCGCTCGACGTTTCGACGACGACGCCGTCCGCGCCGCCCGCTTTTTGCGCTTCGATCTGCTCGACGAACGCGTCGTAAACCTCTTCCGGCGAAACGTCGCCGAGCGCGAGCATTACGCCGGTCGGGCCGACCGACGCGAGAACGCGAACCTTGCGCCCGGTCGCTTCCGAAGCGGCTTCTTTCGACAATTCGACGCCGCGACGGTTGATTTCCGCAACCTTATCGGCGGCGTCGCGGTGCGCCAAGACGAAGCGCGACGAGCCGAACGTGTTCGTCAAAATAATATCGGAACCGGCGTCGACGTAAGATTTCGCGACCGCTTTCACCGCGTCCGGGTTTTCGAGGTTCCAAAGGTCCGGGTGCGCGCCGACCGGGAGACCGCGTTTTTGGAACTCCGTCCCCCAACCGCCGTCGATTAGGAGCGGGCCGCCGGCCAACCAAGTTTTCAACGTTTCGTTTTGCATTGCGTCGCCTTTATTCCTTGCGCGAGCGTCGCGGTTCGTCGGCGCGACGTCGCCTTGTCGTCAAAATTTTGCCAATATTATTAATAGGGGGAAAACGGCGCCCCCAATCGAGCGCGGCGGACGAAGCGGAAACGCGAAAAGCGCCGACTCCGTTTCGCTCGTTCGACGGGATATTCTTATTATAACGTTTTGTCAAGAAAGCAAAGGAGGGACTTCTTTTTTTGAAGAAATCCCCTCTCGTTCTTTGACGTCGGATTCGAACGCGGCGCCGAAACGCTTCTCTTAATAAACGCCGACGCTGCCTGGGGCGAAGCCGCCGCTCGTCGTTTGCGGTTGATAACGGACGCCGGAGTAAGCGTCTTGCGTCGCGGCGTTCGGCGCGGCTTGCGGCGCAGGCGTATCAAAGTTTTGCGCGACGTAAGCGGGTTGCGACGGAACGTTCGGCGCGACCGGGAACGCGTTCGGATCGATCGCCGGGAAGTCGGCTTGCGGGGCGACCGGGGCGTTTTGCGCGGTTGGGAACGCGTTCGGATCGACCGCCGGGAAGTCGGTTTGCGGGGCGACCGGGGCGTTTTGCGCGGTCGGGAACGCGTTCGGATCGACCGCCGGGAAGTCGGATTGCGGGGCGACCGGGGCGTTTTGCGCGGCGACGTTGAAGGTCGAATAATCGACGCCGGGCGCGACCGGAGCGTTTTGCGCGGTCGGGAACGCGTTCGAAGCGCCCGTCGGGAAATCGGCTTGCGGCGTCGTCGGAACGTAAGGCGCGCTCGCGGCGATTTGCCGCGCGGCGCTCGGCGCCGAATACGGCGCTTGAACGGTTTGCGCGGTTTGGGCGGTTTGAAAATTGTCGGCGCTTTGGTAATTTTGGCTGTAATCGGGCGTTTTGAAACTTTGCGTCGGCTCCGGCGGAAGGTTGGCGACCAACGCGCTCGACGGCGTTTCGGACGCGGCGCTCGGCGTCGTCTTTTGAACGAGCGCGGAAGCGTCGTCCGGCGTTTTCGCGAGTTTCGAAGGTTCGTCCGCTTCGTACTTGCCCTTTTGCGCGAGCGATTTATCAGCGTCGACTTTTTTCGGAGACGCGTCGCCGACCGTGTAGTTTTCCGGCGGCGGCGTCAAGTCGTCCAACTCGTCGAGTTCGCTCGGCGCGTCGGCGTCGGCCGCTTTGGGCGCTTTCGAGAACGGATTTTCCAACTTCCAACCCGAACGACAGCCGGTCGAGGCGGCGAGCGCGACGGCGAGCGCGGCGACGACGAAAATACGAGCGTCGATCTTATTTTTCATCGAAATGTTTCCTTTGTTGACTTCCCTGTCTTTGCGCGGCGACGCGTTTTCGGCGTCGCGTCGTCGTCGACCGCGCCTCCTTGCGCTTTGCGTCGATTTTGACGAATCTAAGGAACGTATCGGCTCTTTTCGTTCTAAATCAAGGAAAATTTGTTAAAATCTTTTGATTTTTTCTAATTTTCGACTTTTTTTCAGGCGCGACGCGGACGAACGAACGTCCGAAGGTCGCGTCGAGCGGACGGCGAAAGATAACCGATTTTTAACGGCGGCGCAAGAGCGGTTTTTTTTAATCGTTGAAAGAATAAAAAAGACGACGAAGAATAGGACGAGCGAAACGACAAACGCGAAGCCAACGATCGCGCGGTCCTTGGGGATTGTAGTTTTTTTAGCGATTTTAACGAATTTTCTAACGAAAGACGCGGATTGGGCCGATAAGACTAAGCGAGGCCCGTCGCGGCGGCGCCGAAAGCGAAGCGCGTTCGACCGAGAAGTCGGCTTGTTTCGCCCTTGTTTGTTTGTTTTGCTTATCTTGTTCGCCTTGCCGACTTTAAAGAACGGCGCGAAACGCTCGGCGCTTCGCGGTCGTTAAAATCGGCGGAATCGTTGAAGTTGCACGTTATGCGCGGAAAATCGTTGGAATGGAAAGAGCCGACGCTTTGGGAGCGGTTCGTCGAATCGGCGGCGGGGATCGGCCGCGCGATCACCGGTCGCGTCGCGTTGGCGGGAAATTTAGCGGTTTTTTCGGCCGCGACGGTCTTTTGGCTCGTCGTCAAGGGGGCGAAGCGCGAGACGCTGACTCCGGCGTTTTTTAACATCGGCGTGCTGAGTCTGCCGGTCGTGATGCTGACCGGAACGTTCATCGGGATGGTGCTCGCGGTGCAGTCTTACCCGCAGTTCAAGCTGGTCGGGCTCGAAACTCGCATCGGCGCGGCGATCAACCTGTCGCTGGTGAAGGAGCTTGGGCCGGTTCTCGCGGCGACGATGCTCGCCGGGCGGGTTGGGAGCGCGTTGGCGGCGGAGCTCGGGACGATGCGCGTCACCGAGCAGATCGACGCGCTGGCGAGCATGGGCGTCAATCCGATTCATTATCTCGTCGCGCCGCGTTTCCTCGCTTGTTTGACGTTGATTCCGGGGCTGACGCTCTTCGCCGACTTGATGGGCGTCGTCGGCGGCGCGTTTTTTAGCATCAAGCTGCTCGGCGTCGACTGGAGTTATTATTGGGAATACTCGCGCAATATGGTCGGGATGTTCGACGTCTTCGCCGGGATGTTCAAGAGTCTCTTTTTCGGCGCCGCGATCGCGTTGATCTGCTGCCATCAGGGCTTCCGTTGCGGAGCCGGCGCGGAGGGCGTCGGGAAGGCGGCGACGAGTTCGTTCGTCATTTCGTTCGTCGCGATTTTGTTTCTCGACCTGCTTCTCGGGATCGGGCTCGACCAAGTGCAGACGCATTTCCTCGGCGGGCCTAAGGGAAGCATGATTTGACGCGAATCGGTTAAGCCGCGCAAGTTGAACAAGGCGCGACGAACGGCGAGAATAAACGGAAAACGTAAAAGCGGAAGAATAAGAAAGACGGGAAGCGACGATGACCGACGAAACGAAAAGAGACGACGCGGCGACGAACGGCGGTTTGAAGCCGGTTCGCGTCGAGCCGAACGTCGAAAACGGCGCGCGCCCCTATCCGCTCCCGAATTTGGTCGGCGAGTCGAACCCGGAACCGAGCGCGGAAAGCGGCGATTCGACGACCGCGGAACGGCGAGAAACGGCGTCGCGACGTTTGATCGAAGGCGCGGTCGTCGTCGAAGACGGCGTCAAAAAGGTCTTGCGCCGCCGACCGCCGCTCCTGGAAATTCAAGATTTGAACGTGATTTTTGGCGAAAACCAAGTGCTGCGCGACATTAACTTGAAAGTGCGGCGCGGCGAAACGGTCGCCGTCATCGGCGAGAGCGGGTGCGGCAAGACGGTGCTTTTGAAGAATATGATCGGTTTGATCGCTCCGACGACCGGGCGCGTTCTCTTTAAAGGGAAGGACTTGGCCCGCGTTTCCGGAAAGGCGTTGACCGAAATTCGAACGCATTACGGTTTCGTTTTTCAAATGGCCGCGCTCTTCGACAGCATGACGATCGCCGAAAACGTCGCGTTTCCTCTGCGTCAACATCGCCGAAATATGCGTCGATCCGAGATTAAGGAGCGCGTCGAGAGCTTGCTCGAAGAAGTCGGGCTCAACCCGAGAATCGTCGCGAACAAGACGCCGGCCGAAATCTCCGGCGGGATGCGCAAGCGCGTCGGGTTCGCTCGAGCGCTCGCGATGGAGCCGGAGCTGATGCTCTACGACGAGCCGACGACCGGGCTCGACCCGATCATGAGCGACGTTATTAACGAGCTGATGATTTCGGCTCGGGATCGGCGGCGCGTCGCGGGCGTCCTCATCACGCACGACATGAAGTCGGCGTCGAAGGTCGCGGACCGAATCGTCATGCTGTATCCGCACGCTCGACTGGAACCGAACGAACCGCAGATGATTTTCGACGGAACGCCGGAGGAAATCGAGCGAGCGACCGACCGACGCGTCGCGCAGTTCATTCGCGGCGAAGCGGGGGAACGACTCCGCGAAATGGCCGGCGGGAAATAACCGCTCGACGGCGAATTTTTAGCGGACGCTTTATTTAACGTAAAACTTATCGAAAAACGGAACGACCCGCCGCTCGAACGGCGCGAATCGAAGGAGCGCGACAACGATGGCTAACCGAAGAATGGAATTTTTCATCGGCATGATGGTGATAGGAATCGTCGCCGGAGTCTTCGTGATGACGGTTTTATTCGGTTCCGAAAAGGGATTCTTCGTCGGGGGAGGCGGGAAGCGGCTGACGATCGTGTTCGAGAAAGGCGGCGGCGTTACGCAAAATTCGTTGGTGCTCAAGAACGGCATTAAAATCGGGCGCGTCTACTCCGTCGATCTGCAGGACGACCCGGAAAAAGCCGAGGTGCGCGTTTCGTTCGAGCTCAATCCGGACGCGAAGATTTACTCGAACGAGTACGCGAAAATCAACCGCACGTTCCTCGGCGACGCGTCGATCGAGTTTGTTAAAAATCCCGATTATAAGGGCGAGATCGTCGAAGTTACCGCCGACGATATCATCCTCGGCCAACCGGGGGGCGACCTCATGGGAACCGTCAACAACATCCAGGGCGACCTCGCGCAAACGCTGAAAGATATTGGCGACGCGGCGCAAGAGCTGACGCTTTTCATGGAGAATCTGAACTCGTTCCTTGGCGACGAAGAGGAGTTGAACGAGAAAAAAGTTCGTTTGCAATCGATTTTTACCGAAGTCAACGACACGCTCGTTTCGATCAAATCGCTCGCGACGCACATGGATTCGGTCGTCGCCGACGAACGGCTCAACGCCGATATTCGTCGCGCCGCCGCCGAAGTGCCGCAAATTTTGGAGCGCGTCGACTCGCTGATGGAGAACGCCAACGCGCTGGCCGGGGACGCTCGACAAACGATGGCGCGCGCCGAAACGACGTTCGATTTGGTCGACAAAAACCTCGACTCCGTCGGACGTTTCACGACCTCGCTTTCGGAGCAGGGCCCGGAGATCATGACGTCGCTGAACGAAGGCGCCGCCGAAATCAAATCGATGATGCGGAACGTCGCGTCGCTGGCTCGCGATTTGGAGGCGCGACTCGACGATCCGTCGACTCCGCTCGGGATGTTGTCCGACGCGGAGACCGCCGCCTCGCTGCGCCGCATCGTTCGCAACGCCGAGGAGTTGACCGAGAAGGTCTATCCGATTTTAGACGACGCCCGCGTTTTTTCGAACAAAATCGCGCACCGACCGAGCTCGCTGATTTGGGACAAAAACACGTACAAAGGCGCGCCGAACGCCGGGAAATACGGCATGCAGTCCGACTCGCCGAGCGGAGGCGTTTCGTCGCCGCTCTACCGACCGACGCCGTCCGGGCAAAAAATTCGAGCGCGAGCCGAGTACGCGCCCGCCGCCGACGTCGAGTTTATGGACGCCGAGACGCGGCTCGCGTACGAGAGCGCTTATCCGGAGACGGCGAAGCGTTCCCGTTGGTCGGCGACGACGCTTTGGAACAAGATTTGCGCGAAAAATTCGGACGGCGGCGCGTTTTGGTCGTTCGGGCGTTCGAAAACGAAAGCGAAGCCGGCTTGGGACGCGCGTTCGGTCGGGTTCGTCGTTCCGTCGAGCGCGGCCGCTCAAGTCGGGGCCGCCGTTTACTCCGGGTTCGACGGCGCGCCGGTCGAAATGCGCGCTTGGGAAACTTGGGGCGAAAACGGCTCGTCGGTAGAGTTCGACGCTTCGAACGAGTCGCCCGCCGCGCCGACGCCCGCTCCGCGCAAGACGATTTCGACCGAAAAACCGGCGGCGTCGAGCGTTTCGCGCTCCGCATTCCCGGCGGCGACCGTCGACGCGACGCCGTTCGGGCCCTACGCGGCGCCGGAAACGAGCTCCCTTGAACTCGATTTCGGCTTGGCCGACGACTCCGAGGGAAGCGACGCTTTCGCGGGCGCCGTCGAGGAGTTGCCGACGTCGATTAACCGAATCGCCGAGCCGTCGCTCTTGGACGCGCCGAAGCCGATTCCGAACGGAGCGACGCAAGGCGCGGTCGCCGAGCCGCTCTTCGAGGACGACGGGTTGCCGCTCCAATTCGCGCCGCCGACTCGCCGCTGAGCGAAAAGAAAGAGATTGGCTAACTTGGCGAAGACGCGCTAGATTTGACGGTCGCAAGGAAGACGTCGTCGTTTCCGTTTGGAGCGACGGCGTTTTTTTATTCCGGGAAAAAAGAGCGCGAAACGACGAAATTTTCCTTGACGTCGCGGCTCTTAGCGGCGATAACTAAATAATTAATAGAGAGGCGGCTTCCGCCGGAAGCGTCCCGGAAAAACGAGCGAAGAACGACGAGAAGAAAAAATGAGCGAAAACGCGGTTCCCGAATCGGAAAAGAAGGTCGAAAACGTCGTCGTGATCGGAAGCGGCCCGGCGGCTTGGTCGGCGGCGATTTACGCGGCGCGGGCGGCGCTCGAGCCGGTCGTCTTCGAAGGTTCGTTCTCGGCGGAAAACCAAGAGGCCGGAACGCTCCCGATGGGACAGCTGTCGACGACGACGGAAGTCGAGAATTATCCGGGGTTTCCGGCGGGCGACTTGGCGGCGTACCTGACGAGCGCGCTTGGCGACGAGCGGTCGGCGTATTTGCCTCCGGAGGCGCTCGAACCGGGCGCTCGGCGAGCGATTTTCGGCCCGGCGCTCGTTGAATTAATGCGTCGGCAAGCGGAGAATTTCGGCGCTCGAATCGTTTCGGAGGACGTCGTTTCGGTCGATTTTTCTCAACGGCCGTTCCGCCTGACGAGCTCGGACGGCGAGACCGTTTGGGCGCGGTCGGCGATCGTCGCGACCGGGGCGTCGGCGCGTTGGCTCGGCCTTCCGTCGGAGGCGCGCTTTAAAAACAAGGGCGTCGGTTCGTGCGCCGTTTGCGACGGGGCGCTTCCTCGCTTCCGGAATCGTCCGATCGTCGTCGTCGGCGGGGGGGACTCCGCGGTCGAGGACGCCGAGTATTTGGCGAAGTTCGCGAGCAAAGTTTACCTCGTTCATCGGCGCGATTCGCTGCGAGCGTCGAAGATCGCGGCGCGGCGAGCGGAGGAAAACCCGAAAATCGAGTTCGTTTGGAACCGCGTTCCGGAGGAGATTTTGGGGACGGACGAAGCGGGCGTCGTCGGCGTTCGCTTGGCGAGCGTCGTCGGCGAGCCGCCGCTCGAATTGGAGGCGGCCGGCGTTTTCGTCGCGATCGGGCATAGGCCGAACGTCGCGTTTTTGGGCGGCCAACTCGAACTGACCGAAAACGGTTTCATTAAGCGAACCGCTCCGTTCCGAACCGAAACGAGCGTCGAGGGCGTGTTCGCCGCCGGAGACGTCGCCGACGAGCGATATCGTCAAGCGATCGTCGCGGCCGCGTCCGGAGCTTGCGCCGCGCTCGACGCCGAGCGTTTCTTGGCGGAATGAAACGAAAAATAAAAAGACGAAAGAGCGAAAGCGCGACCGGTAACGAAATCGCGAAAAATAACGGCGAGCGTTTGAAAAAAGTCGCTTAAAACGATTGACAAAATTTTTTATTGGGGTAGGATTACCATAGCGCCGCGTTTTTTATCGCGGCGCCGCGCTTTCGAAGCGCCTAACGAATGAATATTGGCGGATTTAGCGTAATGCGTAAATATTACTATGTTTGTCCGCGTTGCGGACGTTGCTATAAACGTTATATTCCGAGACGCAAGGCGAAGTGCGCTTTCTGTTCGACCGTGTGGAAAACGCGCAAGGCGAAGGGAACGCGTTCGGCGTTTTCTTGGGGCGCGACGTTGACGACGATTTTAGTCGTCGCGGCTCTCTGTTTCTTTATCGGGCGCGAGTTGGGTAAATTCGGTTCGAACGACGGGCCCGTTTTCGATTCAAACGTTTCGACGACCGCGGAGGTGAGCGAAACGGCGGAAGAGATCGAATCGAGCGAAAACGTCGAGAATACGGAAACGCTTGAAACGACGAGAGAAATCGACGACGGCGCGGACTTCGAAACGACCGAAGACGGCGAAAACGCGTCGGCGGAATGAACGGTCGCGTTCGCTTTTTCGGAGCGGTTTTAACGCTCGGCGCGATTTTGTCGTTTTCGACGGTTCGCGCGGCGGACGACTCTTGTCTTTGGGGGCCGCCCGGTTCTCGAACGACGTACTCGCCGCCTTTCGATTCGAGCGACGCGCCGACGATTCCAGTCGTTAAGCGAGCGAAACCGACGTCGCCCGACGGCGATAAGACGAAAAGCGCGCCGGCGACCGGCCCGCGAGTCGGCGATTCCGGAACGTTCGTCGCTTCAGACGGGAAGACGTACGGTTATCGCTTCGTCGAAGGCGTTCGACGGCGAGCGGTCGTCGAGACGCGTTCGGACGCTTCGTCGCCGACCGGTAAGCGAAAGTTTATCCGATACGTCGACGAGCCGCGTTTGATCAAACAAATTTGGTCGCTTGAAGCGGGGCCGCCGGAACCTTGCCGTCCGGTCGCGAGCGTCGCCGAAACGCCCGCTTCGCCGTCCGGCGTCCTCCGAGCTTCCGCGCGAGCCGTCGTCCGTTAAGGCGAGCGAATCTCGAAAATAAAACCGTCGCAAGGCGGTTTTTTTCTTTTTCTTGGCGATTTTTCCGGAGTTTTTCTCAAGAAATCGGCGTTGATTTTTCCGGCGAGATTTTTGTCGCGTTTTTCGCGTTTCGTTGCGGCTCGACGCGCGATTTTCTTGCGATTCTTTTTAAAAAATATGTTTCTTTTCTTAAAAATTTTACCCGATTAGGTCGATAAAACAAGTATCGAGGTTTGGAACGATTGTGAAGCTTAAACCGTTCGCGACGAAAAGACGGCGGCGGCAAACGCTTTAACGCCGGCGTTTTAGCCGCGTCGCGATCGTTCCCGATAAAGGCGCGACGTTAAGCCGTTCGAGTGAAAACGCTTGAGCGCGGAGACGACGTCGCGTCGAACAACGTTCGTCCCGACGAGGAGACAAGGAGGTCTAACGCGGTTCGGAAAGAGGCGTCGCGAGACGCGATTCCGAACGGCGACGGGACGAAACGGTCGACGACAAAGCGGCGAAGATTCGTCGCGTTCGGCGGTTTTTCGACGACTCGGCTCGTCGGCGTTCGAATTTGGTTCGAGCGGCGGCGCGGCGAGCGGGCGGAGAGCGTTTGCTTAACGCGAGCGAGAATCTTCGTTCGGCGTCGCGAAACGCGTCGAAACGTCCCGACGGTCGGTTTTTTACGGCTTGCTTGCTAAAACAGAAGTTTTAGCGAGGATAGGGAACGTTTGTTTGCGCGGGGCGAGGAGGTCGTCGAACCAAGCGCGGAGGAATCGGCGTCGTCGCGGAGCAAGCGTTTTACGCGGGCTCCGGTCGGGGGCGTTCCGCCTGAAAACGCGTCGTCGTTTCAAAACGAGAACGGCGGCGAGAACGGAAAGACGACGAAACGACGTTTCGCCGCGTCGACTTTTGCTTGTTGTTGGTTGGACTGGAAAAATCAGGGAGGATTTTATGGTCGCGACGCAGTCTATCGCCGAAGACGTAGCCCGTTTGTGGCAAGACTTTATCGAAGATCGTTCGAATCAAACGCTTCGCAACGCGTTGATCGAGCAGTATTTGCCGCTCGTGCGTTATCACGGCGAACGCGTTTGGTCCCGCCTCCCGGACGAAGTCGACTTGGACGACTTGGTTTCGTCGGGGATTTTCGGGCTGATGGACGCCATCGACGCGTTCGACCCGGCTCGCGGCGTGAAGTTCGAGACGTATTGCGTTCCGCGCATTCGCGGCGCGATGCTCGACGAGCTCCGCAATATGGACTGGGTGCCCCGTTTGGTGCGTTCCCGCGCTCGAAAGTTGTCCGAAGCGAACAAGGAGCTTTCCGACCGCTTGGGCCGTCTCCCGACGCAAGAAGAGTTGGCGAAGCATCTTAAGATGAGCAAAGCGGAGCTCGATCGCGTTCTCAGCGACGCGAACGCCGTCAATCTCGTCAGCTTGAACAAGAAATGGTTCGAAACGGACGGCTCGAAAGACGTCAGCGAAATCGACCTCGTCGAGGACGCTCGCGGCGAAGACCCGACGAGCCGGATTCAAAAGTCGGACGTGATGCGCCTCGTTACGAAAGGCCTTAGTCGCAACGAGCGCATGATCATCATTCTCTATTATTACGAAGAAATGACGATGAAAGAGGTCGGCGCGACGCTCGATTTGAGCGAAAGCCGCGTCAGCCAAATGCACAGCGCCATCGTCAGCCGCCTGCAACAGCAACTGAGCGATCGGCGACCGGAATTTGTTTGATCCGAGTCGAAGGAACGAAACGCGCCGCGTCTTTTAGGCGGCGCGGAAGGAAAAACGATGAAACGCGGACGCTCTCCTTTTTTCGACGACGATGATTCGCTCGACTCCGCGCTTTCTTGGAACGAAACGAACGACGACGCGGAAGACGAACGCTCCGAAAAGGACGCGGAGCCGGAAATCGGCGCGTTGAACGGGCGTTGCGACTTCACTCTCTTGGCGAAAGACGATAAATCGAGCGTTGGGGGCGATTCGGAGAAACTCGGCGATTCGGGCGCTTGCGAGGAATCGGAAGAACTCGGCGAATCGCGACCGACTCGAGAGCCGGTCGTTTCGATGAAATCGAACGATTTGAGCGACTTTAACGAGGGCGGCGAAGCGGAGGAATCCGCCGAAGACGCGCCGTCGGGCGAAGCGTCGAGAATTTGGGCGCCGGAGGAACTTGTCGACGATATTCTTCTTTCGACCGTCGACGGGGTCGGGCCGCTGACGACCGAACGCTTGATCGCGTATTTTGGGTCGGCCGGCGAAGTTTTGCGGGCGTCGCGGCGCGATTTGGAGCGAGTCGAGAAGGTTGGGCCGACGATTTCTCGGAAAATTTCTCAAGCGCGGGAAGCGTGCGACGTCGACGCGTTGCTCCGATTCTGCCGAGAAAACGGGATTGAAATTGTCGCGTCGCGGGACGCTCGGTATCCGGAGCGGCTGCGGGAAATCGACAATCCGCCGCGACTTCTGTACGTTCGCGGGGCGTTCGCGCCGGAAGATCGAGCGGCGATCGCGATCGTCGGGACTCGCGGGGCGACGCGATACGGGCTCGAAACGGCGGAGCGTTTGGGGCGCGAGCTGGCCGAAGCCGGCTTTACGGTCGTCAGCGGGCTCGCGCTCGGAATCGACGGGGCGGCGCATCGCGGAGCGCTCGACGTCGGCGGGCGAACGTTGGCCGCGCTCGGAGGCGGCGTCGCGAAAATTTATCCGCGCGAACACGAGGGGTTGGCGCGTCGCGTCGCCGAATCGGGGGCCGTTTTTAGCGAGTATCATCCGCTGACGTCGCCGTTGGCCGGGAATTTTCCGGCGCGAAACCGTATCGTCGCCGGACTTTCGCTCGGCGTGTTGGTCGTCGAGTCGCCGCTGCGAAGCGGCTCGTTGATCACCGCGCGGCTGGCGGCGGAGCAGAATCGCGAGGTTTTCGCCGTGCCGGGGCCCGTCGACCGCGAAACGTCCCGCGGTTGTCATCGGCTGTTGCGGGAAGGCGCCGCGCTCGTCGAGTCGGTCGAGGACGTGTTGGAGGCGCTTCCGACGTTCGAACTGCCGAAAAATCGAACGGAAGGGAAAAAACGGCGCGAAAACGGCGTCTCCGGCGAAAAAACGTCGCTTCGGACGCAAAGTTCGACCGCGATAAGCGATTTCGAGCGGGCGAGTCGCGAACGGCGAGCGGCGGCGTTGGGGCGAGCTCCGGAAAAATCGCGAACGACGGAAAACTTTAACGGCGGTTCGAGGAGCGAAACGGCGAAACAAGCGCCTCCGGCGTCCGCTTCGACCGCGATTCCGGAAGGTTTGAGCGACGACGAGCGAAAAATCGTCGAATTGGTCGGCGTCGATCCGGTTCCAATCGATCGAGTCGTGCGCGAATCGGGGCTCGGCGCGGCGAAAATCGTCGGGCTGATCGCCGCGCTCGAATTTAAGAAGATTCTCCGCCGCCGCGAAGGAAACGCCGTTTCGCGCCGTTAAACGAAAATAGGCGGTTAAAGTTGTTGACGAGGCTTGCGTAAAATGTGAAGAATGGCGAGCAAACGAGGTTTGGGTCGTTAAAGCGGACGGAAGGGGTTGCGTAAAACGGCGAAATTAGGACGACCCCGCTTCTTTTTTGCGATAAACGAGGTAAAATAGAACGACTTGTTCGGGCGGCGGCGAAAACAAATCGAGCGGTTCGAGCGAAATCGGCGGCGCGGAATCTTTTTTGGGGCCGCAAAATTCAACATATATTTGGATTATTGTCGTTTCGATGAATTATCGGGTCGTTTTTGTTTTTTTGAGCGTCGTCGCTTCCTTCCTCGGCGTCGGCATGTTGTTCTGCGCGCCTTGGGCCGCCGAGGCGTTGGGGGGCGATTGGCGTTGGGAGGCGCGCGGCGTCGAGGGACTTTTGAAGGGCGCGGCGACGTCGTTCGCGTTTTCGTTCGCCTTTTTTTGGGCCGGTCGAGGCGCCGACTCGACGCGTCTTTTCCGCAAAGAAGCGATAGCGATCGTCGCGTTTAGTTGGATTTTAGCGATTTTTCTGGGGGCGACTCCGTATATTTTCGGCGCCGCCGAGCTGCGATCGGGGATTCCGGCGACTTTCGTCGACGCGATTTTCGAGTCGGCCTCGGGCCTAACGACGACCGGCGCGACCGTTTTCGGCGAGCTGGAGAATCCGGCTTCCTTGCCGCGAACCCTTTTGTTCTGGCGGTTTGCGACGCATTTTATCGGCGGCTTGGGCGTGATGTGCTTTTTTGTCGCGTTAATCGGCCAAGGCGCGAACGGCAAGACGATCATGAAGCTCGAACGCGGCGCGTCCGGGAACGCGCCGTTCGCGAAGATGCGGGAACTCGCTTTTTCGCTTTTTTTGATTTACGTTTCGTTGAACGTCGTTTGCGCGATTTTGTTTTTGTGTTGCGGAGCGACCCTTTTCGACGCGATAGCGCACGCTTTTTCGACCGTCGCGACCGGCGGATTCAGTTCTCGGAACGCGAGCGTCGGCGCGTTCGCCGCCGATCCGAACGTAAACGGCGGCGCTTTTGAAACGGTCGCGATAATTTTTATGATTATTTCGTCGACGAATTACGGGCTCCTTTATTGGTGCGCGGTCGGACGACCCGGCAAGCTGATGCGCGACGTCGAGTGGAGAGCGTATTTGACGATTTTAACGGCGGCGATCGTCGTCGTTTTCGCGACCGGTTGGGCGAGCGGCGATTTTCGACGATTCGACGCTTCGCCGAAAGTTGCCGAAAGCGCTCAAATTGCCGAGAGCGCCGAGACGAACGACGAAATCGTCTTGCGGGGGAGCTCGGCGGTCGGCGACGACAAGAAGACGACGGGAGCGGCGACCGCGATATCGGCGAGTTCCGGCGCCTTGACCGCGGAAGACGCGCCGACGGCGAACGCGAAAAATAGCGAAGTTGCAAAAAAAACGGGAAATAGCGAAAACGACGGCGTCAATTCTTGGACGAACGCGTTGCGAGCTTCGGCGTTCAACGTCGTGTCGTTGGCGTCCGGCGCCGGATTCGCAACCGCTCGATACGAACTTTGGAACTCGACGGCGCTTTTCGCGTTGGCGTTCGTTATGTTTTGGGGCGGCTGCTCGGCGAGCACGGCGGGGGGCGCCAAGATTTATCGGCTCGTTTTTATCGGCAAAGCGTTGGCGCTCGGCGCCGAGCGCGCGCACAGCCCGAACGTTGTTCGAGCGATGCGGTACAACGACGAAATTTTAGAAAAAGAGACGTTAAATTCCGCGTTCGTTTACTTAGTTTTGGCGGCGACGGCGATTTTCGCGACGATTTTCGCGACGCTTTGCCTCGAACCGGACGCGCCCTGGGCCGACGCGGCGGCGCCGAAAGTGGAGAAGTTGGCCGATTTGGCCGGCGGCGCGCTCTCGATGTTTTCGAACGTCGGGCCGGCGTTCGGTAAAATGGGCGCCTTAGAGAATTACGGATTTCTTTCCGCGCCGACAAAATTTCTGTATAGTTGCGCGATGTTGGTCGGACGCTTGGAATTTTGGGTGGTTTTGGCGATTTTCGCGCCGAGTTTTTGGCGACGACGGTAGGCGCGACGCCCGGCCCGTTTTCCTCGCGAGGCGGGCCGGACGACGAACTTGCCTAATCGTTAAAATTTAACGCGCTCGGCGGCGAGAACTTCCTCGACGCCGCGAGCGGTCGCGTCCGGAATCGACGCGTCGTTTTTCGCAAATTTCAACGCGACGGCGTCGATTTCGCGCAAAATCTTTACGCGAATTCGCCAAAGCGCCCAAACGAAAGCGGCCAACGCGTAACCGAGAATCGTCGTCGCAAGGGTCGACGACATAATTCCGAACGCCAACACGCCGAACGCGCCCCAAAACGAGACGTTCTCGACGGCGTGGAGCGTTCTAACACGGCGCGGTTTTTCCGGTTCGCGACGTTCGGCGACCGCTTGCGCTCCGGCGCGCAACGCCAGCGCGACCGAGGCGACGTCGCGCCGCCCGAGCGTGTCCGGGCTCAAAAAAATCTTATTTTCGGCCGCGTCGTACTCGTTTTGCATGTAATTGTCGCTTTTGACGACTTCGACGTCGGTCAGGTCGACTTCCTGCAGGAAAGCGGCGAGCGCGGCGTCGGAGCGAACTTCGGCGTCGACGTCGGTTAGTTTGCGAACGCGGCGGTCGGCGCGGATTTGCGAGAACCAACCGGCGCAAAAAATCGGGAGCGCGGGAAGGGAGTAAACGACGACGAGCGCGTTCGCGCTCAGATTTTCAAGACTCATATCGATTTCCTAATTAATATTCTCTTTGTAAGCGCGAAACGGTTGCGCGTTCGCGCCAAGACGTTGATAATTGACGTTTAAATTAGATTTCGTTTGATACGGACGCCGAGAAGACGCCGTCGACGTCAATTACGAAGAGAACGGAAGATTAGGAAGAGAGGACGCGAGGCCGAGCGGCGATCCCAAAAGGAACGAAAAACCGCCGACGCGAACGCGGGGTCGGCGAATGGAAACTCGCGAACGAGCGGCGATTTCGTCGAACCGCTCGAGAAAGAAAAATCGTCGCCGCCGTGTCGCCGCGTCGAACGTTGAAGGCGACGGGCGTCGGCGTTCCGGAACGTTTCAAAAATTTCCCGCGTCGCGGCGGAGGAAAACGCGAATTCCGGAACGTCGCGGCGGAACGCGGCGTCCGTCGTTTCAGGCGTCAAAGACGAACTTTCCGCGAGCGCCGAACGGCTCGCGTCGGAGAACGCGATCTCGGGCTTAATCGTCGCGCCGTTCCAAAAGGACGCGAAGATTAAGACGAAAAACGTCCAAGCGAAGGAATGTCGGCGTTCGAAACGACGCATAAAACGAAACGGCGGGCGTTAAATTTGACGGTTAAATAGAAAAAATTGTTGCGACGGCGTTAAAATAGGCGAAGCGGGCGGTTTAGCGAGCTCGGCGCCAATTCTTAACGGTTTCGACGAGGCAAATAACGTTCTCGACCGGCGTTTCCTTTAAAATCCCGTGTCCGAGGTTGAAAATGAAACCGGGGCGGTCGCCGACGCGGTCGAGAATCCGCGTCGCTTCGGCGCGAATCGTTTCTTGCGGGCCGAGCAAAACGACCGGGTCGAGGTTCCCTTGAACGGCGCGGTCGAGCCCGATTTGGGCCCAAGCGGCGTCGATCGGAATCCGCCAGTCGACGCCGACGCAATCGCTTCCAACTTCCGCGAAAGACGGCAAGAGCGCCGGGTTGCCGGTTCCGAAATAAATAACCGGGACGCCGGGCTTCAATTCGCGGCGCAATTCTTGCAGCGACGGCAAGACGAAACGGCGGAAATCCTCGACGCCGAGGCAGCCGACCCAGCTGTCGAAAATTTGAACGCAGTCGGCGCCCGCGTCGATTTGAGCGTTAAGATAGCGGGCCGCGGAGCGCGCCAAACGGTCGAGCAGTTCGCGCCAAACGTCGGGGCGAGAATACATTAACGCCTTGGTTCGCAAAAATTGCCGACTCGTCCCTCCTTCGATCGCGTACCCGGCGAGGGTGAACGGCGCGCCCGCGAACCCGATTACCGGGAGGGGCGCGACGGCGCGGCGCGTCTGGGCGATCGTCTCGTAAACGTAATCGAGCGGCGTAACGTCGACCAGTTCCCGAACGCGGGCCAAGTCGTCGGCTTCGCGGAACGGATTCCCGATTTTCGGGCCGTCTCCGGCGACGAACGAGAGGTCGAACCCCATCGGCTCAAGAATCGGGAGCAAGTCGGAGAAAATGATCGCCGCGTCGACGCCGATCCGCTCGACCGCCGTTTGCATCGCTTCGGCGCAAAGTTTCGGGTTTTTGCAGAGTTCGAGGAACGTTCGTCCTTCGCGAACGGCGCGATACTCCGCCATATAGCGTCCGGCTTGACGCATCAACCATATAGGCGGGCGGTCGACCGGTTCGCGGCGGAGCGCTTTCAGCAGGAGCGAATCGTTGGCGGAGGCGGTTTCTTGCGGCGATTTTGTCATTAATACTATAGGGCGTAAAAAGGCGTCCAACTTTACGGCGTCGCGGGGGCGTCCGGCGAAGCGTTTTCGGCGGGCGTTTCTACCGACGGCGCGTTTTCGGCGTCGACGGTCGCTCGCGGCGCTTCCGGTTCGGTCGGCGGCGCGACGCGGCGAGCGTTCGTCGCCAAAAAGAGGTAATACATTCCGGCGAAGAGCGCGATTCCGATCAGCGTTCGTCTGACG
>JAFYQR010000145.1 GCA_017559825.1 Thermoguttaceae bacterium | reverse complement strand
GGGCCCGGTTCAAATCGCTTCGACGAGCCAACCGCAGGGCCCGGTTCAAATCGCTTCGACGAGCCAACCGCAGGGCCCGGTTCAAATCGCTCCGGCGAGCCAACCGCAGGGCCCGGTTCAAATCGCTCCGACGAGCCAACCGCAAGCCCCGGCTCAAATCGCTCCGACGAGCCGACCGCAAGCGCAAACTTCGGTCTCGAACGACGAAATCACGCCGATTTTGCCGCCGCTCGCCGAAGAAACGACGGCGCCGTCGACGGTCGAATCCGTCGCCGACGCGTTCGTCTCGTCGATTCCGAACGCCGAAATCGCCGTCGCGACGCCTCTCGTCGTTTTAAACGACGTCGAAACGAACGCGCAAAATTCAAATTCCGCGTCGCGCGACGACGAAACGCTTGCGAACGCGACGCCGCCCGCCGAAAACGCCGCGTCGTCCCCGACGGCGAACGAAAGCGACTCGGCGACTCAAACTTCGACGGCTTGCGTCGGTCGTCGCAACCCCGGTTTATTCGCGTCGTCGACGACGCAAACGCCCGCGTCGCCGGCCCCGCTCGTCGGCTTCCGCCCCGGTTCGATTTCAACCGCCGCGCCGTCCTCAAACGGCGAAATCGCTCAAAACGTTCCGCTCGCGGCGGCGAACGAGAACGGCGAAATCGCTCAAAACGTTCCGCTCGCGGCGGCGAACGAGAACGGCGAAATCGCTCAAAACGCTCCGACGACGTTCGTCCCGAACGCCCAAAGCGCGTTCGGGCCGCGCCTTCCGGAACCGGCGCGTTTCGACGTTGAAACGGCGTTCCGGCAAGTCGAAACGTTGCTCGACCTCGAAAATCGAGTCGCCGAGTTCGTCGCGCCCCTCGCGCCGCGCTACGAAACCGCGCCGTCGCCGTTCCAAATCGCCGAACCGGAAACGCTTTACGCCGCCGCGCCGTCGCCGTCCGACCTCGCGGACGAAACGGACGAAGAATTTGATGAAAACGACGATTTTGCGTTCGCGTCCTCCGGCGCGTCGACTCCGGCGGTCGCGCCCGCCCCGATCGTCGGCGGATTCGGCTCCTATCAAGCGCCGACGTTCGACGCGACGCCGATCGCGCAAAACGCCCCGACGACGCAATACGCCCCGATCGCGCAAAACGCTCCGACGACGCAAAACGCCCCGACGACGCAATACGCCCCAATCGCTCAAAACGCCCCGACGACGCAATACGCCTCGACAACGCAATACGCGCCGATCGCGCAAAACGTCCCGACGACGCAATACGCCCCGATCGCGCAAAGCGCCCCGACGACGCAATACGCCCCGGATCGGCAATTCGCGCGACAAGCCGTCGTCGCGTTAAACTCGCCGCTCGTCGGAACGCCGTCGACGCCCGCCAAACCAGATTTCGCCGTCGTCGCGACGCAAGCGAACGCACGTCCGACCTCGACGCCGCAAGAACGACTCCAAGCCGCGATCGCCGCCGGCGCCGAAGTCCGCGAAATCTCGCCGGAAGAGTATCGCCGCGCCGTTTCGGTCGGGACGTCCGGACAAACGCAAACCCGTTAAAATCGTTAAAGACCAACTCTACTGCGACGCCGACGCGCCCGTTTCGACGCAAGCGCCGCCGCGTCGGGGTTTCCCATTTCACCCAAACCGCCCACCCCAACGTCCGTCGAGGTTTTTATGTCGGAAATCAACGAATTTTATCGCCAAACGGCGGCGCGAATCGATAAAGCGCTTCAATATTGCGACGACACGAAAGCGGTCGTTCTCGGCGAAGGCGTTCTCGAACGCGTCGGCGCTTTCTTCAAAGAACTCTTCGGCGCCGACGCGAAAGCGGTCGTCGTCGCGGACGTTGCGACGTTCGAAATCGCCGGACGCGCCGCCGTCGCAAGCCTCGAAAGCGCCGGCGTCTTCGTCGAAGACCCGTTTATTTTCGACGCGCCGCAAATGCACGCCGAAACGCGTTGGGTCAACGCCCTACACGCCCGTTTCGCGCCGACCGACGCGATTCCGGTAGCCGTCGGCTCCGGGACGGTCAACGACCTTTGCAAGCGCGCCGCATATCTCGTCGGACGCCCTTACGCGGTCGTCGGCACCGCCGCCTCGATGGACGGATACGCGTCGTTCGGCGCTTCGATCGAACACAACGAATGCAAACAAACGTTTTCCTGCCCGGCGCCGCGCGGGATTCTGCTCGATATGAACGTCGTTTGCGAAGCGCCGCTTAAGATGAACGCCGCCGGTTACGCCGACTTGATCGCAAAAATTCCAGCCGGCGCCGACTGGATTCTCGCCGACTTGCTCGGAACGGAACCGATCGACGCCGTCGCTTGGTCGCTCGTTCAAGATTCGTTGCGCGATTCGGTCGCCGACCCGACCGGCGTCGCTCGCGGCGATAAAAAAGCGTTGGCGCGGCTGACCGAAGGACTCGTTATGAGCGGGCTGGCTATGCAGAAGGCGAAAACGTCCCGCACCGCGTCCGGCGCCGAGCACCAATTCAGCCACCTTTGGGACAACCAACATCACACTTATTACGGCGAAGCGCCGTCGCACGGGTTCAAAGTCGGCGTCGGAACCGTCTCCACCTCCGCGCTTTACGAACGGATTTTGGCGACTTGGAGCGAAGCGACCTTCGACGCCGCGATCGCCGCGATTCCGCAAAATTTCCGAACTTGGGAAACGATCGAACGCGAACTCGAAGAACATTTCGGAACGTCCGGGCTCCGCGAAACGGTCGAAAGCGAATGCCGCAAGAAGTTCGTCGAACCGGACGAACTCGAACGTCGGTTGCGCCTCTTCCGCGACTCTTGGGCCGAGCTGAAACCGCGCCTCGAAGCGCAACTCCTTCCCGCCGCGACGATTCAACGGATGATAGCCGACGCCGCCGCGCCGTCGACGCCGGAAGAAATCGGAATCGACCGCCCGCGCCTCGAACGGAGTTATCGTCTCGCGCAGCAGCTTCGTTACCGCTACAACGTCCTCGACTGGACGCAAGACGTCGGCCAATGGCCGAACGCCGTCGCGCCGCTCTTCCAACCGGGCGGCTTTTGGGGTTAAAGTCGGCGCAAACGCCGCGATTTGCAAGGCTCGCTCGCAAAGTCGGCGCGTTCGACGCAAACGTTTCAATCCAACTCGACGTTATTAAAACCGCTCGTAGCGTTCGTTTCAACGACGCGACGAGCGGTTTTCTTCGGCGTCGTCCCGCGTTCGTCGTTCGCGTCGCCAATTTTTCGCGCTCACTAATTTTAACGTCGATTTTTTCTCGGCGTCGAACGTTTTTCGTTCTCCTCGTTTCCAACGCGTCGGCAAGAAACAAAAAACGAACCGACGCGCGAAACGTCGGTTCGTCTCAAGGGCAAGCGTCTTAACGACGCTCAATCGCCGCGATAATCGATTTAACGATTAGAGTTTGCCAAGGTCCAGAACGCCGTCCGAATCCAAGTCGCCGGCTTTGTTGAAGGACGATTTTTTATCGTTCGGAGCGATCGCGCGAACGAACGTTTGAATGTCGACGCTTTCGCTAACGACGCGGGTCGAACCGTCAACCATCGCGGCGACGACGATACCCGGGTGGTTCGACGACATGCGAGCGTAAGCCCACGGATTCGTTTGTTCTTCGGTCAGATTGCTCCAAACCGCGTATTGTTGGGCGCGGTTGTCGTTCGCGTTCATCAAATCGGCGTAGGTTTTCATCGAACGAGCGCGGTTGATTTGCAACGGAGCGACGAGACCGATGGCTTCGTTGCCGTTCGCGTCTTCGGAAACGGTGCCGTATTGCGCGAAAATATTTTGTTGCGGGAAACCGACGCAGAAACCGACGCCGTATTCGCGGTTCGCCCAAATGGAACCGGCTTGGAGGTTTTCCGAAATCAAGAGCGTGTTCGTCGTGCCGTCCGTAACGTCGTCGACCGACAGGCTCTTACCGCCCGCGACGCCGTCGAGAAGCATCGCGTCGGCGCGGTTCGAAGCGAATTGGTCCAACGTGTAGTTGCCGTCCGCGTCCAAGCTCGGATTGCCGTCCGCGCCGCCGCAGTTGGCGACGAAAGCGTTGGCGTTTTCAACGTCCGAACCGGCGCTCGGGCATTGGAACGACGGAATCGTAACGTCGGCGCGTTTGCCTTCGTTTTGAACCAATTCGTAAACTTGGGTTTGCTCCATGTACGGGAAGATTTGCGGAGCCCAACCCAAAACGACGGGCTCGGAGCCGCCGTCGTAGGTTCCTTCGGTTCGCCACGTCGGCATTTTGCCTTTCGGCGTCATTTGGAACGCCAACGCGATGTTGCGTTGGTTGTTCATGCACGTCGTGCGACGCCCCATTTCGCGCGCGTTTTGGACGGCGGGCAGGAGCAGACCGGCCAACATCCCGATAATCGAGATAACGACCAGCAACTCAATGAGCGTAAAACCGGCTTTGAACGTCTTTTTCATTTTCTTTTCCTTTGCAGAATAAGAGCGTCGAAAACGCGTTAAAAATCAATAATTCAAACGGCCTTCTCGACGCGAATGACCTTGCCCTTTATTTTTTCGTTCGCTCGCTTCGGAACCAAGGCGCGTTCTCGCCCTCGACGTCCGCGGCGCCCGACTCGCTCGACGTCCAAGTTCGACAACGCGTCCCAAAACCTCGGCGTCGGCGCTAAGGTTGGCGGCGTTTCGCTCGACTTCGCGCTCGAAACGTTCGCTCCAAAACCGAACCGTTCGACCGTTTTTCGCAATCGCTCGCCGACGAGTCGACACGCGCCGCGAGTTCTCCGAAAAGTCGCGTCGAACGGCGTTCGTTCGACGTCGGTTTGCGCCCGTCGCCGCCGCGTTCGCCTCGACAAAAGGCGAAAACGGCGCGACAAAGCAAAAAATACGGTTCTCTAAAACGATAGGATACACAACAATTTCGCTAGAATCAAGCGGATTCTTGTCGTTTTCCTCGATTTTTTTAAATTTTCTTGCAAAATAACGCGCTTAATCGTTTCGTTTTAACATCGCCGGCGTTTCGCCGACCGTCCTTTGCTCTTTCGCGCCGCCCGAATCGCTTTTCGCCGCGTTAAACGCTAAATCGCTCGTTATTCGTTTTCGGCGACGCTAAACGAAACGCGAACGTCGCGAACGCTTTCGTCGCTCTCGTCCCAACGCTCGGCCAATTTCGTCGCGCTTCGCTCGGCGATTTCCGGCGCGTTCGCGTCGAGCCAAGCGAGAATCGCGCGACGAGCCTCCGGCGTCGTTTCGCGCAGCGCCAATTCGAAATCGCCGTCGATTTTCTCATACGCGACGTCGTTTTCGCGACAAATTCCCAAAAACGCCGTCAATAATCGCCGAGCGTTCTCGGAATCGACCGCGCGACGCGTGTAAAAATCGCTCGCGACCGCGACGGGCGCGTTCGGCGAGCCGCCTTCGCTCATCGGGCGCCGCAAAAGCGGAGCGGTCGGCGCGATTTTCCCCGGCGCGACGGCGTTTTTCTCCGTTTTATCAATTTCAACCGATTCGTCGACGCGACGCGCCGTTTCGACGCCTCGCCGCGTCCCGAAATCGACGCTCGACGCAAGGAACGCGACCGCGGCGAACGAAACCGCCGCTCCGGTCGTCGCCCAAACGACTCGCCGACCGCCGAAACGTTCGAAACGAGTTCGCCGGCTCGTCGACGCGCTCGGCGTCGTTCGCTCGACTTCGCGTTCGACCCAAAAATCGGAACGCTCGATCGCCAGCCGGAGCCGCTCGGAAAACTCGGCCGGAACCGTCGCTCCGGCGGAACTCCGCAAAATATCGCGAATCCGCAGCGCCGAGCGAATCGCGTCGCGAATTTCCGGATTCCGCGTCGCCGCTTCGTCGAGTGCTCGTTTTTCCTCGTCCGAACATTCTCCGTCGACGACGCGGTCGACCAATTCTTCCCAAATTTCTCGTTTCATCGATTTCCCCTCGCTTCGCGAGCTTGCCCGGTCTATCGTTGTTTCGAACGGTCGACGAGTCCGAATTATCGTCGAAATCGCGTCGGTCGCCGCTAAAAATCGTCGCGCCGCCGCTCCAACGCCTCGCGCAACGCGCTCCGCGCTCGATGCAGCCGACTGCGCACCGTCCCGATCGGAATCTCCAAAACCTCGGCGATCCGTTCGTAATTCGCGCCTTCAATTTCGCGCAACACGAGCGGCTCCCGATATTCGTCCGGCAACTTGGCCAACGCTTCGCGCAACGCTTGAACGTCGTCGTCGCGCTTCGATTTGGCGTCGGGCGCCTCGACCGGCGACTCGAAACAATCGCCGACTTCCTCGACGACGCGATCGACCGACGTCGTTCGCCCGCGCCGACGCAACGCGCCGACCGCGCAGTTGTACGCGATGCGGTACAGCCAAGTGTAAAACCGACTCGAACGGCGAAAACTTCCGAGATGCGCCAACGCCTGCAGAAAGGTTTCCTGCACGACGTCGAGCGCGTCGTCCGCGTTGCCGACGATCGGCAGCGCCAAATTGTACACGCGATCTTGATACTTGCGCGCCAGTTCGCCGAAAGCGTTTTTGTCGCCGGCAAGCGTCGCGTCGATCAGTCGTTCGTCGTTCACATCCGCTCCTGCAGGGTTGGACGCGGGTCGCTCCGCGTCGGTTCCCGAGTTCCGCGTCGGAAACCGTTTTTTTTCAAAATTATCCGCCGAAACGCCGTCGACGCCTCGCGAAACCGCTAAAACAAGAAAAGTCGATAAAAACGCTCCGCCGTTTCCGGAGAACATTCCTCTCGCCGCCATTATACCCGATATTTTCGAAAAAAAACAGGCGCGAGCCCGCTTCCAAAAAAATCGCGCGATTTTTCCGGAAAATTTCGCCGAAAAAGCGTCCTTTTTCGAAAATAGCGCCTCCGCGACCGAGCCGACGAGCGTACCGGTAAAAGAAACCGAGCGCGAATCTCGCCGTTTGTCTGCGACGACGCTCGTCTTTTCCGTTTTCTTCGCCGCCCATTAAATATCAATTAATAACGAGTAGAAAAAGCGGAAAACGAACCGCGCCGCGCCAAACCCGTCTTGACGCGAACGCGTCGATTGTTTATCGTTCACCCCTCGTTTTGTCGAAAGGATTTCCGTTGTTAGCGACTTCGCTTATCCTCCTTTTGCTCGCCGTTTCGCGTCGTTTCGGTCGCCGCGACGCCGCGACGCCTTAACATTGATTTTCCGCCGCCATTCTTTGTCTCCGCAACCCCGTCGCACGTTCGCGTTCGCTCGATGTTCAAAACCGTTAAAATCGTTTTCCGTTGGTGCGTTTTTCTCGCCTTCCTCGCGACGGTCGTCGTCGCCGGGATCGCGTATCGCCGCGCCGATTCGGAAATTCGACGCGTCGTTCAAACGGAATTGCAACGCAAGTTCCCGAAGTTGAACGTTTCGTTCGAGTCGGTTCGGCTCGACGCGACGCGCGGCGTTCGGCTCCTTTCGGTCGCTTGGCGCCTTCCGGACGCGCCGGAGGACGCGCCGCCGCTCCTCGAAGCGGAGGAAATTTACGTCGAAATTCCGATCGACTGGAACGCGCTGAAATCCGGCGACCTTTCGCCGCGTCGGATCGCGATCACCCGTCCGCAAATGCGAACCGCCGCCAACCGCGCCGCCTTCGCCCAAGACTTGCTCCGCCTCCAACCGACGTCGACCGAGCGTCCTTGCTTGATCGAAGCGTTCGACGCCGCGATCTTTTTCAACGATCCCGAACGCCCCAACGAAACGACGACGCTTTCCGGCTTGCGCCTCCGTTTAAGCCCGACGCCGCGCTTCGCGCTCCCGGGCTATCCGGAAATCCTGCCGGAGAAACTTCTCGACGACGACTGTTTGTTCGTCGCCTCTTCCCCCAGCGCCGACGGCTCCGACGAAAAGAACGCCGGCGCCCCGCTCGCCGCCCCCGATAACGACGACGTCGCGACCGCCCCTCGCCCCGCAAACGACGCGGAAAAGATCGAAAAGCTCGACGACGCCTACGAAATCGTTTGGACGCTCAACCTAACCGCGGCGAACCCTTACGTTCAAGAGTTGAACGTACGAGGCTGCGTCGCCGCGCGCGACTTTGCGTTTCGCGGCGCCGTTCGCCAACTCGACCTTGCGCCGGTCGTTCGGCGGCTCGACGCGGAGCTGGGCGGCAAACTCGGCTCGTTTCGCAACGCGCAAGGCCAAACGTCGTTCGACTTCGAATTAGTCGGCGACTCGACCAATCCCGCCGCGCTTCGTTTCCGAGTCGACGGCAAGCTGGCCCGCGGCGCCGTCGCGTCTCCGTTTCTCAAATTTCCCCTCTCCGACGTTGAAATTCGTTACTCGGCGACGCAAACGTCGCTTGAAATCGAACGTTTCGCGGCCCGAAGCGGAGCGACGACGCTGGCGGCGTCTTATCGACAAATCGGTCCGATTTCCGCGCCGGTCGACGCCGCGCTCCGCCTCCGTTTGAACGATTACCCGCTCGACGACGCGAGTTTGAAGCGGCTCGCCATCGAAAACGCCGCGCGAGCGAGCGTCGAATCGGAAAAGTTGCGCAAACTTGTCGATTTCCTCAACGATTATCAATTCTCCGCGACGACGAACGTCGACTTAACGGTCGAAAAGTCGGCGCGAACGGCAAACGCTTGGCGTCCGACGAATCTCCTCGTTTCCGGAGCCGATCTCGATCTCGTTTGCGTCGCGTTCCCTTATCCGCTCGAACGGCTTTCGGGCCGGGTCGAGCTCGACGCCGAGGGCGCGTTGACGCTCGCGCTCCGTTCCGAGTTCAACGAACGCTCGCTAAAAATCGACGGTCGCTTCGACGACGCGCTCGGAACGCCGGTCGGCGGCGTCGAAATCGAAGGACTCGGCTATCCGATCGACGCGCGGCTCTTGTCGGCGCTCCCGGCGTCGAGCCGCGCCGAGCTGTCGCGTTTGCGCCCGTCCGGAGCGTTCGACGCGAACGTTCGAATAACTTACGATCCCAACCGCGCCGATCGTTTGCAAATCAAAACGACCGTCGGCGTTCGCGACGCGGCGATCCAATACGATCTTTTCCCAATGCCGATTTCGTCGATCGGCGGCTTAATCCAAATGGAGGAAGGCGCTTGGGTCTTCTCCAATCTTTCCGGAAAAAGCGGAGCCGCTCGACTCCGCGCGTCCGGCTCGCTCGTTTCCGGCGCCGCGCTCGCCGCTCTCGAAAACGGCGTCGCGTCGCGTTCCGTTTACTC
>JAFYQR010000144.1 GCA_017559825.1 Thermoguttaceae bacterium | reverse complement strand
GTCGAGCGCGCTCGGGGCAGTCGGCGCGGCGGCGAGCGGCTCGTCGATTTCTTCGTAATTCGGCGCTTTCGGGAAATTTTGGAGCGCGGCGGCGTAAGGGTCGACGGCGGGCGCGTTCGGATCGACGACGTCGACGATGGGCGGCGCCGAGGAGGCTTGCGCCGTTTTTTCGAGGATTTCGCGGCGTCGGCGCCGTTCCTCCCAACGATATTTCTCATATTTAGCGTCGGCGCGGCGTTTCTTCCATCCGGCCTCGGCCAAGCGCGGCCGCACGACGCCGTCGTCGCCAAACGTCGGATTTTGAACGTCGTACCCGTCTTCGCGCAGGTCGAACGAGAGCGACTTGCGGTTTTCCGGGTGCTGCAAATATTGCGCGATCGCGGTTACTCGCTCGTTCGTCGCGGCGTCGATCCCAACGATCTGCACTTGGCGCGTAACGACTTCGCCGCCGCCGAACTCGTAGCTGAGCATGCCGGGCGTCGTTACCGTCGGCGTCGTCGCCTCGATCAAATCGCCGGCGACCTTCATCGCGTCGCGAATCCGAGCGTCGACGTCGTCGAAACCGCGCAGACTCGAACGCGAGCTAATCGTAACGTCGGAAAGAGCGCCGTGAATGCGATTCTCCATCTCGCGGCTGAAACCGAGCATCACCGCGTTCACGACGATCATCGTCGCGACGCCGAGAGTAACGCTAACGACGCTGACCAACGCGATGCGTCGCGTCAAAAGATAACGCCAAATCAGCAACAGTTTATACATTCGGCCTTCCTTGCCGCTTCGTTTTTCGTTTTGCTCGACGAAAATCGTCGATTTTTTATTTTTCGCTTCCGTTTTTTTCGAAAGCCCGCTTCGTCGCGGTTTTTCCATTATTAATTAATAACGTCAAAACCGCCGAACGCAATCGAAAACGTTTCGAACGTCCGAACGCTTTACGTCGCGAACAAGCGCAAAGGTCGACGCAAACGCCCAAAATCGCCGCGAAATCCGGAATCCAAGTCGCTGCCTTCGGCTTTATCGTTAAAACTGTTGCAACCCATCCCGTTTTCGGACGCAAAAAAACTCGCCGGTCGCCCGAGCCGACGCCTCCCGCGTTCTCTCGCTCGACCGTCAAAGTCGCCGCGTTTTACTTCAATCGCCCCAAACGTCTAAAGCGCCGCGAACGAATCCGTTCGCGGCGACGCCAAAAACGTTTCGACCGTTAAAGTCGTCTAAGCGTTTCCGTCTAAAGCGCCGCGAACGTCGCCCGTTCGCGGCGTTAAAAACGTCTCAATCGCTAAAATCACTCAAAAACTTCCGGCTTCAAGAGCGGGAACAAGATCACCTCGCGAATGCTCGTCGTGTCGGTGAGCATCATCGTCAAGCGGTCGATCCCGATCCCGAGACCGCCGGCCGGAGGCATCGCGTAACGGAGCGCGCGGATGAAGTCATGGTCCATCTTCGCCATCGAGTCTTCGTCCTTTTGCCCTTCGAGCTGGCTGCGGAAGAGTTGTTCTTGCAGATCGGGGTCGTTCAGCTCGGTGTAAGCGTTCGCCAATTCGCAGCCGCGAACGAAGAGTTCGAAGCGTTCCGCGATCGCCGGATTCGAGCGCTTGCGTTTCGTCAACGGGCAAATACTCGCCGGGTAGTCGATAATGAAGACCGGCCCGACGAGCGAATCTTCGACCTTTTCTTCGAAAATATCGTTGCGAACGACGTCGACGTGTTTCTTGTCGACGTCTTCAATCCCGATCGATTTCGCGTATTCGACGATCGCGGCGTCGTCGGTCGGGTCGATCCCGGTCGCTTCGGCCAACGCGTCGAAGTACGTCTTGCGTTCGAACGGCGGCGTGAAGTCGATTTCTTGCCCGCCCCAAGGCAAGACGAAACCGCGACCGAGCGCTTTGATCGCGTTGCAGACGATTTTCTCGGTGATATCCATCATCGAGCGATAGTCGCCGTACGCTTGGTACAGCTCCATCAGGGTGAATTCCGGGTTGTGCGTTTGGTCGACGCCTTCGTTTCGATAAACGCGACCAATTTCAAAGACGCGTTCCATCCCGCCGACGAGGAGGCGTTTGAGGTGCAGTTCGAGCGCGATGCGCATATAAAGCGTCGCGTCGAGAGCGTTGTGGTGCGTCGTGAACGGACGAGCGGCGGCGCCCCCGGCGACCGAGTGGAGCGTCGGGCCTTCGACTTCGACGAAACCTTCGCCGGCGAGCGTTTGACGAATCGAGGAAACGATCTTCGTTCGGTCGAGCGCGCGTTGGAGAACGCCGTCGGTGTGAACGAGGTCGACGTAGCGCATGCGCGAACGGAGTTCCGGGTCGTTGATTCCCTTGAACTTGTCGGGCGGCGTTTCGATCGATTTGCTCAGGAAGTGGACGTCGGACGCGAAGACGGTCAGCTCGCCGCGTTGCGTCTTCTTGAATTCGCCGTCGACGCCGACCAAGTCGCCGAGGTCGACGCAGAGCGCGAGCTCCCAGGCTTGCTCGGGAACTTGATTTTTCCCGATCATAATTTGGATTTCGCCGCTCCAATCCTTAATCGTCCAGAAAATCAACTTCCCTTGCTTGCGTTGGAGCATCACGCGCCCGGCGACGCGAACTTGCGGGCCGCTCGTCGGAATTTCGGTTCGCGGCGGAGCGCCTTCGTATTTCGGCGGGAGTTCGATCGGTTCGCCGACGACGATTTCGCTTTCGCGAGCGCGGACGTCGCCGATCAACGAACGGTCGTCGAAACGCCCGCCCCAAGGATCGATCCCCATTTCTTCGATTTTGCGCAGTTTTTCGCGTCGCGCCGCCTCTAAAACGACGCCGGTTCCAGTCGCATCGGCTTTCGCCATTTTACCCAACTCCCCAAAATTAACGTTCGTTCGATGATTTTGCGCGAATCGTCGCCGTCGCAACCGCCGTCGTCGTTAAAATCGTCAACGTCGTTCGAACCGCTTGCGCCGACTCGCCTTCCGACGCGACCGCGCCGCGTCGAGAAACGCCGTTATTATACAACGAAAACGCTCCTTTGCAAACCGACGCCGAGCGTTTCGCCGCTCAAAAAGCTCGTTTTCTCGCAAAAACTCGTTTTCGACGGCGCCGCTCGCCGAACGCGTCGCGCCGACGCCGCAAAATCGCCGGATTATAACGACTTTAACACCTCAAGTCAACGGCGTTTCGGCGACGATTCGCCCCGTTCCGTTTTCTCCATTCTCTTTGTTTTGCGCCGTCGCCTCGTTTCCCCTCGCGAACCGCCGTCGAAACCGGCGCCCGCCCTTGTTTTTTGCGTCGACCGCTTTATAATATAAAAACGTTTTCGCGACGGGATTTTCGCGCCGTCCGAACGCGGCGAACCGCCCGCTTTTCCTCGTCCCCCTATTTTAATGTCCAACGAAAGTTTTTTATGTCCGACGCTCCGACGCCTCGCTCCGACGACGCTCTTTTGCCCAACGAACCGGTTTCCTCCGCCTCGCAATTCGCTTCCGTCGTTCTCGACGCGACGAACGAGCCGGAACGCGACGCCGAAGCGCGACGCATGATCGACGAAATGTTCGCCGAACACCGCGAGCGGCTCCTGCGCATGATCGAGCTGCGCCTTCAGCCGGAGTTGCGCAGCCGAGTCGACGCGAACGACGTGTTGCAGGAGTCTTTCATCGAGGCTTATCGTCAGTTGCGCGGCGGAATTTCCGCGCCGAAGGTTTCGTCGCTCGTTTGGCTGCGTCTCATCGTTAATCAGCAGCTGGTAACTTTTTACCGTCGCTACTGTCAGACCCAAAAACGGAACGTCGGACGCGAAATTTCGATTTCCGTTCCGAGAATGCAGGCCGACCCGACTTCGACTTCGATTTTTCTCGTCGGCAAGCTGACCTCGCCGTCGGTCGCGGCGCGACGGGCCGAGCTGACGATCAAACTGCGCGAGTGTCTCGAAAAGCTCGATCCGGACGACCGCGAAATCTTGTCGTTGCGTCACTTCGAGCAGTTGAGCAACCGCGAGACGGCCGAGGAGCTGAACGTCGCGCCGAACGTCGCCAGCGTCCGCTACCTCCGCGCGCTCAAAAAATTCCGCGTCGTGTTGCAAGCGGAAAAGCTCGACGAACTCCTCGAGTAACCGCCGAAGCCGCCCGGTTTTCGCCCGGAAAGCGTTCGCTCGAAACCGCAAGTCGCCGCGAACGCCCGCTTTCTTCGCCCCTACGACCGGCAAATTCCCCCTAAAATCAAAAATTCTCGCAAAATCTTCGGCGACGGAAGCGACGAGCGCCGCGAAACGCGTACTTCTAAAAAGCGGCGCCGTCCGTCGCGTCGAGCGGCTCGACTCGCCGCCTTTGTTGCTTTCCTCGCCATTCCCCTATTTTTAACGCCGATATGTCCGATCTTTTCGACGAACGCCGCGCCGACGCGCCGCGCCCTCAAAACGCTCGATCTTCGCAAGGCGACGACGCCGTTTCCCAAACGACGCAAATCTCCCAATTTTTCCCGACGCCCGCGCCGCGAACGCCCGCTCCGGACGCGGAGGAACCCGACCTCGAAACGCTGTCGGAGCGTTTCGTCGAGGACTTTCGCGCCGGGCGCCGCCCGTCGGTCGACGAGTACGCGGAGCGTTTTCCGGAGTTCGCCGAGGAAATCCGCGAGCTCTTCCCGGCCCTCCTGCTCCTCGAAAAAGGAGGCGCCCGCGAGGCGCTTTCGAGTTTGTCGCAGGGCGCGTCGCGGCAAGGGTTCGCGATTTCCGGGCTCGACCGCCTCAAGAATTATCGAATCGTTCGCGAAATCGGGCGCGGCGGAATGGGCGTCGTTTACGAGGCTTGGGACGAAACGCTCGAACGCGTCGTCGCCCTTAAGGTAATGAAGATTTTCCCCGGCGAAGAAGCGCAGGCGATCAAACGTTTCCAACGCGAGGCGAAGACGGCGGCGCGTCTCCACCATACGAATATCGTTCCCGTTTTCGATTCCGACGTCCTCGACGACAAGTTTTTTTACGTCATGCAGCTCGTCGACGGCGTTAATCTCGAGCAGTTTTTGCGGATGAAAGAGGCGGAAGCGTCCGAAACGCTCGACAAAAGCGGCTCCGCGTCCCGCTCGCGCCGGAGCGGCTCGTCCGCCGAAACGACCGTCCCCTCCGCCGCGACGCGTTCGGAAGCGAACGTCGACTCGCTCGCCGAAACGACCGAGCTTCCGCCGAGCCTCGCGTCGAGTCGAGCGGAAACGCCGGAAAAATCGCCGATTCCAAGCGAAACGAACGCGCTCTCCAAACCGCAAAACCCGGAAAAACCGCAAAATCCCGGCTTCTTCGCCCGCCGCGCCGACGCCAAGCGCCGACGCCAAGACGCGGTCAATCCGAGCGCGTTCGGAGCGAATTTTCCGGCGGCGAGCAAACCGCTCTTCTCCGTTCGCATCGCCGAATCGAACTATTATCAACGCGTTTGCGACGTCGTCGTCCAAGCGGCGCGGGGCCTCGACTACGCGCACCGACACGACGTCGTCCACCGCGACATTAAGCCGTCGAATCTCGTCGTCGACGAGGACGGCGTCGTTTGGATCACCGACTTCGGGCTCGCGAAATCGACGACCGAAAACGATTTGACGCGTCAAGGCCAACTCGTCGGAACGCTCCGCTATCTCGCTCCGGAGGCGCTCGAAGGCGACTTTTCGCCTCTTTCGGACGTTTACTCGCTCGGCTTAACCCTTTACGAGCTATTAACTTTCACGCCGGCGTTCGACGAAACGAACTACACGAAACTTCTCGCGCGGGTCGCCGAAGGCCGCCCGGTTCGCCCGCGCAAAATCAATCCGAAAATTCCGCTCGACCTCGAAACGATCGTTCTCAAAGCGGTCGAACCGGCGCCCGAGAAGCGATACGCCTCCGCCGGGGAGTTCGCCGACGACCTGCAGCGTTTCCTCGACGACCGCCCGATTCGAGCGCGGCGCGTCGGCCCGCTCGAGCGTCTTTGGCGTTGGGGGAAGCGCAACCGCTTGGTCGCCGGACTCCTCATTTCGATTTTTATTCTGGTTTCGATTATTTTCGCCGGAATTTCAAACGGCTACGTGAAGGCGCGAACCCTCGTTCGAGCGAAAGAAGCGGAGTCGCAACGGGCGCGAGCGAACCTCGATCTCGCGCTGGCGGCGTTCGACGACGTTTTCGCTTCGCTCGGCGACGCGGCGGCGGTCGACTTCGACTTCCTCGACGACGGCGGCTCGTTCGGAACGCCGACCGACGACCCGTCGATTCCGGAAAAGGACGCCCGCGTTCTCGAAAATCTCCTCGCGTTTTACGACGGTTTCGTCGCCGAAAACGAAGAAAACGAACCGACGCTTCTTTTGAAATCGGCCCGAGCGCGCGTCCGCGTCGGAACGATTCGCAAGCTCCTCGGACGCTCGCGGGACTCCGACGCCTATCCGAAAGCGCTCGAGCTTTACCGCCGCGCGCTCGACTTCGCCGACGACGAAACGGAGCGAAGCCAAATCGCCTTGGAAAAAGCGAACGCCGTCCTCGCGGCTTACGACTCGGCGCCGCTTGCCAGACGGCTCGTCGAGTTCCTTCCCCTGTGCGACGAATCGCTCGACGAGTTGGCCTCGATCCCGGACGACTCGACGCTCGGCGACGCGGCGCGGCGAGCGTCGGCGACGCTTCGTTTCGAACGGGCGGTTCTTCGCGTCGAAGCGGCTCGTTTCGGCGACGAAAAGAACGACTACGTCGGTTTCTTCGAAACGCCGCGCCGCGCCGCGCCGACGCCGGAAACGATCGCGGCGATCGCCGCCGACCTCGCCG
>JAFYQR010000143.1 GCA_017559825.1 Thermoguttaceae bacterium | reverse complement strand
TTACCAAACGACGCTGACCGACGACGCGACGCGCTTGCTTTTGCGCGATAAATTCGATTATTTGCGGCAACTTGTCGCGCCGAATACCGACTCGACGCAAGCGGGCGTTTGGAAAGTCAACGCTTACGTGATTCGCGCGCTCGACTTCGAATGGGAAGAAAACGGCGCGACGAAGAGCGCGCGGTACGTTTACACCGACGAAGAGATCGAACGTATTCGTTCCGGAATGGCTCTTTTCGCCGATTGGGTCGAGGAATTTTCGGACGGTTGGCTGAGAATCGATTGGTCGCTTGAAGTGGTGGAAACGACCGCGACGGAAATGTCGCCCCTCGGCGAACAGTTTTGGCCCGGTCCGAGCGAATTTATGCAGCTTTTGCCGGAAATCGAGGTCGGTTCGACCGATACGATCATGACGTTCGTGAAGACCGACGGAGAGGCTCCGGAAGGCGTTGAAAACGATTCGATTCCGCTCGCTCTTTTAGGGGGCGCGCTGGGCGAATTGGAGTCGTTGACTCGCGGAGCCACGTACATTGCGTACAACTTTGGTTCCTCTACCGCGCGGAGCGAAGACGGCGGCGCCGAACTGTTCCTGCACGAATGGCTGCACTCGCTCCAATGGGCGATCGAAGACCGACAAGGTTATCCGCGCAACCTCGGCGGAAATCCCGACGGCGGACGCTTGGTCGGCGAAGAAGGCGGCGACGAGTGCTACCGTCGCGATCCGGCGACCGAAAAGAATTGGGGCAATTTCTACAAACACCTATTGCGCTGCCACTATACCCGCGACATGCTTCGCAACGCGGCGTCGCGCACTGAAAAATTCGAGCCGATCGCGTCGTGGGGCGATTACGCCCTTTGCGCAAACTCGCAGGCGATTAATCTCGGCGTCGACGCGTACGCCGTCGACGCGGCCGGGAACGCGCTTTTGACCGACTTGGCCGGGAACGCGCGTTTCGAGGGAACGGTCGACCTCGGCGCTTACGAATACCAAACGCTCGTTCTGCCGAGCCCGCAAGACTTGGATTACCGGCTTAACGTTTCCGCAAGACCGACGGCGACGTTGACTTGGAATGATACCGACGCCGAAGTCGGTTATCGCGTCGAAGTTTTGAACGACGGCGTTTGGACGACGGTCGAGACGCTCGCGGCGGACGTTGTTTCTTGGACATCCGAAATTCTTGAATTGGGCGCGACTTACGAATATCGCGTCGTCGCCGAATACGCTGCCGGCGAAGCGGTTTCGGCCGCGATTTCGATCAAGGTGGGCGATGTTCCGCAGGCGTCGAGCGGATTGACCTACGAACTCGACCTTTCTTCGAACCCGATCGCAACGTTGACTTGGGATTACGTTGCCGATGCAAGCGGTTACTTCGTTCAAGTTGAGGGCGACAATGGGTGGACGACGATCGTGGAACTCGACGTTCATCAAACCGAATGGACGACCGATCCGCTTGATTTTAGAACGAATTATACGTATCGCCTTGTCGTCGTCAACGAATACGGCTCTACGATTTTGAATGCGATTTCGATTTTGGTCGAGACGCCGTCGTGGCTCGTAACGACGAACCTCGACGTCGTTGACGCGAACGACGGCGTTATGTCGCTCCGCGAAGCGATCGCAGCCGCGCAAGCCGGCGACGTCGTAACGTTTGCTCCGGCCCTCAAAGGGCAAACGATTACGCTGTCCGGAACGGAACTCGAAATCACGAAAGCAATTACGATCGACGCGTCCTCGCTTTACGATGAAATATCGCAAACGCCTGGAATTACGATCGACGCGAACCAAAAGAGCCGTGTTTTCCGAGTGCGCGCCGGGTCGGAAGAGACGCCGACGACTTTCGTCGGTTTGACGATTACCGGCGGATACGCCAATTACTCTAATTATTCCGAGGGGTACGGCTCGGGCGGCAGCGTTTACGTCGACGACGAGGTCTCGACGGTCTTTACGAACGTTGCGATTATCGGCAACGCGGCGGCGTTGGGGGCCGGGGGCGGCGTGAGGGCCGGCGAATGGGCCTCGACGACCTTTACGAACGTTACGATCGCCGAGAACACGGCTAGCTCGTATGGTGGCGGCGTTTCTGTCGGCGGAAATGAAAACGTCGTAACGTTTGTGAACTCGACGATTAGCGATAATACGGGAGGAGACGGGGGCGGCGTTTACATCAACGGAACGACAAGCGTCGCGACCTTTGCGAGCTGCGTCGTTAGCGGCAACGCGGCGAACGGCTCCATTGGATACGGCGGCGTTTCCCTCTTAGGAATCGCGACGTTCGAGAACACGACGATTAGCGACAATGAGTCGACGAAGGGCGGCGGCCTTTACGCTTATTATGAAGCGGCGGCGAATTTGACAAATTGCTTGATCGTCGGGAACGAAGCCGAGTACGGCGGGGGCGTTTGCGCCAATGGTGGAACGGCGACGTTGACCGGCTGCGCGTTTAGCGACAACACGGCGACGTACGGCGGCGCCCTTTACGCTAATTTTCGAATGCCGGCGACGTTTACCGACTGCGCGATCAGCGGCAACACGGCGAACTTGTACGGCGGGGGCGTTTACGTTTATACTGGAAGGCCGACGTTTACGAACTGTTCGATTAGCGGCAACACGACGAACTGGTACGGCGGGGGCGTTTACGCCGCTTATGGAACGACGACGCTTCGCAACACGATCGTCGCGCTTAATACGGCGACTTCCTCCGGCGCGGACGTCTACGACAACGCTGCGACGTTCAACGCGCACAACGCGCTTTCGAGCTTTACCGCTTGGGATAACGCGAACGAAAGCGGCGTTGTCAATTACGTTTACGACGCGACGAAGCCGCTCTTTAAAGACGCGGCGAACGGCGATTACACGTTGGCGGCGAATTCGCAGGCGTTGAACAAGGGGAACGACGCGCACGCCGTCGACGCGGCCGGGAACGCGCTTTTGACCGACTTGGCCGGGAACGCGCGTTTTGTCGGA
>JAFYQR010000142.1 GCA_017559825.1 Thermoguttaceae bacterium | reverse complement strand
TCCTTTACAACAAGCTCCGCATCGACGCGCACCTCGACGGCGCGCTCCTCGTTACGACGCAACCCGACCAACCGGGCGTCGTCGCCGCGTTGGGCGCGACCTCGGCGAAATACGGCGTCAACATTGCGCACATGACGCTCGGTCGCAACCTGCACGCGCCGGACGGCGACGCGGTCAGCGTCTTGGCCCTCGACGGCGTCGTTCCGCCGGAACTCGTCGCCGACGTCGCCGCGTTGCCGCAAATTCACAGCGTCGTCGCCGCGCAACTCCCGGAACCGGGCCAATATCCGTCCTGGATGAACTAACGTTTCGCCGTTCGTTCGTCCGTTAGCCGAACGCTTTCGCGCCGTTGACCGCGTCTTGCCGACGTCGGTCAAACGGCGCTTTTTGCGTTTTCAAACGCGTCGATTTTCCGCCTCTTCCGTTCGAATCTCGTCGCGTTTTTTCCTCCCATTCCCCCTATTTTAACCGAAATTTCTCCGAAAGGCCTTCGATATGACCTCCGAACGCGCTTCTCTTTCCGCCGCCTCGAACGCGGACGTTCTCCGCGCCTCTTCTTCCGCCGCCGTCGATTCGGCCCCTTGGGAGCTTGTCGTCGTCGGAGGCGGCCCCGCCGGATTGGCCGCCGCGGTCGCCGCGTTCGATTCGGGTTTGAAACGGGTGTTGATTCTCGAACGAGAAAACGAACTCGGCGGCGTTCTTAACCAATGCGTTCACAACGGCTTCGGCTTGCGTCGCTTTAAGGAAGAGCTGACCGGCCCCGAATACGCCGGACGTTTTATCGACGAAATCAAGCGCCGCGAAATCGCCGTCGAGTTGGAAGCGACCGTTTTGGACGTCGCTCGCGAAGACGGCGCCGAAACCGCCGACGCTCCGCTCGTTATCCGCGCCGCGTCGCCGACTTTCGGTTTCCGAACGATTCGCGCGAAATCGGTCGTCCTTTCGACCGGTTGCCGCGAACGCACTCGCGGCGCGATCGGCGTCCCGGGCGACCGTCCGAGCGGCGTCTTCACCGCGGGCGCGGCGCAGCGTTACGTCAACCGCGAAGGCGAGCAAGTCGGTCGCCGCGTCGTCATTCTCGGCTCCGGCGACATCGGCCTCATTATGGCGCGCCGCTTGACGCTCGAAGGCGCTAAAGTGTTGGCGGTCGTCGAGTTAATGCCTTACTCGAACGGCTTGACGCGCAACGTCGTCCAATGTTTGGAAGACTTCGACGTCCCGCTTTACTTGGCGCACACGGTCGTTCGCGTCGAGGGGGATCGCCGTCTTGAAAAAGTCGTCGTCGCGAAAGTCGACGAAAAACGCGCGCCGATTCCCGGAACGGAAATCGAATTCGACTGCGACACGCTTCTTCTTTCGGTCGGTTTGATTCCGGAAAACGAAGTCGCCCGCGCCGCGAACGTCGAAATCGACCGCCGCACGAACGGGCCGATCGTTTCGCAACGTCGCGAAACGTCGATTCCGGGCGTTTTCTCTTGCGGCAACGCGTTGCACGTTCACGACTTAGTCGACTTCGTCTCGGAAGAGGCCGAGGAAGCCGGGCGCAACGCCGCCGAGTTTGTTCTCGGAACCGCGCCGACCTCCGCCGCCGCGACGCCGATCGTCGTCCGCAACGGCGCGAACGTCAATTACGTCGTTCCGCAACGCCTCGACCGCGACGCGCTTCCGGAACAAATCCCGCTTTTCTTGCGCGTTTCGAACAATTTCGCGAACAAGCGGCTCGTCGTCCGCGCCGAAAACGAATCGGGCGCCGTTCTGAAAGAGTTGCGCCGGCAACGCGTCGCGCCCGCCGAAATGGAGCGAATCGTCTTGACTCGCGACGCCGTCGCCGGTCTCGACGCCGCCGAAATCGTCGTTTCGCTCGAAGATTAACGACGCCGGAAATCACTCGGAATCGCGCAACATCCCCTCCGACGCGACGAACCGTCCGTTTGCAACCGTTCGCCGCGTCGTTTCCCGCTCTTGCCGCTTTCCCCGCTTGACCATTTTGCCCGTTTCAACGCCGCCCCCCGATTTTAAGGAATTCGAATGCCGGAAATTCGCGAATTGTCGAAGAGTATGATCAACAAAATCGCGGCGGGCGAAGTCGTCGAGCGACCGGCGAACGTCGTGAAGGAACTCGTCGAAAATTCGGTCGACGCCGGAGCGAAACGGATCGAAATCGTCGTCGAAAAAAGCGGTTCCGACCTAATCAAAATCGTCGACAACGGGTGCGGAATCGCGGCGGAGCAGCTCGTTCTCGCCCTTTCGCCGCACTCGACGAGCAAAATCGCCGAAGCGGACGACCTGTTCCGCATTCACACGCTCGGTTTTCGGGGCGAAGCGCTCGCGTCGATCGCCGAAGTCAGCCAACTCGTCTTGAGCAGTCGGACGGCGGACTCGGAAGCGGGCGCGCAAATACGGAGCGACGGCGGCGTTTTCGACGAAATCGTTCCCTGCGGTCGTCCGGTCGGAACGACGGTCGAAGCGCGCAACCTCTTCTTTAACGTCCCGGCGCGGCGCAAATTTTTAAAGAGTCCGACGACCGAATTCGGGCATATTTCCGAAGCGGTCGTCCGCATCGCGCTCCCTCGCCCCGACGTTCATTTCATCTTAAAACACAACGGTCGAACGGTTTACGACCTTCCCGCGACCGGCGGCCGCAAGGAGCGAATCGGGCGCGTTTTCGGTTCCGACGTCGCGGCGCGTCTCGTCGAAATTGAAAGCGAGTACAAAAACGTTAAGGTAACCGGCTTCGTCGGCCTTCCCGACTTGAGCCGCGGCTCGCAAAGCCTTCAATACATCTTCCTGAACGGGCGGCACATTCGCGACCGAGCGCTCCAACACGCGCTGACCGAAGCGTATCGCGGTCTCCTCGTTTCGGGACGGCATCCGGTCGCTTTTTTGAATATCGCGACGCCGCCGGATTTTGTCGACGTCAACGTTCACCCGTCGAAGTTGGAAGTCCGTTTCGTCGACGGTCAAGCGATTTACGGAAGCGTTTTGGGCGCGATTCGCGACAAATTTTTGCGTTCCGACCTAACGAGCCGCCCAAACGACGCCGAACTCGACGCCGCCGCTCGACGAACGCAAACCGCGTTCGCCAAAGACGTCGCGCAAGAGCGTCCCGTTTCCAACGCGCCGACTCCCGCCGTAACGTCCGCGAACGCGCCGAACGCCGAAGTTCGCGAACTCCGGTTCGTTCCCGACGTCGACTCTCGCGACCCGATCGCCGCGCTCGACGAAAGCGTCGCCGAGAAACGCCGCCGCGACGTTCTCGGTTGGCTAACCGGCAAGTCGAAATCGAACGCCGCTCGGTCGAACGAATCGCCGAAAACGCCCGACGACTCGCGCTCGCAAGACGCGACGCCCGCGTCGACGTCGCGTTCCGGTTCGTCCCACTCGCCTAAATCGCCCAATTTATCCGATTCGGACGTCGTCGACGCCGCCAACGCCGCGCTCGACGAAGCGGCGGCTCTCGACGCGGTCCCGATCGACGCGTTTCCGGAGCGTTCCCGAACGCAAACGCCGGGTTTCGGGCTCGGCGGAACGTCCGAGTTCCGCAAATTCCCGCCCCTCGCGTCGAGTTTTTCCGCTCGCGGCGACGTTCCCAAGTCGTCGAAAACGCAGGAATCGTCGGAAAGAACGTCCGGCGGAACGCGCGATTTTGACGCTCCCGCCGCCGACCGATCGCCCGATTCGCCCAATCCTCCCAATTCGCCGCGACCGAACGCCGAAACGTCGGTTTCCGCTTCGACTTCGCAAGCCGAAGCGCCGTCAAAGTCGACGCAACCGCAATTTTTCAGCGAAACCGCGACGTCCGAAACGCCGCCGTCGAGCGGCGACCTTCGCGAACGCGTCGCCGCCAACAACGCCGGTCGTTTTCGTCCGAACATTCCGCTCGAAAATCAGGTCGCGTACAACGCCGCCGGCAAACCGGTCGTCCAGATTTGCCGCCGATATTTGGCGATGGAGGCGAAAGGAGGGCTCGCCGTCGTCGACCAGCACGCGTTGCACGAGCGAATTCTTTACGAACGTTTGAAAGCGAATTTTTCCGCCGGAAAACTCGACGCGCAACGCCTTCTCGTTCCGGAAGTCGTCGATTTGACGCCGACCGAACGCCCGCTCGCGCTTGAAAATAGAGAACTTTTCGCGAATTTAGGAATTTTAATCGACGATTTCGGCGGCGCGAGCGTCGTCGTCAACGGTTATCCGGCGATTTTGCGCGCCGCGTCGCCGTCCGAAATCTTCCTCGCGGCTCTCGCGACGCTTCAACGGAATCGCGGCAAGCTCGAACGCGCCGACCTCCTCGACGAATCGCTCAAGCAGATGGCTTGCAAAGCGGCGATTAAAGCGGGCGACTCGCTCCGCCCCGACGCGATCGTCGAACTGATCGCCGCCGCCGAAGAAGAGTTGCAGTCGCACCACTGCCCGCACGGACGCCCGTCGACGCTCGTCTTTTCCGTTCAAGAAATCGACAAACTTTTCAAACGTCAATAAAAACGACAAAAACAAGCAACCGCGGCGCCCGCAAAGTCGACGCGGTTGCTCGCTCTTTCCTCTTTTTAACGCAAGACGGCGAACGCTCGACCCCCAAATACGACGCGGTTTCTTGATTCTTCCTATCTTAACGCATAAACGGCGAACGCTCGACCGACGCGCAACCGCAAAGTCGACGCGTTTTTTCGTTCTTTCCTTTTTTAACGTAAAAACGGCGAACGCCTTGTCGACGCTCGCCGTTTTCTCGTTATTTTCGTCGACGTTCGGCGGAAAAACCGCGACGTCGACCAATCACCGCCGGATTAATACCAATATTGTTCCAAACACGGTTGATTTTCGTAAAGCCAATGGCGAATGAATTGACGGTCGGCGACGAAACTTTCGTCGACGTCGTCGAGCGTCGACACGTCGTGTCCGACGACGAGAACGACGTCTTCCGGCCCGGCTTGCGACAGAGCCCAAATAATCGCGTCTTTACGGTCGGCGATAACGCCGGCTTTTTCCGGTTCTTTGAAACCGCGCAACAAATCGTCGAGCGCCTCCTGCGCCTGCGCTTTCGGAAGGTTGCCGCGCGTAACGACAACGTAATCGGCGGTCGACTCGGCAACTCGGCCCATCAACGGACGCTTGCTGCGGTCGGAATCGTTCGGCGCGCTCAAAACGCAGTAAATCGAACCGGTTCCGGCGACGCTTCGAAGCGTTTCGATCGTTTCGGTCAACGACTCCGGCGAACTCGCGCAATCGAGATACACGCCGAACGGTTGGCCGCAGTCGATTTGTTCCATCCGCCCCGGAATGTATTCGACGCGTTCGACGCCGCGGGCGATCGTCTTCAAATCGATATTCCACGCGACGCCTAAAGCCGCCGCCGTCAAACAGTTGTAAATATGTTCTTTCCCAACGATGCGCGAACGAACCGGCGCGCCGTCCGTTCCGGCGACAATGTAAAAAGTTTGCTCGCCGCGTTGACGCTCGACCGGACGTCCGGCGACGGCGCATTCGGTCGGCTGAATCCCGATCGTCAGCGTCGGGCAGTTGATCAAGTGCAACGCCGCGTCGGTAACGCGGTCGTCGACGTTGCAAATCGCGATCGCGTCCTTCTTCAAATAGTCGAAAATCCGCATCTTAACGCGGCGGTATTGGTCGACGGTGCGGTGATAGTCGAGGTGGTCGCGACGCAAATTCGTCAAACAAACGGCGTCGAACTCGATTCCCTCGAGACGACGCTCGGCCAACGCGACCGACGACGCTTCGATAATCGCGCACCCGCAGCCGTTCTCGACCATTCGAGCCAGCAACTCGGCCAACGCGGCGGGCTCCGGCGTCGTTTCGCTAAGCGGGGCCAACTTTTTCCCGTCGTACACGCCGAGCGAACCGATCAGCCCGACCGAGCGTCCGGCCTCGGCCAACATCCCGCCGATAATATACGACGCCGACGTTTTCCCAGCGGTTCCGGTAACGGCGATCGTCTTCAACTTCCGCGCCGGGAAGTCTTGGAACGCTTGGCAAGTTCGCGCCCAAACGGAACGCGGATCGTCGACGAAAACAACTTGAAACGCGCCGTCTTCCGTCGCGACGCCGCTCTTTTCAAGCGCGGCCGTCAGCTTCGCTTCCCATTCGCCTTTAGCGACGACGGCGGCGACGGCTCCGTTGGCCGCGGCGGTCGAAATCGCGTCCAAAGCGTCTTCTTCGTCGGATTCTCGACAAACGAAGAGCCCGTCGCGAAACTTCTCGCTAGCGTCGGTTCCGCACGAAGCGATCGGCGTCTCGCGATAAGGCGCGACGTTTTCCCCTTCGAGCAAGACGGCCAGCGAAATCGGCGTTCCGGTTCTAGGTTGAATCGACATCTGCAAAAATCCTTCGTCGCTGCGTCGGCAAAACCGACAAACTCAAAATTCGGCGTGCAAACGCGTCGCCGTCTTTTTATTATACGTAATTATACCGCAAACTCGACGCCTCGGCGCGAGATTTTTCCAATATTTTTCGACTTTTTCGCTCCGGTTTTCCTCGTTTGCAACGACGGCCCGACGCGTTTTGTTAAAACCGGTCAAAAAGCGAAACTTTGCGGGCACAGCGCGTTTCTCGACCATATTCCGATCGGCGCGACTCGCGTTCTTTTCGTCGGGATGATAAAAAAAAGCGACGGCGGCGTCAAGACGAATTTCGCTTCAAACGCCGCGCCGCCCCGCTTTTTTCGAGATTTCGTCTTCGAATCTCCAAAGTTTGCAACGCGAACGCCCGCAAAGTCCGCGCCGTTCTCCGCGCCTCCGCAATCCAATTATTTTACCCCAACGTTCCCTTTCGCGCCGATCGCCGACGTCCCGTAATTTATCGTTTCCACCACCCGACGCGTCTTACGCATTCATCCTAAAGCGCCAAGCGTCGCCGTCAAAGCATTTCGAGCGGATCGACGTCGACGATCCAGCGGACGTCGCGAGGCGCTTTCGGTTTCGAGTCGACGGCGCGCCGAGCCGCTTCGCGCAACAGCTCGCCGGGCGAGCCGATCAGTTGCAGGTGAAACCGGTATTCGCCGCGCAATTTCGCAAAGGGCGCGGGCGCGGGGCCCAACGTTTTCGCCAACAGCGGCGGTCGACGGCGCGGTTCTTGCGTTACGAAGTTCCGGCCCGCCGCGTCGCGACTCGTTCGCTCGGCGTTCTCTTCGTCGGTCGACGGCGCCCGACGCTCCGGCGGAACGAACCCGAGTTCCTCGTTGACGGCGCGACAAGCCGCTCGCAACTCCGCTCCCAACGTCTTCGCAAATTCCGCCGTTTCTCGCTCGTCCGGGCCGCGAACGACGAACCGAATCGCCGAGAAAAAGGGCGGATACGCGAACTTGCGCCGCTCGGCCAACTCGTCGCGAGCAAACCCAAGGTAATCGGCCGCCATCGCGGCGCGAATCGCCGGGTGCTCCGGATTGTACGTCTGAACGATAACCTTTCCCTCTTTCTCGCCGCGCCCGGCCCGCCCCGACGCTTGCACGATCAGGTAAAACGTTCGCTCCGACGCCCGGAAGTCGGGCAGATGAAGCGCCGCGTCCGCGTTAATAATCCCGACCAAAACGACGTTCGGGAAGTCAAGCCCCTTGGCGATCATCTGCGTCCCGAGCAAAATCCGGTATTCGCCGCGCCGAAACGCCCCCAACGCCCGCTCGTGCGCGTCGCGAGCTTGCGTCGTGTCGGCGTCCATTCGCAAAATCGGAACGTCCGGAAAACGCGCCGCCAACTCCCGCTCGAGCTTTTGCGTCCCGAACCCGCCGTATTTGATCCCGGCGAAACCGCAGTAAGGGCAAGCGTTCGGCGCCGGAATTTGATAATCGCAGTAATGGCAAAGCGCGATCTGCTGGGCGATGTGATGCGTCAACGCGACGTCGCACTCGGGGCATTTTAGCGTTTCGCCGCAACTCGGACACTGTATATGGGTCGAAAAGCCGCGTCGGTTCAAGAGCAAAACGATTTGGTTCGTCGGGTCGGCGTCGAGCGCGTCGGTCATCTCTTTGAAGAGCCGTTGGCAAATGGAGCCGCGAGCGAAGCCGGTCGCGACGCGACTGCGCATATCGACGATATGAACCGGCGGAAGCGGGCGTTCGCAAACCCGGCGCGGAAGCGACAGCAGCTCGTACCGCTTCATTTGCGCGTTTCGCCAACTTTCAAGGGACGGCGTCGCGGAACCGAGCAACAGCGGGACGTTCTCTTGGTCGGCGCGAAACCGAGCGACGACGCGAGCGTGATACCGCGGAGCGACGTCCTGCTTGAACGACGTCTCGTGTTCCTCGTCGATAACGATCAGCCCGAGTCGCGGAACCGGCGCGAAAACGGCGCTCCGCGCTCCGACGACGACCCGCGCACGCCCGCTCGCGATTTTCTCCCATTCGGCCTTCCGCTCGACGTCGGTCAGTCGGCTGTGCAACACCGCGACGTCGCCGAACCGCTCGCGAAACCGCCCGACCGTTTGCGGCGTCAAACTGATTTCCGGAACGAGAACGATCGCCTGTTTGCGGTACGAGACGACCTCCTCGATGGCGCGGATGTAAACCTCCGTTTTGCCGCTTCCGGTCGCGCCGCGCAGGAGGAACGTCGGCGCCTGTTCCTCGCGCAGCGCCGTCAAAATCCGATCGAGCGCCTTCTGCTGGTCGTCGGTGAGGGTCAGCCGAGCTCCGTCGTAATCGCCGTTTTCCCCTTTTTTATCGGTCGCGAGCGCCTCGTCGAGGAAGCGGCTCGTTCGCCGAACGCGTTTCGTTTGAACAATTCCGAGATTTTTGAGCGCGATAATCGGGACGGTCGAGCATTTCGCGCAACGAGCCAACTCGGCGACGGTCGGCGGGTCTTCCAGTTGGCGGAGCGTTTCGAGAACGAACCGCTGTTTCGGCGTCAAGAGGTCGACTTGCCGCTTCTTTTTCTCCGCGTCGACCTTCGCCAGCCGCGCTTCGAAGTCGGGAGCGAGCGTCAAGACGGTCGTCAAGCGGGTTCCGGTCGCCGCGTCGCGCACTCCGGCGGGCAGAATCCCCTCCAACGTAGTCCCGAGCGGGCAAAGATACCGCTTCGCGAGCCAGCGGGCCAACTCCAACATCTTCGTCGAAAGGAGCGGCTCCGCGTCGACGACCGACGCAACCTCCTTCAAGCGGAACCGTTTCTTTTCGCTATTTTCCGTATTTCCGCTCTTTTCACCCAACGCCGGTCGGTTTTCGCGCTCGCGTCGCCGCTCGACCCCGACGCAGTAAGCGCACACCGGCCGATTCCGCGTCCCGAGCGGAACCGTAACGCGAACGCCCGGGACGACCCGCTCTTCGAGCCGCCCCGGAACCTTGTAATCGAACGTTCCGTCCGGCCCGTCCGGAAACGCGACTTCGGCGATCAAGATTTCGCGCTCGTTCTCGACCGTCTCCCAAACGGGCCGCTCGTCGTCGAAAAGGGTCGGTTGCATCGTTCGTCGTTCTCCGAAAGTTGACGTTATACCAATAAGGGCGCGTCGACGGCGAACCAAGTCGCGCAAACGCCCTTTTTAATTATATCGCCATTTCGCAGCCGCCGCAAGAGTCGCCGTCGCTCGACTTTTTCGCTTGACGAGAAACCGGACAAAATCGCGACGAAACGGAAAAAGCTCCTTGCAATCGCCCGATTCGTTTGGTAAAATAAAGGCGGTTTCGGCGTTCGAGCGTCCCAATCGACAAATTTTGGACGTTTCCCGCCGATTTTTAACGTCGTTAAACAAATTCCGCAACGTTTTTGGAGTTTCCGTCAATGCGTTTCGACCGTTTGGAAGGTTATTTGGTTCGTCTCCCGTTAAAAAAACCGCTTCGCGTCTCGAACGCTCCGACGGAATTTTGCGAAACCGTCCTGTTCCGCATTGAAAGCGGCGGCGTCTCCGGTTGGGGCGAAGTCGCGCCGGGGAACGCACCGTTCTTGACGGAACAATGGAGCGGCGCGACGTACTTGACCGCTCGCGACGTGATTTTGCCGCTTTTGACCGAAGCGCAATACGTCGACCGCGCCGAGTCGTTCGCCGATATTTTCGCGTCGATTAAGGGGAACCGTCAAGCGCGCGGCGTCGCCGAAATGGCCTGGCAAGATCTGAACGCCCGACTCCGCGGCGAACCGCTTTGGAAGACGCTCGGCGGCGAGAAAAAAACGCTGAAAGTCGGCTTGACGTTCGACCGTTTCATCGAGGAAGACGAATTTTTCAACGAGTTGAAGCGAACGACCGACGAACATTTCGCCCGCTTGACGTTGAAAATCCGTCCGGGTTGGAACGTGCAAATTCTCAACTTTGCGCGACTCGACACGCCGTCTTGGCTTCAGCTTCAAGTCGACGTGGAAGGCGGGCTCGACTTCGAAAAACACTCGGACACCCTGTACCGAATGGACGATTTCTTCCTGAACTGCGTCGAGCAACCGTTGCCGGCGAAGGATTTCGTCGCGCACGCCATGCTGAAAAACGCGATGCGGACGTCGATTTGCTTGGACGAATCGATCGAGTCGTTTGAAGACGCGGCGATGGCGTTTGACTTGGAAGCGTGCCGCGTCGTCTGCTTGAAACCGGGCCGCGTCGGCGGACACTGGGAAGCGCGCCGAATCGCGGAGTTCGCGGAATCGAAGGAAATCGGCTGTTACGCCGGTTTCGACCTTCAATCGTCGCTCGGTTACCGTCATTTGGCGGCGCTCGCGTCGACGTCGAACTTCGTTTTGCCGACCGACTATCAGCGTTTGGACGAAATTTTGGGGTTCGACCCGGTCGCTCCGCTTGCCGCGGTCGAGGTAACGCCGACGCTCGACGCGGAATCTCAAGAGCCGCCGCGTCCGCACCGCGCCGTCGAGCTTTGGGACGAACCGGGAATCGGAGCCGACCCGGACTTGGAAGGCTTGGCGCCGTATATCCTCGACAAATTCGAGTGGACGCGTTAATTTAGGCCAATTACAACGTCGCGTTTAGAAAAGCTCGGAAAGCGACGCGCCCCCCAATATCCGAGACTCGCCGACGCGCCCCCGCCGCGCCGAGCCAACGCGGTAATTTGGGCAAGCCGCGCAATCTGAAGCAACGTTTCAAGTCGACGCGGCAATTAAGAAAATTTGCGTTCCCCAAAACAACGCGAATTTTAACGCGGCGTTTCCCCCAAAACGCCGCGGAGCCGTTAAGGAGCGAAAGCGAAAAACATTAAAATCGCCTCGCTCCCCCTTGTCGAAACGTCGAAACGCGTTAAAATGATAACGAATTGTCGAAGAATCGACGAAACGCGCCTCTTCCGTTCTTTTATTGTCGGAACCGTTTCGCCGATCGACGATTTTGCGCCCGTAGCTCAATTGGATAGAGCAGCGGACTTCTAATCCGCAGGTTGAGGGTTCGATTCCCCCCGGGCGTGCTAAATGCTATATAAATAAAGGATTTACGAAGGACGGTATCCTAAATAGTATCCAAGAGAAATAGAAGGAAAAGAAGAGAATAATTTAATAATAAGATGTAATAATAATATATTGTTATATATATTATTTTTTGTTACATAAAACCATTTTTCTTTCTTTATTCTGTCTTCCCTTGTCTCTCCCGTCTTCTTCCTGTACATATATCAATTTCTTTCTCTCTTCTTTTTTTCTTTTATACGGTTGAAGGTTGAAAGTTGATTCTTCCGCGCTAAGTTCTTACATACAAGGTTTTAGAACGCCGTTGAAAGTTCTTTCGACCGTTGAATCTTCAACCCGCCCGCGTCAAGTTGGGCGATAAGGGACCGAAAAAGAGCCGGGGAAGGGGTTCGCCGCGCTCTGTCTTGGCGGCAACTAGGACGGCGGGGGCGTTCCCGGTTCGTTCGGCGTTTGCGTTCGCGCGTCGTTGCACGGTCGCAGTCGTCGTTCGTTTTCGTGTTCGTCGGGCGAACGCCGACGGCGAAACGGCCTTCGTCTGCAAGTTCCACGGCGACGACGCAAGGAAACGGCGCGACGCATTAAGCGGCCTTCGTTGGAGGCGGCGGGCGACGTTCGCCAACAGAAATTAAGCGGCGGTTCAAGGCGGCTTCATTTTCGAACGCGGCCCGCGACTCGTTCAGAAAGCAAGCGGCGGACGAAGGCCGCTTCGTTGGAGCGTCCGCCGGAAAGAACGACGAACGCCGACAAAGAGCGCGACGCGGCGGCCTCCCATTGGCGGCGACTGCGGAGGGGGCGGCCCGGTCGAGCGAGCTCGGCGGGGCAAAAGAAAAAGGCGACGCAAGACGCGCCGCCAAGAGGTAAGCGAAAACGACGGTTAGCCGAAAAGGTTGGCGTTTGTCAACGCGGCCCTTATCGCTTCCGGGGTAACTTGTTGATAATGTTGCAACGAAACTTCTTCTGAATGCCCCACCCATTCCGATTCGCATTTGCGCCCAAATTCGGCGCAAATATCGGTCGCCGCGCTTGCCCGCAAGTTTTGGAGTAGACGCGGCCAAGGGGTTAGCCCCGCTTTGACGATGATTTTCTTCAACGGCGTTCCGACGTTCGCGCTCGACGTATAACGAACGATAACGGGCGCGTCTTCGTCGTCGGTCAAGCCTTGTTCTTCCGCGTCGCGGCGCCACGCTTCCAGCTCTTGCCGTAATTGGGGGAAAAGCGGCGTTTGGCGCGTCTCCTTGCCGACGTGCGCCGTTTTCGGCGACGGCGCCGTTATCAGCCCCGCCTTAAAGTCAATGTCGCGCCAACGCAAAAGAAGCGCCTCGTCCGCCCGCAAGCCGCCGAAACGATACAACGCGAAAAGGGCGCGGTGTTCCCGCGTCGGGCAAGCGTCAAGGACGCGGCGAAAGTCGTCAAGCCCAACGTAAACGCCGCGCTTAGCGTTTACGAAAGTCCCCTTAACGATACAATCGGGGCCAAACGGATTCCGCTTGACAAGCTCCATCTTAACGCCCCAGTTCCAAATTTTGCGAACGACCGCAACCGTTCCGGCTTTCGCCGCTTGACTGTATCCCAGCTTGTCGCGCCCCCTTACTTCCGCTTTGGTCAGAAGCCAATTGACGAAGGCTTGCGCGTCTTGCGGCTCGATTGCGTCGGCGGGCGTTTCGCGGGGAAAGTACCGGAAAAGACGATTGACGCCGTTTTCGTTGTTTTCAAGCGTTTTCGCCGATACCCCTTCCGCTTTTTTCGCTTCTCGGTACCGCCGGTAAAGTTCGCCGACGGTAATCGACGCGGCCCCGGGGATAAATCCCCTCTTTTGCAAGAGCGCAAAGAGGGCGGGGCGGTCTTCCCGACATCGTTCAAGCATTTTTTCCGTATGGTCGCTAAGGCGGCCCGCGCACCAGTCGCCGCCGCCGTTAGTGTCGCGGTCAATCAGCGCGATAAGGTCGCGGCAATATTCGGCGACGCGTTTCGTAAAATTTTTTTCGTGGAGAAGTACCGACTTACCATCGTCGCGCAAGACTTGCCAACCTCTAATAGGTCTTTTACCGCCCTTGGTTTTGGCGTTTCCGTAACTAGTTTTAATCCGCGCCATTGTCGTCCCCTTATTCGTCGTCTTCCGTTTCGTCGCGCAAGTCGGCGACGCGATACTTCAAGCCGCGTTTGCTCCCCGGCGTTTGCTCGACCTTGACAATTTCGCCCGCCTCTTCAAGCGTCGATAGCGCTTTATCGCGTTTCCGCTTGCCGCCCGACGTATTAAGCGCTTTCACCTTGCGGGGAATATCCGCCGCCAATATGCCTTCGTCGCCCGCCTCCTTGATAACCTTCAAGACGCGGCGCGTCGTTTTATCGTATCCGGTCGCTTGCTCGAAAATCGACGCCGAACGCGTCCCCGTAATCCTCAAAGTTTGGTCGAACGCGTCCCACAACCAATAAACGATACTTGCCGCGTTTTCCATCGTCGCCGCGTCGACGTCGCCGGTCGCTCGTTCCGCGCCTTCGTCGTATTGACGGAAGACGTGAAGCCCCAACGCCAACGGAAGAACGAAAAGCGGCCCTTTGTGCCGGTACGTTCCAGCGGTGATAGCTCCTTTCCTTATCAAGCCTTCTTCTTCTTCGTTAACCCGTTGGATAAAAGCGCAATAAGCGTCGAGCGCGTCGTTAGTCAAGCCGAACGTCGTCCCCCGGTCGCGGTCGGGTTTCGGCTCCGCGTCGTCCTTTTCCGGGCCGACTTGAAACGGGGCTTCTGCAACGGGAACGCGGTTTTCGCGGTTAAGCCAACGTAAAAACCTTTCGAAGTTCGCCGTCGCTTCTTCGTTCCGTTTCGTTCGCGCTTCGTTGCGTTCCGGAAGTCTAAGCGGACGTTTTGGGACAAACGCCCACGCGAAACGATAAATAAAACCTTGTTCGATGGCTTGGTTATTTTGCTCGAACGCGTTGCGAATCGCGCCCGGTTGAATGCCGCCAAGAAAAGCGCAACAAACGGCGCTAGCGTATGTTTGTCCGCGCGTTGCAAGCGCTACGCCTTGCGGCTTGCCCTCGATGCATTTAATCAAAATCGAATAAGCCGTTCCCGCGCCCTTGCCGGACTTATCGAAGTCGAACGTTTGCGCCGCTTCCTCTGTACAAAAAAGCGTCCCATAACGTCGCCCTTCGTTCCAGTTTTCTATAAGTAAATCCCGGAACCCTTGCGCCGTCCCCTCCGGTTTTAAGTAGTTTGCGAACGGCTCTTTTTTTTCAAGATTTTTATTTGCTTCGTCCTCGAATTTATTCAGCGGTTTCGTTACGCGTCCTATAATCGGCGACTTTCCAGCCCCCGAATCGCCGACAAGTAAAACGCTTATTTGCGGGAAAGTCGCGTCAAAACCGGCTTCCGGAACGGTCAACGAATAACGCCGACCGGTCAAGCAACCGGCGACGCAAAGAGCGGAAAGCGCAAGCGGGCCCGTTTCGCACCCCAAAACTTCGGCCCCGGTTTCGACAAAGTTCTTCAACGTCGGGGGGAGCGTTTCGAGCGGGAACGGGTCAAGCTCTTCGTCAAGCTCCCTTTGCACTCGTTCGGCCTCTTTGCGTCGGTACTCTTCTTTGCGACGTTCCACCGGGTCGGCCTTGGCGGCGGCTTGCTTCGTCCCTTGCGCCGCCGGTTGCGTCGACGCGTTCGCCGTCGCCGACGTTCCGACCGGGCCAAGCGCAATTTCCGGAAGCGCGGCGGGCGGGTTGAGCTTGTCGCGTTCGTCGAGATAATGCCGGGCGGCGGCCTTTTCGTCGCCGTTGAAGTCCAGCGCGGCGATAGCTTGCAACGCCGAATAAGCGCGGCTAGCCTCGAACGGGTAGGCGTTCGACGAAAAGACGTAAAAACAACCTTTCGAAAGCGAATAAGTCGCGGAAATACCGTCGTCGGTCTTGCCGGGCCGCCGCCAACGTTCGTTGTCTCCTTGCGTGTCGACGTACCGCCAGCCGTGCGCGGTTAAGCGGCGTTTAAGTTCGCCGTTCGTTCGAAGTTCGTCGGCGATAGAGTCGCCGGAAAAGGTCGAGCGCGGGGCGACGTTCGGCGGGGCCGGTTGCGTCGACGGTTTCGGGGGCGTTTTTGGCGTTTCGGAGAGCGAGCGGGCCGCGTCAAGGAACGTTTGGCGCGTCGCCGCCGAAACGACGGGAAGCGCGGCCCAATTGCCGTGAATAACGGTATATCCAGCGGTAGGGGCAACGATGACAATACCGCCCTCCCCGCGCGTCTCGATAGTCGTTTTGGCCGCGCCGTCGAGCGTCCGCGTCGTCAATTTCAAATTACCGTCGACCGCCGTTTCGCAACGATAGGCCAAATGTTTACCGCCGCTTTGCGTCGTTTCTAAAACGCAAGAAAACAACGCTTGCGCCGCGTCCGCGTCGAGTTCGGCGACGCGTTCGGCCCAATTATCGAAGTCGACCGCTTGCGCGTCAAAGTCGATGACCTCGACGTTTCCGCTAATCGCGCCGCAAACGACCGCCAACGCGTCGCAACGGTCGAAAGCGTCGTCGACCGCGCGGCGTTGCGTTTGGAACTCTTGCCAACTTCCGACCGGGCGTTTTTGGGCCTTAATCGCCGGTAAGACGTTCAGCCCCGCGCGGTTAAGTCGCGACGCTTCAACGCGCAAGCCGTCTTTTCGCGCCGACGCTCGGACGGATAAGAAACCGCCTTCCGGCTCGACGGCCCCCGACGAAACGCGGTCAAGGAAGGCCGACGGCGACAAGGCGAACGCGGTCAAGTGGTCGCGCCAAACGCCGACGGCGCGCCCGCCTTCGTTCGGGTAAGCGCTTTGAACGTCGTCGAGAAACGCCGCCAAGTCGTACCCGTTCGGGGCCGGTTCGCCGGTTCCGGGGCGTTCGAACGCGGCCCCGTCGCCGCCCTTGTCGAAGACGACAAAGGACGCGTTAAGCCCCGTTTCAACGCAAGCCTTGGCGGCGGCTAAGGCGACGCGACGCGCTTCGTCGTCGTTGGCGACGAAGACGGTAAGCCCGCTTTTGCGTCGAAGCGTTTCGGCTTTTCGCTCGAAAAGTTTCGCCCAATTACGATAGACCGCCGCGACGTGCGCCGCTCGGTCGCCGTCGGCGTTTGCGTCGAAAAACCGGTCGAGAGCGTCGCGACTCCGTTCGTCGGCGACGACGTAAGCGAACCGGCAATTTTGCCCGAACGGGAACGGCTTTTTCGCGTTCGGGGTTGCGGTAGGTACCGACATTTGTTATAATCTCCCATAGAAAAGCCGCCGGTTGAAGATGAGCCTAGGAAACTTTGCTTCAACCGGCGGCGGGTGGAGAAGTCGCGCGTCCTTCGTCAAAAGGACGACGCGACTTCTTTTTTTGTGAACCGCCAAAGGGGGCGACTATTTCGCGACTTGCGCCGGTTGCCCGGCAAGCCACGCGTCGAGAACTTGCGGCGCGATAAGATACCGGCGGCCCGCCTTACGGTAGGGAATTTCGCCGGTTTGTAAGATTTTACGAAAAGCCGGTTCCGAAATTTTCAAGTACTTGGCGGCGGCTCGGAAGTTCAACGCGGCGGGCTTGACGGTCGGTTCGATAGTCGTCGGCGTATACATCTTTTTAACTCCTTTAAAAGAGGAACGCCAAAAAAACGGCGCGGCTACTCATCGCCGCTAAAACCTCGTTTTTTCTTGGTTTCCCTCGATGACGCGTCATTCTATCAAATTTTATTTTCTTGTAAAGCATTTTTTTTGGCGTTGCCTAGTGTTTCCCATACGTTAAAACCGACAAACAAAAACGCTTTACTCCCCCGCGTATAGGCGTTTAAGCGCTAGCGTTTTTTCGACGAAAACCGTGAAAAAATTTTCAAAAAAATTTTTCGCAACCCGTTAAGCTGCAACGACTTAAAACCTGCGCCTAGTGTTTGCGTTTTTTACGAAATTTTTATATATTTCAAAGATTTTAGTTCTTGCTGCAAAATAGCGCAAAATCGGCATAATCCAAACTTCGAGAAAGAAAGCAACACACTAGGCGCGACGACGGATTAGTTCAAAACAGATCGTCGACCGCTTGAACGTCGGCGGCAACGGCCAACCGCGCTTCTTCTTCGTTCGCCGCTCCCACCTCTTGCGCGAACTTGGCGGCAAGTTCGTTAACGCCCCTGTCGAGAAATAGCCAAGTTTCGCGCGAAAGAGGGGGGTTAATGTTCGCGCCCAGACGCGCAAGCGATAAGAGCGTAAGCAGGCGCAAGACGCGGACGCGCTCGACGTATTCCGGGGCCTCCGTCGCCGTCGCAAGACGTTCGACTTCCCGCGCTCTTGCGTTCGCCCGCGCCGCGTATTGCTCCAAGGCGGAAGCGTCGTCGGCGCTAAGTTCCGCGTCGAAAGCGTTCGAGCGATAAGAGAGCGTCGCGCCAATTTCGCCGCGTTCGTCGCGATTGTGAAGCCACGTCAAAAGGTTCGTCGAGCGGACAAGAGCGCGAACCGCTTTCGATTGCGCTTCCAACAGTTCAATTTCCAACGCCAACCAGTTAATTTTCATCGTTCGCGTCTCCTTAAATCGCGTTAAACAAGGGTTTTTGTAAGGGAAGAGCCCCCAACGTCGGGACAAAAAAACGCGTCGCCGTATTCCAGCGGCGCGGCTTGCGCTTTAACGTCGCGCGTTCGGCTTTTACGCTGCGACAAACGGGGCTTAACGTCTTGTCCTAACGGCCTTTAACGCGCGGCTTGCGGGGCCCTAAGGGTAGCCGCTTCCCCGGTTGTATTGAGAACGCCCGAACCGGGGCGCGAAAGCGGGCAAAACGCCCGGCGACGCTTCCGCCGCCAAGCGTTAAGTCGTTTTTGCGTCGTCCTTAATTGCCCCAAGCCCAATCGATGATAACGTCGGAAACTTGGTAGGCTTCCCCGTAGTTCAAGCCGTAAAGTTCGTGAAGGTAACGGCGAACGCGGCCCCGATACTCGGTCGCGCCAAAAGAAATTTCGCTGTCGATCGACGCGCCCCGTTCGCTTCGCGTGAGACGGGCGGCCAAACGGAAAACGACGTTGAACCGGTAGTCGAAACGACAAACTTTTTCGAGAAACGCGAAGAGTTCCGGGCGGAGAGTTTTCGAAAGATTGACGGAAACGGTTTCGCCGTTGGAGTTTTCGAGCGCGTAGAAGGCGTGTTGATTCGTCATATTATCAGCGGGCGGCGCTTGCGCGTACCGCTTGACGTCCCTTGCGCCGACGGTATAATAGAGACGTAAGCGGCGGGGATTTTCCCCGTTCGTGTCGCCCCCGTCTTGCCGTCCAGTCGCCAAACTTGAACCGGCTTTTCGGGGGTTTTTTGTTGCTTATGCCTCTAATATATCCGAAAACCGGATACAGTCAATAGGCTTTTATCCTTTTTCTGGATTTTTAAATTATTCGTCGGGGAATAAGTCTTTTACCTTGTCGAGCTTCAAGGCTTTTGCGAGAAGAGGAAACGCCCCAACCGTCGGAGCGTTAAGCGCCGTTTCCCAACGCGAGATAGTATTTTGTTGAACGCCAAGCGCGGCGGCCAGTTCACCTTGCGACAATCCCGCTTTCTCCCTTAGTTCGCGCAATCGCGCCGCGAACCGGGCTTGATACGTCGACAAGTCGAGTTCTTTCTTTGCGGGCGACATTGACCCGGCCTCCTTCGTCGTTAAAAATCGTTTATCGCCCGACGTTTCGCCGGGCGCGTTCTTCGTTTCCAGTATACCGCCGACGCGCCAAACGTCAAGCGGTCGCGCCAACTTGGCGGCCCCGCGTCGAGAAGTCGAGCGACGCGCCCCCCCCCGCTTCCGTCTATTCGCCGCCAAGAGGCCAAGGCGTTGGAGCGTCGGGCGTTCGCCGTATCGTCGAGAAACGCCGATAATCGCCCGTCTAACGCGTTCCAGCGTCAAAACAACAAAGGAGCCGACCGAACGCGTCGGCGGCCCCTGTGCGGCGGCTGTGCGCAAAATTCGGGGCGTTCCGCTAATCGTCGCCCCGCTCTTGCGCGGTAAGTCGCTTAATTTCCGCTTCTCGTTCGACAAGGAGCTTGAACGCGACTTTCGTCAAGCGTTTTAAGTCGCCTTCCTCTTGCGCCTTCAAAAACCGGTTCCGCGCCTTCGTTCCAAAATACGAACGGGAAGCGGCGAACGCGCGGAAAAACCCGTCGTATGTTAAAAACGCCTCGACTTTCCCCGTTTCTAATCGCGGGTTCCAGTGGTCGCCAAAGCGTTCTACCCGCCGCTTATCGATGAAACGGTCGGGAATCCGCGCGACTCCGTACCGGCTGTACTTCTCCCATTGTTCCGGGTTTTTGGTAAAAACCCGCCCTAATTCGTCGACGACTTCACAACGTCGAAAAAATCGCGTTCCCCCGCCGTCGCTGTAAACGACAAGAGGAACGCCGCAAACGTTCGCCCGTTCGACGGCTTCAAAAATAACCGCGTCTTTTTTAGCGTCCTCCCCCGGTCGTTTCCGGCTTCGTTGAAAATTTCGCGATAAATTCCACTTCCTCCGCGTCGTCCAGTTGCGCGTAAAATTCCGCTAATCGCGCAAAAACAAACGCCCCCGACCGTCCGCGCCGAACAAGCGCCGCGCGGAAAGCGGCGTAAACGTCTTTTGGGACGTCGGTAGCAATCTTGACGCGTTCGACAGTAATAGCCTTGTTTCTTCCTGCCATTTTCTCCTTGTTCCTTTCCGTTGCCCTCGGTTGCGCCGACGGCTTAAACCCCTGTAATTTATAGCTTTATTATACCGCTTTTTTCTTAAAAGTCAATATTTTTAGCGTTTCCGTCTTAAAAATACGCTAAATACCGCGCCCGCCTTGCGCGGGGGTTTAATGTCTACTAGATAGGTTGGTTATTTTTTGTAGGGGTATTTGAAGGGCTGTCGGGCGCCTTCCGCCCCCCTGCCCCCCCTCCGGAAGGACCCGGAAGCCCCCCGACCGTCAACGCGGTTGAAGATTCAACGCGGATTTTCGACTTTCAACAACGCTTAAACCCTATGAATCTAAGGGCTTAGGAAACAACTTTCATCTTTCAACCTTCAACCCTTATAAACAAAAAAGAAAAGAAGAAGCAAAAGGCCCCGCTTCCCCCCGCCTAGCCGCCGCCAAGAGTGAAGCGCGTCGCCTGCATAGAGGCCGCCGGAAGAGCCGCTGGAAAGGGGCAAAAAAACGGTATCCTAAATAGTATCCACAATAGAGAAAAACGGAAAGAAAACTACACTAAATACAGGTCCGAACGAAAGGCCAAAACAAAAGCAAGATAAGACGTAAATATTATAGTAATAATAACTTATCAAGTATTAACAATACAATAACAAATAGCGTCCCTAGGGTCCCCCCGGGCGTGCTATACGTTTTATAAATTAAGAACTTAGAAAAACGGGTGTTCCGAATAGCCCCCGTCGCGTAAAAAGGATTATAGAAAAATAATTGCGTTATCCCGGCGCATCCCCTTGTCGCCATACAAATTACTTTTGTTTTTCTATTCTTTTTCCCTCTTATTCGCGTTCTTTATACGGTTATCGGATTTTCTTTCTCTCTTTATCAAGTCGACGAACGGACGTTTAATTTTTAAATTATTTATTTGCAACGATTTTACATCGTTTGTTTTTATCTTCGGCAATAGAAAATTAATATTGTCTCCGACGTTGCCCGACGTAAAGAGTGAAAAGAGACGCTAGGAAAGGCCCAGCCCGATCGTTTGCGCTTCCTCCTTGACTACGACTCGCTCGTTGCGTTTGCGTCAAGCCTCTTGAAACGCCTCTTCGTTCCGCGCGGAAGTCTTTCGTTGTTTCGCCGCCTTTTTCGTTCGATTCTTGCAAAGCGCCGACGTTTTTGGTAAAATAAGGACGCGACGAAACTTCCTTGCGACGCGTTTCGCCGCCGCGCTTGTTATTTCGTCGCTTTCCTCAACGTTCGCAGGAGTTTCCGATGCGCCGTTTTTCTTATTTTCCCCGTTTGCCGTCGCCGCCGACGCCGTTTCAAACGCTCGCTCTTTGTTTAACGCTCGGCGCCGCCGCGTTCGGCTCGCTCGACGCTCCGTCTTCGTTCGCAACCGCCCAAGAAACGGCGACTTCCGAAGAACGCCCGACCGGCGAACTCCTCTTCGAATCGACGGCGCAAGCGTTCGCCGCGAACGCTCGTAAAACCCGAATCGGCGCGATTTCGGTCGTCGACGAAGCGGACGGAGTCGGCCCGGTCGCGCGTTGCGAAATCTTCGAGGCGCCGGAATCGCCTTGGGCGTTTTCGCTCCGTTTTGACGTCGACCGCCCGATTCAAAAGGGAGAAGTCCTCCTGCTCGAATTCCGCGCTCGAACCGTTTCGGCGAAAACGGAGTCGGGGCTCGGCTCGCTCGGCGCGATGTTCGAAGTCTCGCAACCGCCTTACGTTAAGTCGCTGGATCGTCGGCTCGAACTCGGGCTCGCTTGGCGCGACTATTCCCTTCCGTTCCGCTGCGTCGAGTCGCGAAACGCCGGGGGAAGCGCGATCGTTTTCTTTCTCGGCTATTTGCCGCAAACCGTTGAAATCGCCGACGTTAAGCTCTCGTCGTTCGGAACGAATTTCGACGTTTCGGCGCTCCGGAGTTCGGAGCCGCGTTACAAGGGCGCCGAGCCGGACGCGCCTTGGCGAACAGCCGCGCAGGAACGCATCGAGAAAATCCGCAAGGGCGACTTGACGTTGAAAATCGTCGACGCCGACGGAAAACCGGTTCCGAACGCGACGGTCGAGATTCGCCAAACACGCTCGGCGTTCGGTTGGGGGACGGCGGTCGTCGCGGGTCGCCTACTCGCGCAAGGTTCCAACGCCGATCAATATCGCGATTTCCTCGCTAAGTACTGCAACCGCGCCGTTTTCGAAAACGATCTCAAATGGTTCGGTTGGCAAAACCGCCGCAATCGCGCCGACGTTTTCCGGGCGCTCGATTGGCTCGACGAACGCCGAATCGACGTTCGCGGGCACTGCCTCGTTTGGCCGTCTTGGCGCAACTCGACGCCGCGTTGGAAGGAACTCGCGTCGAATCCGGAAGCGCTCGACGCCGCGATTCGCGAACACATCCGCGACGAAGCGTCGGCTTTGCGAGGCCGCGTCGTCGACTGGGACGTCGTCAACGAAATTCACGATAACAACGATATTTTAAAGATTTTAGGCGACGATATTCTCGTCGATTGGTTCCAAGAAGCGCGAGCCGCCGACCCGAACGCGCGCCTCTTCATCAACGATTACGGGATTCTCTCCGGCGAAGGGCTCGACCGCCGCAAGCAAAACTCGTATTTTCGCGAGATTAAGAAACTGATCGACGCCGGCGCCCCCATCGGCGGTATCGGAATGCAGAGCCATTTCGGTCAAACCGCGACGCCGCCGGAACGCCTCCTCGAAATTCTCGACCGTTTCGCCGAGTTGGGTCTCCCGATTTCGATCACCGAACACGACGTCGACGCGACCGACAAAGCGTTCCAAGCCGAGTTTACGCGCGACTTTCTGACGGCGGCGTTCTCGCATCCGGCGGTCGACGAAATCTTGATTTGGGGCTTTTGGGAACGCTCGCACTGGCGCCCGGAATCGGCGTATTTCACCGCGAATTGGACGCCGACGAGCGCCGGTAAAGTTTGGCAAGAATTGGTCGGCGAAACTTGGCGCTCGAACCTCGACGTGACGTCGAACGAAGCCGGCGAAGTCGCAACTCGCGTTTTCCTCGGCGATTACCGCTTAACCGTTCGCGTCGGCGACAAGACGAAAACGCTCGAAACGACCGTCGAAAAAGACGGCGCCGAACCGGTCGTCGTTCGCCTCGCCGACTAACGCTAACCCGTTTTAAAAGGTAACGTTGCAAGAAACGCCGAACCGCGTTCTCCGTCCCTTTCGAGCGGAAAACGCGGTTCTTGGTCAACGACCGAATCGCAAATCGTTAAACGTCAGCGCTTATCGCCGACGACGTTAAACCGGAACTCGCCGCCGTCGAAGTCGACGACAATCTCCCGACGCGGCGCGTTTTCCCCGCCGAACGTCGCCGGTCGTTTCAGCAACTCCAACGCCAACGGGTTTTGCAACCGTTGTTGAATAACGCGTTTGAGCGGACGCGCGCCGAACGCCGGGTCGTATCCGAGTTCCGCGATTCCGTCAAGCGCCGCGTCGGTCAGCGTCAAGTCGACGTTTTGCTTCGCCAGGAGCGTCTTCAACTTGCGCGTCTGAATCTCGACAATCTTCCTAATCTCTTCTTTCGCAAGAGGTTGGAAAACGATCGTCTCGTCGATGCGATTGAGGAATTCCGGCAAGAACCGCTCGCGCAAAATTATCGTCGTCGCTTCGTTAAGTTCTTCCGTCGTCCCGCCTTGCGATGCGATTTCTTGAATCGCGCGGCTCCCCAAATTCGACGTCATCACAATCAACGCGTTCGAAAAGTCGACCGTTCGCCCTTGATTGTCGGTAAGTCGTCCGTCGTCAAGGAGTTGCAAAAAGACGTTGAACACGTCGCGATGCGCTTTTTCGATTTCGTCGAAAAGAACGACGCTGTAAGGCCTGCGCCGAACCGCTTCGGTCAAAACGCCCCCTTCCTCGTATCCGACGTATCCGGGAGGCGCCCCGATCAGCCGCGCGACCGAGTGTTTCTCCATAAACTCGCTCATATCGATTCTTACGATAGAGTTTTCGTCGTCGAAAAGCGCTTCCGCCAACGCTTTGCAAAGCTCCGTCTTCCCGACGCCGGTCGGGCCGAGAAAGAGGAACGAACCGATCGGGCGCCCCGGGTCTTGGAGCCCGCTTCGGCTTCGACGCACCGCGTTCGACACGGCGTCGACGGCGGCGTCCTGCCCGACGACCCGCGCGCGCAGACGGTCTTCCAAAACGAGGAGCTTCGCCCGCTCCGTTTCGAGCATTCGCCCGACCGGAACGCCGGTCCAAAGCGCGACGATTTCGGCTATTTCCTCCGGCCCGACGACTTGACGCAACAGCTTTTTCGGCGGCGCTTTAGCAATTCCGGAAGTCGCGTTTTCGGTCGCTTCGGCGGCGGCGCGTTCCTCTTCTTCCTCGACGGCGTCGAGCTGTTTCTGCAGGTTTTGCACCTCCGAATAAAGCTCGGCCAAACGTTGAAATTGCGCGTTTTCGACCGCTTGACCGCGCGAATACGCCGCTTTAATGCTCGCGTCTAAGTTTTGGTATTCGAGCTGTTTATCGTCGATTTTTTCGCGCAGCCGCTTCGAATCGCCAACGCCGCTTTTCTCTTTTTCCCAACGCAAGTTCAGTTCCGCCAACGTTTCCGTCTTCGCGGCGATTTCTTTGCGAATCTCGGCGAGTCGGGCGACGGCGCTCGGCTCCGTTTCGTCGACAAGTTGTCGCTCGGCGATTTTTAACTGCGTTAGCCGACGTCGCGCGTCGTCGATATCGGTCGGAACGCTTTGAAGCTCCATCGCCAAGCGGCTCATCGCCTCGTCCATCAGGTCGATCGCCTTGTCCGGCAGGAACCGCTCCGGGAGGTAGCGTTTCGAAAGCTCGACCGCCGCGACGAGCGCCGAATCCTTGATTTTAACGCCTTTATGGTGCGATTCGTACCGGTTTTTCAGCCCGCGAAGAATCGCCAACGCGTCCTCGACGCTCGGCTCGGCGACCGTAATCGGCTGGAACCGTCGTTCGAGCGCCGGGTCTTTTTCGATATATTTGCGGTACTCGTCGAACGTCGTCGCGCCGACGCACTTCACCTCGCCCCGCGCAAGCGCCGGTTTGAGAAGGTTTGCGGCGTCGGCGCTCCCCTGCGCGTTCCCCGCTCCGACGACAGCGTGCAACTCGTCGATAAAAAGGATAGTCCGCCCGTTCGACGCTTCGACCTCTTTCAACACCGCTTTCAGCCGCTCTTCAAACTCGCCGCGAAACTTCGCTCCGGCGATCAAAGCGCCCATATCGAGCGCGACAACGTCTTTATCTTTAAGGCTTTCCGGCACGTCTCCCTCGACGATGCGGAGCGCGAGCCCCTCGGCGCTCGCCGTCTTCCCGACGCCCGGTTCCCCGACGAGCGCCGGGTTGTTCTTCGTTCGTCGCGACAGCACCTGAACGACGCGGCGGATTTCGGCGTCGCGCCCGATCACCGGGTCGAGTTTGCCGCGACGCGCCCGCTCGACCAAGTTAATCCCATATTTTGCAAGCGCTTGCAACTTCCCTTCCGGCTCTTGGTCGACGACGCGATTGTTCCCGCGCACTCGGCTCGCGCCTTCGAGAATCTTCGTTCGATCGACGCCGAAAAGGTCGAGCAACGTTTTCGCCTTCCCGTCGACGACGGTCAACGCGAGGAGCAGGTGTTCGGTCGAAATAAACTCGTCGGTCAGCGCCGTCGCTTCTTCCGCCGCCTTAACGAAAATCTTTTGCAGCTCGGCGCTCGGCGACGGCGTCGTTCCCTCGACGCGCGGCAGTCGGGCGATTTCCGAGTCGACCGCTTTTTTCAGTCGGGCGACGTCGACGCCGATCGCGCCAAAAATCGGAGCGACCGCGCCGTCCCGTTCTTCGAGCGCCGCCGCAAGGAGGTGAAGCCCGCCGATTTCCGGATTCCCTTTCGTCGTCGCGAGCCGTTGCGCTCCGGCGATCGCTTCTTGCGATTTAGTCGTCAATTTATCGAAAGAAAAATTCATTCTCGTCCTCCTTATTTAATTCCGTTCCAAACGAGCTGTTCCCAACACTCGTTTTTCATTAGGCAAACGCGGCGCCAAACGCCGTTTTTTTCTTCAAAAAACATCTTAAAACCGCCTTTTTTCTTCTTTTTTAGTAAAAAAATTTTATTTTATCCCGACCGCTTCATTCGCGTTCGCCGCCGCATTTGTCGCCGATTTCGCCAAATCGACGCCGTTTCGCCTTGTTGAAGAGTCAAATTGACAGCTTCGCTCGTCGGTCTTGCCGCTCGCCGCGCGCGTCTGTTTCGCCAATTCCTCTATTTTGTCGCCCATTTGTTCGCAACGACCGTTAAGCGGGAAAAGTCCGTCGGCAAAATCGTTTTCTCGGCGAAAAGTCGCAAAAAATCGCCCCGGCGCTCCTAACGCAAATCGAAGACGACGCTATAATATAAGGGGACGTTTAGTCGACGCGTCGCTTGCCGCGCTCTCGACGACGCTTTTTCAGCCAATTTAACGATTTTTGACAAAATTTCCGACCGCTTCCGACGCCGCCCGCCTCGACGGTTCCGGCGCGACGGTCGCGATTCCGTTTGTATCGATTGGGAGAGATTTCCGTGCAAGAAATTAAGGAACGGCTCGTTCAAGATTTGAAGTCGGCGACGTCGGCGGAGCAAGTCGAGCAAATTCGCGTCGATTACCTCGGTCGCAAAGGCTCGATCACGACGCTTGCGAAAAGCGCCGACTTTAGCAAAATGACGGTCGAAGAAAAGAAGAGCTTCGGCCAACGTCTTAACGAATTGAAAAATTTCGCGACCGCCGAAATCTCCGCCGCCGCCGAAGCATTCAAAGCGTCCGCGATTCGCCGCAAAACGAACGATCTCGACCTGACCGCGCCCGGCAAGGGCCGTCGACTCGGCGCGCTTCACCCGATCACGTTGACGCAAATGGAGCTGGAAGACGTCTTCCAAGGGATGGGCTTTTCCGTCCTTTACGGCCCGGAAGTCGAGTCGGAATACTTCTGCTTCGAAGCGCTGAACATCCCGGGCGACCACCCGGCGCGCGACATGCAAGACACTTTTTGGCTCAAAAATCAGCTGATTTTGCGCACGCACACGTCGGCGAACCAAGTCCGCACGCTGCAACGCTTTGGAGCGCCGATTCGCGCGATTTTCCCGGGCCGTTGCTTCCGTTACGAAGCGGTCGACCCGAGCCACGAAAACACCTTTTACCAATGCGAAGGGCTCGTCGTCGACAAGAATATTTCGGTCGCCAACTTGATCGCGACGATGAAAACGATTTTGAGCCAAGTTTTCAAGCGCGACGTTAAAGTCCGTCTTCGCCCGGGTTACTTCCCGTTCGTCGAACCGGGCTTCGAACTCGACCTGAACTGCCTCCTCTGCGGCGGTAAAGGCTGCCCGACCTGCGGCGACGGTTGGATCGAGCTGATTCCTTGCGGTCTCATTCACCCGGAAGTCTTGCGACACGGCGGAATCGATCCGAAAGAATACAGCGGTTTCGCGTTCGGCGTCGGCCTCACCCGCTTGGCGATGATGAAGTTCGGCATTAAGGACATCCGTTACCTGAACTGCGGCGACCTCCGCGTCAACGAACAATTCACAACGCTCGTCTAATTCCCGCTTCTCGCTAAAAAAACGGCGCCGGTATTTGTTTCCGACGCCGTTTTTTATTTCTTGTCGTCAATTCGCGACGTATTATTCGGCGCCTTTTTTCTCTCCGCGCAACGTCGACGCCGGAATTAACGCACGATAAGTTTCGGTCTTTTTTCTTTTCGCCGTCGTTTCGCCGATAATTTGCGGGCACGGGTTCGTCGGACGACGCAATAAAAAAACGGAGAAACAGGGAAGATTTCCCCGCTTCTCCGTTTTTCGTTCGAAATCAAGCGCGAACGCTGAAATTAGATTCAGCCTTCGATAATTTCTTTAATTTCGACCTTAATGTACGTTTGGCGGTGACCGTTCTTTTTGCGGCTGTTCTTACGACGACGGAACCAGCGAATGACAAGTTTCGGGCCCTTTTCTTTCGTCATCGCTTCGGCGACGATTTTCGCGCCCGGAATCGTCGGTTGGCCGACTTTGACGTCGCCGTCTTTGCTGATCGCGAGGACTTCGGTCAGTTCGATCGGGGTTCCCGGTTCGACGTCGCGGAGTTCGAGATACATTTTTTTGCCGACTTCAGCTTTGTATTGGTGGCCGCCGTCTTTGAAAATAGCGTACATGGTAAATCCTTTTTCCCTTAAAACTGTTCGTTAAACTTTTCGCCGCTTGCGTATTTTACGCGAAACGGTCTCGTTTTTGCGCCGAATATCGTTTTCTTTCCCAGTTTTCGGGCGCGCGCTATATTCCGTTTTCACCTAACGGCAAAAAATCGGATTCAAAGAACGTCGCTCGCTCGGCGTTTCGTCGCTCGAAATCGCTTTCGCGTTCCGAAATCGACGCTAAAACCGCCTCGGCGAAGCGTCGTTCGTCGGCTTTCGACGTTCGAAACGAACGGCAAGACGCAAAACCGTCAAAACGCTCGTTTCGCGCAATCTTGGGAACCCCGGCTCCGTCTTCCGCTTCTCGCGACGTTTAGCCGCCCGTTGCCGGACGTTTCCAACGCTCGCCGCCGAACTCAAAGGGTTCGACGCAGAAGAGGATTAAGGGAACGAACAAAATAAACGTCTTTATTATACGTCAATCCAAGTTGACGCCAAGGGCCCCCTCGCGGGTAAAGGGAACTTTTTTCCCGGATTCGTCGAAAATTTCGATTTCGAGGTGTTCCGGCCAAACGTCGGAGACGCTGCGCAGAGCGACCGAAACGTTCGCTTCGGTTTCGATTTGCGCCAATTGGAGCCGCTTTTTATTGTTCAAATATTCGGCGACTTCGTCCGCGACGCGAACGACGATTTGCGACGCTTTCGCTTCTTGACCGGCCAAGGTCAACATGCGAATGATTTCGAGCGCCATGCTCTCGACCGATTTGATCGCGCCGCCGCCTCGGCAGCACGGGCATTCGCGATAAATGCTCCGCTTGAGCCCCGGACGAACGCGTTGACGGGTCATTTCGATCAAGCCGAACGGGCTGGTGCGCAAAATTTTCGTCTTCGAGCGGTCTCGCTTAACGGCGTCGCGGAGGGTGCGTTCGACGGCGCGGCGGTGCGCTTCGTTCGTCATGTCGATGAAGTCGTTGACGATGACGCCGCCGAGGTCGCGGAGGCGAATTTGGCGGGCGATTTCCTTCGCGGCGCGCAAGTTCATCTGGAACGCTGTTTCCTCCGGCGAGTCGTTCGTGCGGAAGTTGCCGCTGTTGACGTCGATCGCGACGAGCGCTTCCGTTTGGTCGATGACGATCGAGCCGCCGTCTTTCAACGCGACTTTGCGGCTGTGAATCTTCGCGATTTCACGGTCGACCTTGCACTTGGCGAAGAGCGGTTCGCGCCCGTCGTAATAGCTGATGCGGTCGGCGTAACGCGGCATGATCACTTGCAGGAACTCTTTCGCGCGTTCGTAAGCCGACTCTTCGTCGACGACGATCGACTCTACGTCGGCGGTGAAGACGTCGCGAATCGTGCGGATGATCATGTCGCTTTCTTCGTAAATCCCGACCGGGCCCGGCAGGTTCTTAATACGGCGAACGATCGACTTCCAAAGGCGCATCAGGTACGCCAAGTCGAGCGCGAGTTCTTTGCGGGTGCGGTCGGCGCCGGCGGTGCGAACGATGAAACCGAGCCCCTTCGGCGGGTTCAGCTCGTCCATCAAGGCGCGGAGCTTGCGGCGGGTCGACTCGTCTTCGATCTTGCGGGAAACGCCGACGCGACCGAGGGCCGGCATCAAGACGAGGTAACGTCCCGGGATGCTGATGTACGTCGAAAGGGTCGGGCCCTTGGTGCCGATCCCCTCTTTAATGACTTGAACGACGACTTCGTCCCCCTTTTGGAAGACGTCTTGAATCGGCGGCTTCACTTTCGGACGACCGTAATCGCAGAAATCGTCGTCGAAATGGCGGTCGCCGCGACGTTTGCCGCCGAAACGGCGACGATCGTCGTTCTCTTTCGGAACGAAATTCGGCGCTTGTTTGAAATAATGCGGTTCGACGTCGCTAATGTGCAAAAATCCGTTGCGTCCGACGCCGAAATCGACGAACGCCGCTTGAATACTTTGCTCGATGTTGACGATCACGCCCTTATAAATATTCCCGACGTAATTGTCGTTCGTCGTTCGTTCGACGTAAAGCTCTTCGAGAACGCCGTCTTCGACGACCGCGATGCGGCACTCTTCCGGTTGCCGCGCGTTCACCAGCATTTTTTGAGACATAAAACTTTTCACTTTCTTGAGACGATAAGGCGATATTCCCTCCGTCCGCCGACGTTGCCGTCGCCGTCGTCTAACGCCGCGACGCTAAATAACGCCGCGCAAACGCCCAACGCCGCTATTTAACCAACGTCGCGGTTCGGTTCGGAAAGATCGATCGAAAGAGTTCGCCGTCGAGTTCGAGAACGCTTAAAATCTCGCGGACGCCGGCTTCGGGCCCGTCTTGCGCCGCGATTTTCAGGCGCAACGTCTCGCCGTCGAGCGTCATGTCGAGAACCGCCGGACGAGCGTCGACCGTTTTGCCGTTCGATTTGACGACTTCGACGCTCGTCGCCGCCAAAAATTCGGCGATTTTAGCGCTCGCGGCCTCCCGTTTCGACTCCGGAACCGCCGCTTCGTATTCGAACGCGGCGGCTTGCGCTTTCGGCGCTTTGTCGTCGAGCGGGATCGCTTGCCAGAACTCCAACCCGGGAACGCTCGCGGCGTTCATCCGCTCGAGGAGCGTTTCCGGCGCCCAATCTTCGTCGAGAACGAGTTCCATCGCTTCGTCGTCGCTCGCAAAACCGAGCGGAAGCGCCGAAATATAGCTGACTTTCGGCTTCGGATGGAACCCTTGCGACTTCGCGACCGGCAAATCGGCGCGACGCAAAAGCCGCTCCATCGCTCGCAAGAGGTCGCGATGTCCGATGAAACAGAGGTTGCCCTTTTTGCGGAATCGAAGTCTGTATCGTCGACGAACCATAAAGTTCGATCGTTTCGACTCGTCTTTTGTCGAAACGCCTTTCATTGATCTTAGTTTTCGCGTCGAACGCTCCCCGTTTCAACGCCGCCGCTCCCAAAAGCGCCCGCCGTCTGTTTTCCAAAAGCGGAAGCGAATCGAGTTCCCTCGACGCGTCCGCCGCTCTTGGGCGAGGTTGATGCGACCCGAAAAACGAAACGCATATTCTCTATTTTATCAACAAACGAACGCGACGCTTCGAACGTCGCGCTCGTTAAATTTCCAATTTCGGAGCCGAATCGTTCGCTCGACTCGGCTCCGACTATTTTCTCTATTTTTTCGTCGACGTCAAGCGTCGTAATCGTTCGCCGCCGGAAAACGCCGCCGAAATTCGCTTTGCAAGTAAACGCGCATCGACGTCGACGTTTCCTTAAAAAGCGCGTTTTGCGCAATTTCCTCGCACTCTTTAATCGTTACGTTTCCGCAAACCTTCTTAATTTGCAGAATCATGCCGGGCGCGACGCTCAAACTCCTAAAACCGAGCCCCAGCAGCAGGAGCGCGTTCGCGGGAGCGCTCCCCATTTGCCCGCACAACGAAACCGGTTTTCCGTACATTTTAGCGACGTCGACGATATGTTTGAGAAGCCGAATCAAGGCCGGCGACTCTTGCTCGTACAAAAAACCGACGTCCTTGTTGCTTCGGTCGACCGCCATCGTGTACTGCAGCAAATCGTTCGTGCCGACGCTGAAAAAGTCGACCTCGTGCACGAAAAGTTCGAGCATGAGCGCGGTCGCGGGCGTTTCGACCATAATCCCCAACGGAATATCCGGGTCGAACGGTATATTTTCCTCCGCGAGCTCTTCGCAAACGTCGCGGAAAATCATTTTCGCCTGTCGAAATTCCGTAATCGTCGAGACAAGCGGAAACATCACGCGGAATTTTCCGAACACGCTGGCTCGCAAAATCGCTCGCAACTGCACGCGAAACATCTCGGTGTTCCGCAACGACAGCCGAATGCTCCGCAGCCCCATGAACGGATTCGGTTCTTTCGTCGAAGCGAACGTCAGCCCCTCGGGCAACTTGTCGGCGCCCAAGTCGAACGTGCGAATAACGACGGGACGCCCTTCCATTTTCTCCGCGACCGCTTTGTACGCTTGAAAATGCGCCTCTTCGTCCGGAAGCGAACCGGCGGCTCGCGCCAAATAAAGGAATTCCGTGCGATAAAGGCCGACGCCGTGCGCGCCGTTTTTGCGGCACTCCTCGGCCTCGTAGGGGAACTCGATATTGCCGCTAATCTTAACGGCGACTCCGTCCTTCGTTTGAGCCGGCGCCGACGCGTAATTCGTCGCCAAAAGCTCTTTTTCGCGTCGCAAGGCGTCTCGTTTCGCGACGTATTTTCGGAGCATCTCCTCGGACGGATCGAGAATCAAGCGCCCGGCGTCGCCGTCGACGATCGCCGTCGTTCCGTCGACCGCGCTCGCGAGAAACGCGCCGACGCCCAACACGGTCGGAATCTGCAGCGCCGACGCGACGATCGCCGTATGGCTCCCGAGTCCGCCCGTTTCGGCGACGATTCCAAGCGTTTTCGTCGGATCGAGATTCGAAGCCGCGCTCGGCGTCAAATTCGACGCCGCCAAAATCGTCGGACGCTCGTTCGCCGAGCCGGAATCCTCCCGCGCCTCGAGCAATTCTCCCAAAAGCCGCGTTTTCACGTCGAGAATATCGTTCGCTCGCTCCGCGTAAGCCGCGTCTTGAAGCCCGCGCAACAAATCGGCGTGCCGGTCGAACGCTTTTTCGACCGCTCGCTCGGCCGAATTGAGGTCGTCGCGAACGTTCGTTTCAATTTCGCCGCGGAGTTTGGGATCGCTCAATATCAGGAGGTGCGCCTCGAAAATTTGGGCGTACTCCTTCCCAAGCTGCCGTTCGACCGCGTCTCGATTCGCACGCAACTTTTCTTGCGCGACGGGAATCGCCGCCGCCAAGCGTTCGAGCTCTTTTTCAACCTGCGCCGATTCGATCTTACGTCGACGAACGCGCACCTCGGAATCGACGACGGCCGTCGGGCCGATCGCGACGCCGGGCGACACGGGAATGCCTTGAAAAATTTTCATGAACGCGGCTCGATGAATGTCAAAACCAAACGGAACGCGTCCCGACGCTCGGCGACGCGTTTCCTCTCAAGTACGCGCCCCGCCTCCCAAACGCGACGTCGTTTTCCACGAAATCGGCGTTTTTCCGGCGCTCGGGTAAAAAATTCGCTTGAAATCGGCGCTAATCGTCGAACGAACGCGCCGACGGAATCGTTACTCGTTTTTCTCCGCGTCGGCGAATTCGTCTTCGTAAAATTTACGCTCGAAAAGGAGTCCGATCGCGTTGAGAGCGTCCTCGCCGTCGGCTCCGTCGACGGTCAACGTCAATCGCTCGCCGCAGGGCGCCATCAAAGTCAGCAAGTCGAGGCAACTTTTGCAGTCGGCGGAGTACGCGCCTTTGACTAACGATATTTTCGCTTCGTATTTCATCGCCGTTTTGCAAATCATCGAAGCGACGCGCACATGAAAACCCGCCTTGTTTTCAACCGTTAATTCCTTCGAAAGGATCATTCGTTCGCGCTCTCTCCTAATTTATCGTCGCGTTAAGACGCCGCCTTCCGACGACGCGACGCTCGACGTCCGTTCGCGCGTTTTTAAAGAAAAAACGCGGCGAAAGGGTGAAAATCGACGTCGGAAAACGTTTTCGGGATTCGCCGCGGCGCGTTCGCGACGGAACGCCGAGAGCGAAATCCCGTAAAAACAACGTCGACAAACTTACTTGCCGAAAACGTTGGCGTCGGCTTCTTCCAACAGATTCAAAATATCGTCGCGATCGCGCGATTGTTGGAGGAAACGGCAGAAACCGTCGTCTTTGAGTTGACGCGTGATGTGCTCGAGAGCGCGGAGGTGTTCGCCGGGACGGTCGGGCGGAGAAACGAGCAGGAAGAAGAGATTGACTTTTTCGCAGTCGAGAGATTCGAAATCGACGCCTTCGGCGCTAATGGCGACGGTGCCGACGAGACGATCGACGCTAATATGTTTGGTGTGCGGAACGGCGATGCCGCGACCGATGCCGGTCGAACCGAGCTCTTCGCGACGCATAATCGCGTTGACGATTCCTTCGTATTCCGCCTCGGGGATTCCGCCGGCTTCTTGCAACGATTGCACCATTTCGCGAACGACGCCTTCCTTCGTCGTCGCTTTAAGGCCGGTAATGATCGAATCGACGAGAATAAAATCGGAAAATTTCATTCAAAATACTCCTAAATCAGCAAGGGGAAGCAACGCGGTTCGGGTTAATTGGTTCTTGACGGCGCCGTCCGCATAATTCCGTCGCGCTTTCCATATCGACGAAACGTTGAAGTCGCGAAAAATCGTCCGCCGAAATTTTTTTGGCGCCAACGTTCATTTTAACGGAAATTCCAACTTTGTATAGCGCTTCGAGCGGTTTCGTCGGAAAGAAAGGTCAAGAAAAATGAAGAAGGCGCGTCAAAATAACCTTTTTTAAGGATCGAACGCGTTTCAAACGGGCGCGCCGCCGACGCGAAAATTTGCGAAAAGCAAAAATCGACGTCGGCGGCGCGTTCAACGTTCGCCGCGAACGACGGGCGCTCCCGTCAACGGTGATCCGTCATTTTCTCCTTAAACTTGCGCATTTGCTGCTCGATTTTATCGATCGTTTGATCGAGGCATCCCCAAAGATCGCCGGAGGTGTAATCGGCGCGAAAATCTTTCTTCAATTCCGTCGAAACGACGACTTCAACGACGGGTTGATCCGCTTTTTCAAGGTCGACCATCACGTCGATGTTAGAAACGCGCTCGATGAAACGCCCCAGTTTTTCCACTTTATCGGCAATCTTTTGGCGAGTGGCGTCAGCCAAGGAACCGTGTCGCGCTTGAACTTGAATTTGCATCGTTCGTCTCTCCTTAATACCCCTCTAACGGAGGGGAACAGGGATCAAGATTTTCGAAACGCCGCGCCGATCGTCGTCGTTCCATCCCCCTTATTTTAGCGCTCGTTTTTATCCGCGACGTCGAACGGTCGTTTTCGCCGAAAATCGACCGTGAAACCGAAAAAAATACGGCAATGCGGAAAATCGAACGGCCCGAGTCGGCGAAAGCGGTCGGCGTCGCGAGCGTTTTCGTCGACGAAAGGACGGAGGCTTCCGAAAGCGGTCGGCGCGCGTCGGCGCTTCGCTTAAGGACAAGTTTCGGAGCGAGCGTTTTGAAAACTCCCTCGCCCCGACAAAAGAATCATATGCGAACGCGACGCGGATTGCAAGAAAATTTTTGCCGTTTTTCGCCGTTTTTGGAAAAAAAAGAGAAAAAAACTTGAAAAGACGGCGCTAAATTTTTACTCGCCCCCCCATTTTCACATTTTCAAGAAGTTTCGACGTCGAAAGTTCAAGGCGATTCCGGCTCGACGCTCGTCGACGTCGTCTCGGAATCGCCCGATTTTGTTAGTTTAAGCAATTTAGACAAAACGCGCCGTCATTTCGAATAAAAAACGTCGACAGGCAGGCCGGTTTTTTCGCGAATCGTCGCCGCCAACGCGTCCATTTTCGCGTCGTCGAGCGCGACCGCTCGCGGTTCGGACGGAACGCGGGCGACGGTGTAAAGCTGGACGCCGCCAAGACTTCCGCCGCCGTCGACAATTTCTTTGACTCGGTCGCAATATCGCTCGATTTCCGAGTCGGTCGGCGCGGCTCCGTTCCAAGAAAGCGCGGCGGTTTGAATTTTAACGTTCCAACGCTTCGCCGCGAACGCGATATTTTGCAAAATCCGCTCGAACGGAACGGCGGTTCGGTCGAGCGTTTTCACCCGTTCCGCGTCGCCGCCGTCGAGTTTAGCCCAAATTTCGCCGTTGTTCGCCGCCAAGCGGTCGAGCGCGTCGGCGACGCGGGACTCGGCGAGTGTCGTCGCGTTGGTTATGAGCGTCAACTTCACGTCGTCAAGCGAGAGCGTTTTTCGAACGTCGATCATCGCGTCGACCGCCGCGCCGAACTCCGGCGCAAGCGTCGGCTCGCCGTCGCCGCTAAATGCGAAATCGCGCAAAACTCGTTTGTTCACCGGCGTTTGCGCAAAGCGTTCGCAACGGAAAAGGTCGCCCGAAACGGTTGTTTTCGCGACCGTTTCCAACTCGCGACGAACGACGGCGACGTCGACCGACGCGTCGGCGCAACGCTCCGAGCGGTCGACCTGGCAATAAACGCAACGGAAATTACACCGCTTCGAAGGGCTCAAATTGACGCCGAGCGAAACGCCGTTCGCGCGGCGGCTCACCACCGGATAAACGTATCGAAAATTTTGAAAATAACTCGGATGAAACCGCGTCAATTCCATCGTCGCGCCTCGCTCGCCTTTGTTTCTTTGTTCCCAATCGGTCGACGAAACCGCGCCGACCGCCCCAATCGCCCAGTTTATTCTTCCGACATTGCCGACGGTTGACAAAACCACCCAAATCGCCCAGCTTGCCTAAAATATATTCAAAAAGCGGTTGTCCAAACTACCTAAGCCGCCCCAACGGCGAAAAACGTCGTTTTAAGGCGAAAAGGCGGTCGACGAAACCACCTTAACCGCGCGACATTCCCATTTTAACATTTCAGAGCCGCGTCCGCGAACGTTTTACTTCGCGCCGGTCGCTTTATTGACCAAAATTTTCAAGCGCCCGACGTCGGAAACGATTTTCCCCGCCGCGACGTCCGCCTCGGTAAAACGCGCGACGTAAATTTCGCGTTCGCCGTAACGGTCGAAGTCGTAGGTAACGAAAATCGTTCCGTCCTCCGTTTGGCCGCCGTCGGGATACGAAACGTTGTTCCGCTCGTCCAAAACGAGACCGTCGCTCCAAGTTTCGCCGTCGTCGGTCGAGAGAAACGCCGTCATCCGCGAGCGCCCGACGTCGGCGTCGACCGGGCCGTTCTTCACCAACAAAAGCGCGCCGGATTTCAAACGGCGAACAAAAAATCGCGACGACGTATGCTTAATTTTCGACGGAACGACCGGCGTCCAAGTCGCGCCGCCGTCGGTCGAGAACGATTCGCCGATTCCATACGTCGTTCGATTTAGGAGCCAAAGCGTTCCGTCTTTTTTCTCGACGAGACTATGTTCGTCGAAAATCGAAACGTCGCGCGGAACCTCGGCTCGACCGTAAAAGTCGAGCGTTTCGCCGCCGTCGGTCGATACGTAAACCGCCGCGCCGCGGAGCTTTTCGTCGATTTTATACTTTGAATCGAACCGCCAAATAGCGACCGGGAAAAGCCGACGGTTCTTCGAGTCGACGAGCGGTTTCCCCATCATAATGCCGTTGGAAAGGCGGCGCGGCTCGCTCCAAACGGCGTCGACGCCCGCTTCCGGATTCTCGGTCGTTACCGCCCAAACGCCGACGCGACCGTCCCAAATCGACGGGTTGAATCGCGACTCTTCGCCCTGCGCCCAGAAGAGCCAAAGTTTGCCGTTCGGGTCGCTCCAGATCGCCGGGTCGAACGCGCGAACGTTCCCGGGCGGGTCGATCGCGAAAATCGGCTTCGACCAAGTTTCGCCGCCGTCGCCGCTGTATGAAAGCAGAACGAAATTCTCGCCGCACTCGCCTCCCCCCCCGGAATACCAACAAACCCAGACGCCGCCGTCGCGCGAAACTTCGAGACTTGGAATCCCCTGCCAACGTCGGTTCGCGTCGGCGTGCTTTTCCGGAATCGGTCGCAAAATCGGAGGCGCCGCCAACGGATTCGCCGTCTCGGGCTCTTGCGCCGCGACGGTCGCGTCAAAAACGCTCAATCCCGCGACAAAAAACGATAATTGCAGAAATAATAACGTAAAAAGAAAAAATAACGTCGTCTTTTTCATTTCGTTCCCCCGTCGCCGACGCAAAAACGCGCGTCGCTTCGTCAAATTGCGCAAAATAGAAAAACTAGGGAGCGAAAACGCCTAAAAAGGCGCTCCGACGCGGAACGATCGGCAAACCGAAATCGCTTCGCGTCGGAAAAATCGCCGTTTCAAACGGAATTCTAAGCGTTAATTAGAATTCTTTCGCGTCGATCCACGACATCATCTTGCGGAGACGTTTGCCGACCTGTTCGAGTTGGTGATCGTGTTCCGCGGCGCGGGTGCGCTTGAAGAACGGCGCGTTGACTTGGTTTTCGAGGAGGAAGTCGCGAGCGAAGGTTCCGTTTTGGATTTCTTCCAAAATCTTCTTCATTTCCTTCTTCGCTTCCGGACCGACGACGCGCGGGCCGCGGGTGTAGTCGCCGTATTCGGCGGTGTTCGAAACGCTGTAACGCATGTAGTTCAGGCCGCCTTGGTAGAACAAGTCGACGATGAGCTTCATTTCGTGCATGCATTCGAAGTACGCCATTTCCGGTTGGTAACCGGCTTCGACGAGGGTTTCGAAGCCGGCCTTGATGAGGGCGCTAACGCCGCCGCAGAGAACGGCTTGTTCGCCGAAGAGGTCGGTTTCGGTTTCTTCTTTGAACGTCGTTTGGATGACGCCGCCCTTGGTGCCGCCAATGCCTTTCGCGTAAGCGAGACCGATCGCTTTTTCGCGTTCGCCGCATTGATCGTCGAGAGCGATCAAGCACGGGACGCCGCCGCCCTTGACGTATTCGGAACGAACCAAGTGGCCCGGGCCCTTCGGCGCGATCATGATGGCGCGGTTCGATTTCGGGAGGTCGAATTGGCCGTAGTGGACGTTGAAGCCGTGCGTCGCGAGAATGATCGCGCCTTCCTTGAGGTTGTCGCGGATGCTTTCGCGGTAGACTTTGCCTTGAACTTCGTCCGGGAGGGTGATGACGATGACGTCGGCTTGTTTGACGGCGTCGGCGACGCGCGGAATCGGTTCGAAACCGGCTTCTTTCGCGAGACGATAGTTGTCGGAACCTTCGCGTTGGCAAACGATAACGTTGCAGCCGCTGTCGCGGAGGTTTTGCGCGTGCGCGTGCCCTTGCGAACCGTAACCGATAATCGCGATCGTCATGTCCTTCAAGACGGAAAGATCGGCGTCGTTTTCATAATAAACTGTCGCAGCCATTTGCGCTAACTCCTGAAATTTAAAGTTGTTATGTTTTTGCGCGACCGACGTCTCGTTTTTGCGTTGAACAACGCGACGCGGCGTTCGGGCGCGGCCGTTTCATTTTCGTTTTGTTTTTATTTTTGCGTTCGCGGAAACTTCTCGTTTCCGCGTCGATTATTCGTTTGTCAAGGCGTTTTTCACGTCGCCTCGCGGCGCGGCGACGCAACCGGAGCGCGTCAAACCGACGATTTTATACGGAGCCAACGCCGCGATAAAAGCGTCGAGCTTCGCCCCGTCGCCGCTAATCTCGATCAAGAGCGATTTCGGCGCGACGTCGACGACTTGCGCGCGAAAAATTTCGACCAACTCGAGAACGCCGCTTCGCTCGCCCCGTTCCGCCTCGACGCGAATCAACGCCAAGTCGCGCTCGACGTGCGCGCCGTCCGACAGATTGACGGTTTCGACGACCGTAACGAGTTTTTGGAGCTGACTCTCGACTTGACGAATCATATCCTTGTCGACGTTGAGGACGATCGTCATGCGAGAAAAACGCGGGTCTTCCGTCGCGCCGACCGTCAAGCTGTCGACGTTGTAACCGCGCGACGCCAGCAATCCCGCGACGTGCGAAAGGACGCCGGACGAGTTTTGCACCAAAATCGAAATCACGTTTCTCATCTTTATCCTCGTCGTTCGCCGCCGCCTTCGCGCGACGACGCTTTCCGATCCGTTTTTCAAAAGTCGAACGGCGCTCGCCGCCGCGCTTCGTTCGTCTCGTTCGACGCGTCGAACAAGTTTCGTCGGCGACCGGTCGCGGCGGGCGCTTCCGTCTCGATGAATTTCTTCATTATACCCCCGCAAGAAATATTGACAAGACGCGGAAACGACAAACGAGGCGCAAAAAAGAAACGAAAGCGATTTTTCTTCAAGAAATTTCCGTCAAAAGTTCGATGCTTCTAACCTTTTCCTCGTCAAACGGAAAGACGCGCAATCTACGCAAGATAGAAAAGTCGCCGCGACGTCGAAAGGCGACGCCGCGTTCCGGGCAAACGACGCAAAACAAGCAAACTTTAACGGAAGCCGGCGAAGCCGCGTCCGCCGACATCCGCTCGTCGATTCGCTCAGCGCTGCGCCAACGCCTTAGCGAGGAAGCGTCCGGTTTTCGAGTCGGGGTTCTGCGCGATTTGCTCCGGCGTTCCCTCGGCGATAATCGTTCCGCCCTCGTCCGCGGCGCCGGGACCGAGCTCGATAATATAGTCGGCCGCCCGCATCGTTTGGAGGTTGTGCTCGACGACGATCAACGAGTTCCCCGTTTCGAGAAGCGCGTTGAAACCGTCCAGCAACTGCACGACGTCCGCGAAGTGCAAACCGGTCGTCGGCTCGTCGAGAATGAACAAACACGGGCCCTTGCGGGAGTCCGAGAGCCGCGCCGCCAGCTTCAAACGCTGCGACTCGCCGCCGGAAAGAGTGTTCGCCGGTTGACCGAGGCGCAAATAATCGAGCCCGACGTCGCAAAGCCGCTTCAGTTTCTGCTGAATTTTCGGTTGGCCGCGGAAGAACGAAAACGCTTCGCGAGCCGTCATATCGAGCGTTTCGGCGATGTTGCGGCCGCGGTACGTAATGTCCAAAATGTTCCGCTGGTATCGACGGCCGTTGCACTGCGGACAGCGAACGTACACGTCGGCCATGAACTGCATGTCGATCGCCAAAAAGCCTTCGCCTTTGCACGCGTTGCAGCGTCCGCCGTCGACGTTGAAACTGAAATATCCGGCGTTGTACCCGGCGGCTTTCGCGTCCGGCGTTTCGGCGTACAAAGAGCGAATATCGTCGAAAATTTTCAAATACGTCACCGGATTCGAACGCGGCGAGCGTCCGATCGGCGATTGGTCGATCAGCGCGACCTCGTCGAGCTGGTCGTATCCGAGCAGCTTCTCGTAAGGCAGCCCCTTCGGCGCGACGCCGTCGGTCGCGAGCTTCGCGCAGAGCGCCGGATAAAGCGTCTCCTGCACCAACGAGCTCTTGCCGGCTCCGCTGACGCCCGCGACGACGCAGAGAACGCCGAGCGGAAAGACCGCGTTCACGTTCTTTAGATTGCGTCCGGACGCGCCGACGAGTTCCAAGAACCCGCCGTCCAACACGCGGCGACGCGGAATCCCGCCCCCTACGCGGCGTCCCGAAAGATAACTTCCGGTCAGCGAATCCGGCGACGCTTTCATCTCGTCGATCGTTCCCTCGAAGACGACGCGCCCGCCGCCTTGCCCGGCTTCCGGGCCGATTTCGACGACGCGATCCGCCGCTTCGAGAATCGTCTCGTCGTGTTCGACGACGACGACCGTGTTCCCTCGGTCGCGCAGGCCCTCGATCGATTCGAGCAGCCGCTCCGTGTCTTGCGGATGCAGGCCGATCGTCGGCTCGTCGAGCACGTACAGCATGTCGACAAGGTTCGAGCCGAGCGTCGAAGTCAAACTAACGCGCCGCTGTTCGCCGGAACTGAGCGTTTTCATCGGGCGGTCGAGCGTCAAATAACCGAGGCCGACCTGCTCCAAATACTTCAAACGAGCCCGCGTCTGGTCGAGCGCGATCTTGCCGACCTTGCGCTTCCACGGGGAAAGCTCCCACGAATCGAGCGTCTTCAAAATTTGCGAAACCGGCGCCGACGACAGATCGTGAATGCTCTTGCCGCCGATTTTCACCGCGAGCGCCTCTTGACGCAGTCGAGCGCCGTCGCACATCGGGCACGTTCGATAACATCGCCAACGGCTGAGGAAGACGCGGATGTGCATCTTGTATTTTTGCTTTTGCAGGCGAATAAAGAAGCCGTTCAGCCCCTCGTAACCGAGCCGCCGCGAACCGTTTAAGAGGAGGTTCAGCTCTTTGCGGGTCAGTTCCGAAAACGGAACGCGCGTTCGAACGCCAAGCTCGTCGGCGATCGCCAAAAATCGTTTCAAGTTGTCGCGGTAAGCGGCGCTGTTCCACGGCGCGACGGCCCCGTCGTGAATCGAACGCTTTTTGTTCGGAAAAATCAGGTCGAAATCGAGCGCCATCAAGTTGCCGAACCCTTCGCAACACGGGCAGGCGCCGAGCGGACTATTGAAACTGAACAGCTTCGGCTCGATCGACGGGAACTCGACGCCGCAGTCTTCGCAGCGAGTTCGACGGCTGAATCCGACGAGCGTCCAGCGTTCGCCGTCGAGCTCGAACGGCGTTCCGGTTCGCGTTCGCTCGACCGTTTCGTCGTTTTCGTCGCGAGTTTTCAGCGTCGCGTCTCCCTCGGCGAAGACCCAGCATCGCGAGTCGCCGTAAGCGAGCGCCGTCTCAACCGCTTCAAAGAGCCGCTCGCTCGACGTTTTCCCAATTTTCGCTCGGTCGACGACGAAGTAAATCGGCGGAGCGCCCGGCGCTTTCTTGATTTCGTTGCGTCGGCGGAGGTACTGGAGCAACGCGCCGTCCTCGCCGTCCGGGTCGATCGTCAAAAGCCGGGACTGAGTTTTCGTTTCGCCGTCGTTCGCGCCGCTCTCGAAGCCGTTTTCTTCGTCGTTTTCCTCGTCGTCCGCCGTTTTTTTCCGACCGCGACGCGCTTTCGGTTTCGCGCTTTCCTCGTCGGCTTCGTTTTCGCCCAAATCGTCGACGACGCCGTCGGCGAAGGCCGCGTCGAACTCGTCGGTTTCGTCGTCGACGTCGCGCGCCGCGGCGACTTCGTCCAAACGCTCGTCGTCGAGCTCGCCGTCGTTTTTCGCGCCGTCGAAATCGGTATCGTCGTCGGACGAGCGAAGCCCGTACTCGGCGAATTCCTCTTCGTCCGACGGGGTCGCCGCCGCCAAATAAAGGAGCCGCGCCTCGGCGTATTTTTGAATCGGGAAACCGCCCGGATCGTCCAAATTAAACGACTCGCCGAGCGCGACGCCGCGGCGGAATCCCTTCTCTTTCCACTCGGCCTCGAAGTCCGGTTTCGAGGCGCGCAAACTTTCGGTCGACGGCGAAAAAGCGACGAGAACGCGGGTTCCCTCGGGGAGCCCGTTCAACGCGTCGACGATCCCCTGCGGCGAGTCGCGGCGCACTTCGCGTCCGCAGCTTTGACAGTACGGCGTCCCGATTTTCGAAAAGAGAAGACGGAGATAATCGCTCGTTTCGGTCGCCGTTCCGACGGTCGAGCGCGACATCTGCCCGAGCGGGCGCGACGTTACCGCGACGGCGGGGGGCGCGCCTTCGACTCGGTCGACGTCCGGGCGCTCCAATTTCTCCAAAAATTGACGCGCGTAAGCCGAAAAACTCTCGATGTAACGGCGCTGTCCCTCGGCGTAAAGCACGTCGAGCGCGAGACTGCTCTTGCCGCTTCCGCTGACGCCGCAAAAAGCGACCAACTTATAATAAGGAATATCCAGATCGACCGACTTCAGGTTGTGCGCTCTCGCGCCGCGCACCGAAATGCGCCCCGGTTTCGACTTAACGGGAAGGAAAGAAGACATCGCAAACTCTTCGACAAAAATATCGGCGCCGCCTCGGCTCGACGTTCCCGACTCGACAAGGAACGCGACCGTCGATAATCAAAACAAAAACCGCCGCGCGGTTCGTTATTCAAAACTCAACGCGACCTCTCTTGCCTTATTATACCCGGACTCGTCGGAGGCGCAAGCGACCGCCGCGCTCTCGACGGGAAAAAATCGCCGCATTTTTGCGTCGAACGCTCGATTTTTCCTTGATTTCGGGAAAAAGTCGAAACGTCGCAAGCCGCCGCGCCGACGGCTTTTATCGAACGTTCGCGCAATTTCGTTCCGAAAACGACCGTTTCGCGGTCGCGCGCGCCGTCGCGTTTTTTTTCTCCCTCTTTTTTCGCCGCCGCAAGCCTTGCGACCGTCAAGTTTTCGCTATTTTTCCTTCGAGCGGCGAAGCGCCGGGTAGTTTTTTTTATCGGCGGCGCTATAATAACGAAGAGTCGTTTGGACGGACGCACGCTCGAGCCGCTCCCTTTCCGAACGCCGTTTCGCTCGACGCCGCGCTTGAAGCGCAAGTCTCGTCGAGGTCGCGAAACCTATCCGCTAAAAAATACGCCGCGAACCGGACGACCGTTCGCGCCCCTTATTAATATCGCAGAGGACACCTTTATGAACGCTCGTTCGCCCTTTAACGCCGTCGTCGACGCCGTCGCCTCGCTCGCGCTTTTCTCGGAGCGACGCGACGGTTCGAAAGACGGCGCGCCGATTAGCGACGAAACTTACGAACGAATCCCCGACAAATTCAAGTCGCCGACGCCGGACGCTCCGAAGCGCGACGACGCCAAACGCCGCCGCGAAGAGCCGCCGCGCCGTCGCCCGCCTCTTCCGCAACCGGAGCGGCGTTCGCCGCTTCCGAACATTTTGCTCGCGCTCGCGCTCGTTTCGATCGGTTACTTCGTTTATCAATCGTTTTTCCTTTCGAAGACGACGGAAATCACTTGGACGGCGTTCAACGCCGCGCTCGACGCCGACGAAATCGAGACCGCCAACTTGAAGGGCAATCGTCTCGTCGGCGAGCTCCGCGAGATTCCGGCGCTCGACCGTTGGGCGGAAGTCGTCCCGAACGGCAAAAAAACCTTCGAACGGCTGATCTCGCAATTCGACCGCTCGCATCCCGAGAAAGCGCAAGAGTTCCAAGACGCGCTGAGCGGGCAAAAGCTGACGACATCCGTTAAAAAAGCGGCGGACGGTTCCGTCGAAGTCGCGCTGAAAGACGGCGACGTCGTTCTCCGAGCGCGGCGGCTTCCGAGCGACGCGACGGAAGAAGCGATCGAAACGGCGCGGCGCGATTTGGCGCAAAATTACGAGCTCGGCTTTAAAATCGCCAAACGCTGGACGGTTAAACCGCTCGACCAAAAGGGTTCCGCCGTCGAATTGATCGACGTCGTTACGAAAAAACGCGCGGGCGTCCAATTTCATAAGAAATACGTCTGCGAGGCGCCGGCGTTCGCGTTTTCCGATCAAACGATCGACGCTCGCCTCCGTTCGAAGCTCGACTCGTACACGTCGACGACGCCGCAGGACGGCTCGTCGCTGGCGATGCTTCTTTCGATCGGCGTTTCGATTATCTTCCTCGTCCTGATCTTCCGCATGATGCGCCGCGCCAACGAGCAAATGATGGGCGGCGGAGGCGGCGGATTCGGCGCCTTTACGAAGAGCTTGGCGAAGCGGTACGAACCGGATCGAGCGAAACGCGTTACCTTCGCCGACGCCGCCGGAATGGACGCGGTGAAAGCGGAGTTGATCGAAATCGTCGACTACCTGAAAAATCCGGCGAAATACGAGCGGATGGGCGCTCGCGTTCCGAAGGGGACGCTCCTTTTCGGCCCTCCCGGCACCGGGAAAACGCTCTTGGCGCGCGCCGTCGCGGGCGAGGCGAACGTTCCGTTTTACTCGATCAACGGCTCGGAGTTTATCCAAATGTTCGTCGGCGTCGGCGCGAGCCGCGTTCGCGACATTTTCGCGACGGCGAAGGAAAACGCTCCGTCGATCCTCTTCATCGACGAAATCGACGCGGTCGGGCGCCAACGCGGCGCGGGCGTCGGCGGCGGTCAAGACGAGCGCGAGCAAACGCTGAACCAAATTTTGAGCGAAATGGACGGGTTCGCGCAAAACGACTCCGTGATGGTGATGGCGTCGACGAACCGTCCGGACGTTCTCGACCCCGCCCTGATGCGCCCGGGGCGCTTCGACCGTCATATTACCGTCGGTCGCCCGTCGTTGAAGGGTCGCGTCGAAATTTTCAACGTTTACCTGAAAAAGATTCCGCTCGGCGCCGACGTTTCGGTCGACGCGCTGGCGAAAAAGACGGTCGGTTTCACCGGCGCCGACATTCGCAACTTCGTCAACGAAGCGACCCTTTGGGCGACGCGCAACAACAAAAACGAGGTGAACGCCTCCGACTTCGACTTCGCGTTCGAAAAGATTCAAATGGGTCTCAAACGCGACGAAATCGTGTCGCCTAAAGAGAAGCGCAAGACGGCGTATCACGAGGCCGGACACGCGCTTATCGGTTGGTTCCTCCCGGTCGGTTCGACGGTGCATAAGATCACGATCGTTCCGCGCGGTCGTTCGCTTGGCGCGACGTGGTTCCTCCCGGAAGACGACAAACTGAACTACAACGAATCGGAAGTTCGCGCGACGTTGGCTCGCTTCTTGGCCGGTCGCGCCGCCGAAAAGCTCGTGTACGACGAGACTTCCGCCGGCGCCGAAAACGACCTGAAACGGGCGACCGACTTGGCGCGCGATATGATCGTTCACTGGGGCATGAGCGAGCGTCTCGGCCCGGTCGCGTTCCGCAACTCGGAGTCGCACCCGTTCCTGGGTCGCGAAATGACGAACGACGTTCGCGAATACAGCGAGGAAACGGCCCGCGTTATCGACGAGGAAATCGTCCGAGTGATGCGAGAGGCCGACGAAACGGCGCGCAACCTCATTATCGAGAAGCGCGAACTTTTCGAAGCGCTGACCGACGCGCTGGTCGCCGAGGAAGAACTCGATTACGACCAAATCGTCGCGATTTTGGGCCCAATGCCGAAAGAAGCCGACGAAGACGACGTCGCGTCGTCCGAAACCGAAACGCCGACCGACGCGCCCGCTTCGCCCGTTTCGTCCGACGCGACGATTTTGGTCGCCGCGCCGACGCAAACGCCGACCGCCGCGACGCTTAACGACGGCGCCGCGCTCGACGACACGCCGTCGCCGACGAAAGACGCGGAATCGTCCGAAACCGACGAAAACGGCGTCGCGTAACCGACGTTCGACTCAACCTCAACCCCGCGCGGCGCAAGCGATTGCGTCGCGCTTTTTTTCGATCGTTTTCCGATGCCTTCGAACTCGCGCCGCAACGTTTCCGCTCCGCCCGCGCCGTCGCCCGTTGAAAAAACGACGCCGAAACGCCGCGCAACGTCTTCTTGCGCCGACCTTTGCGACGCCCGTAAGAAAAACGGTCGCGTTTACACGCCTCGTTTCATCGTCGAAACAATCCTCGACTTGACCGACTATCGCGGCGCTCGAATCGCTCGAAAGCACGTCGTCGACCCGAGTTGCGGCGACGGCGCGTTTTTAAGCGTCGTCGTCGAGCGTTATTGCCGTGAAAACGCAAATCTAGGCGCGGCAAAACTTAAAGCGGAACTTGAAACGTTCGTACACGGCGTCGAACTCGACCCGACGGAGCGTGAAAAATGCGTTCAAAACCTTGCCGCCGTCGCTCTAACTTTTGGCGTTCAAGGGGTTAATTGGGACGTAATTTGCGCCGACGCGTTGACGGTCGACCGTTTCGACGGGCGAATCGATTTCGTCGTCGGCAATCCGCCCTACGTCCGCGTTCACAACCTTGGCGCGACGTTTGACGCCGCGAAGCGCTTCGAGTTCGCGCAAACCGGAATGACCGACCTTTTTCTTGTTTTTTACGAACTCGGCTTACGAATGCTAAACCGAAACGGAGTCTTAGGTTACATTACGCCGAGTTCCTTTTTCACCAGCGTCGCGGGAAGGCGCTTGCGAGAAAAAATCGTCGCCGACAATTTGCTCGCGAAACTTGTCGACTTAAAACATCGTCAAGTTTTCGACGCCGCGACGTATTCGACGATCGTCGTCTTAACTCCTTGCCGCGTCTCGGATTCCGCGACCCAATATTTCGAAATTTCCGCCGACGACGCCTTGCGACCGATTGAACGGTTGACGCCCGCCGACTTTTACCTCGACGGCCGATTTTACTTTTCAACGCGCCGCAACCTCTCGTTTCTTCGAGAGATACTAACGTTCGAAACTCTGAAAAGCGCCGAACGTTTCGCGGTGAAAAACGGTTTCGCGACGCTCGCCGACGCCTTTTTCATCGGCGACGCCGCAACATTTGGTTTCACGGACTTTACGATTCCCGTTGTGAAAGCGTCGACCGGAGTTTGGTCGCGCAGTCTTTACCCCTACGACGCGGAAGGACGCCCGCTTCCTTGGGAAACGCTCGCCGCCGTTCCAGCGGTAAAGCGTTATTACGAAATCGCTTGCGACCGTCTAAAACAACGAAGTTTAACGAATCCGGGCGCTTGGCCCTACTTCGGGAGAACGCAGGGGCTAAAAGACGTCGCAAAAATCAAATACGCCGTCAATACGTTAATTCGCGACGCGTCCGACGTCAAATTAACGCCAAGTCCATCCGGAACGGGCGTTTACGGCGGGCTTTACGTTCTAACCGACGTCGCTTTCGAAACGTTGCGTTCCCTTCTAACGTCTGACGATTTCGGAGCTTACGTTTCGTTATTGCAAAAATACAAAAGCGGCGGTTATTACGCGTTTTCGTCCAAAGACTTAAAAATGTTTCTAGAACGCCAATTCGTTAAAAGTCAAGACTTAACGCCAATCAACCATTAAACGTCGTCGCGTTTCCCCGCTTCACGCAACCAACGCAACCCCAATCAAACAAGGACTTATCAAAATGAAACCGTCCCCGCCGCCGGAAAAGGGCAAAATCGCCGGAATCGACTTCGGAACCGTTCGCATCGGAATCGCGATTTGCGACTCCGAACGTATCATCGCGTCGCCTTACGCCATTTATCGGCGTCGCGACGAAAAGAAGGATCTCGCTTATTTTCAACAGTTTGCGAAAGAAGAACGCGTCGTTCACTTCGTTCTTGGTCTTCCGCTCCACTGCAACGGCGATCTCAGCGACAAAGCGCGCGAAGCGATCGCGTTCGGAGCGCAACTCGCGGAAGTTACCGGACTTACGATCGACTTCCTCGACGAGCGGTTCACCAGCGCGGAAGCGGAGAATTACCTCCGAATGGCGAACCTCAACGCAAAAAAACGCAAAGAGCGACTCGATATGGTCGCGGCGCAAATCATTTTGTCGACGTACCTCGAACGCGGCTGCGTCGGCACGACCGAGTTTTTAGCGCTCGACGACGAAGAAAAAGCGCAAGAATAAAACAAGAAAAACAAACGCAAACGTATGCTCGTCAAGCGTTTGCGTCGTTTCTCTTTTCAACGTTCGACGCGTCGCCCAAACGCTCCGCCGACTTTTTCGCGTCGGCGGCGAGCGTTTTCGCGACCTCTTTTTTTACGTCGGCGGCGGTCGTCCACTCGCCGTTGCGCCGCGGCAAGTCTTCGATTCGCGTCAGTCCGAACGCCGTCAAAAAGCGTTTCGTCGTTCCGTACAGAAACGGGCGCCCGAGTTCCTCGGAACGTCCGACGATCTTAATTAGGTCTTGTTCAAGGAGTTGGCGCAAAACATCGCCGCAGTGGACGCCGCGAATCGCCTCGATTTTCGCTCGCAAAATCGGCTGTTCGTAAGCGACGATAGCAAGCGTTTCCATCGCGGATCCGGTCGGGCGCGACTCGACCGGCGCTTCGCTCAACCGCAAGAGCCAAGGCGCAAACTCCGGCGCCGCGCGAAGTTGAAATCCGCCGGCGACCTCGACCGCGCAAAAAGCGCTCCCGACGCGACGATACCGCTCGTTAAGCCGCCGAACCAACGCTCGAGCCCGGGCGCCGTCCTCGACGTCGGCCAAAAGCGCCAGTTTGCGACTCGGAATCGGCTCTTTCGCTAAAAAAAGGACCGCCTCGACGCGCGCCATACCGTCTTTATCGTCAATCATTTAACAACCCAAGCAATCCGCCGGCCGTCAACGTTTCACGGCGTCAAATTTTTCCAACGCAGTCCGTTGCGCCGACGCCGGATCGACGTCGACCGCTTCGCAATACGTAGCGACGCCTTCTCGCGTCGCCGCGTAACCGGACGCTCGCCAAAAACGATCGCCCCAACGTTCGATTTTCGGAGCGTCGACGCCGCGCGACGCCATTTCGCTTCGCAAACGCGCCGTCAGCGTCGTTTCGTCCTCGGCAAGTTCTTCCTCGCGCGACGCCACCTCTTTCTTTTCAACGAGTTGCCCATCGTCGAGCAGCGCGGTTTCGCGACTCGGTCTCGCCGCGACGTAATCGGCGAAACTTGCCGACGTTTCCGACGATTCGGGCGCCGCGTCGTCGGAAACCGCCGCGTCTTCCGCCGCGACAAAATCCGCGAAACTCGACGGCGTTTCGAACGACTCCGACGCCGCGTCCTCAGCCGCGACAAAATCCGCGAAACTCGACGGCGCGTCGGAAAACGGAGCTGACGTAAATCCGGACGTAGCCGCGTCTTCCGCAACGACGTAATCCGCGAAATTCGCCGACGTCGTCGGCGCGTTCGAAAGCCCCGCGTCCGCCGCCGCGACGGAAGCGCTCGAACTCAAGAGTTCGCGAGCGCCTTCCTCGCCGTATTCCGCGGTCAGAAAGTCTCGAAAACTCGGCGCTTCCAGCGGACGCGCTTCGCTTTCCGCGACGGGCGCGCCTTCGCCGTTCGCCCGCCATTTCGCCGACGCCGCGTCGCGCAAACGGTTGAACCAATCGCTCGACGCAGCTCGGAAATCGAGCGAATAGTACGCTCCGAACGCAGTCGCGCAAATAGCCGCCGTCGCCGTCGCGTTGCGCAATCCTTTGCCGCGTCGCGATTTAACAGCTTCCGCAATTTCGGACGCGCCGTTTTTTTCCTCGAGCTTTCGCTTATTTCTCGCCATCGACGCGTTCCTTATTCTTTGACGGTTTGCGGCTCTTCGACGGTTTCCGACGCGTTTTTGTCGCCGCCGTCGGGGTCGCGGTACCCCAATTCGGCGGCCTTTTTAAGGTCGACCGTCGCGTCGGGATTGCCGATAAAATCGTAAATTTCGCCGCGACGGTGGTAAGCCTCGGCGTTCGTCGCGTCCAACTCGACGCACTTCGTAAACGCCTCGATCCCGGCGTTCCAGTCGCCTTGATACTGCGCGACGACTCCGCGAATGAAATAGGCGTCGGCGCGTTTCGGGTCGAGCTCCAACGTCTTTGCGCAGTCTTCCAACGCTTTTTTGAAGCGTTCGTCCGCTTTCGCCGCCTCGGCCGCGCCGTTTTCCGTATCGCCGTTCGTCGCGGCGGCTTGCGCCAAACGATACCGCTCTTGCGCGAGAGCGAGCGAAGCGGCGGCGCGACCGTAATACGCGTCGACGGCGTTCGGATCGGCGGCGATCGCGTCGCTAAACGCGTCGAAAGCGCGCGTCCACTCTCCGGCGTCCAACGCGGCGGCCCCGGCGTCGAGCGTCGCTTGCCCGACCGCCGTTTGCGGATTCTCGCCGTTTCCTTTGTCGCAACCGCCGCAACACGCGACCGTCAGCGCCGCCGTCGTTCCGACCGCCCAAAAAAATCGTCTCATTTTCTTCAACCGTCCTGTTTTAACGCGCGATTCCTTGCACCAAAACGCCGACCAAGCGAAATATTTCTTCGCAATCCGCCTTTTCTTACGTTCTAAAACAACGCGGAGTCGGCGCACCCGCGCGTAGTTTAACGATTATACGGAACCGTGTAAACGTCAAACCGCTTCTATTTTCTCGATTCGGAAAGAAAAAACGCGATTTTTTGAAAAACGTCGAGAAAAAAATTCCGCTCGGCGCCGTCGAACGACAAAAAAACGCTCGAACACCGCCGTTCCCGACGAAGCTCGAGCGTTAGCCGTTTTACGCAAAACGCTTAAATTTTACGCTTTGCCCATTTTCTTCAGATTTTCGAACGCTTCGGCGCACGCTTCCAGCGCGTCGCTTCCGTCGCGGAAGTCCTCTTGCTCGACGATATACCACTCGACGCCGGCCTTCGTTTCACAAAGTTCGAACATCTTCGCCCAATCGACCGAGTCTTCCGGCGACGCGACGACGGCGCCTTTCGTTCCCGGCTTCCCGTGCGCCTTGACGTGCAAAAGTTGGCCGCGCCCGGGCTGTTTCGCGATTTCCGCAAAGGGATCGCCGCCGCCCGAAAGGCAGTTGCCGACGTCCATCTGCGCGATCACGTCTTTGCGCGTTCGGCTAAAGAAAAGTTCCCAAGCGGTCTTGCCGTTCACGTCGGCGAAGTCGTTAAAGTGAGCGTGAAAGCCGATTTGCATCCCGACTTTCGCCGCCTTCGCCGCGATTTCGTTGAAGAGGTAAGCAGTCATTTGGTTCCCGGCGTCCGTTTTGCAGGACTCCGAAAGCCCGCCGGCGACGATCAGCCGAGAGTTCCCCAACGTCTTTTCGAACGCGACCGTTTCTTCGAACGCGCCGTCGAGAAGTTGCGGAACGCCGAGGTGCGCGCTGATCGCCTTCAAGCCCGCGTCGTCAAGCGCTTTGCGAACTTCCTTCGCGCTCTTGCCGTAATAACCGGCGAACTCGACGCCTTCGTACCCCATTTCGGCGATTTTTTTCATCGTCCCGGCGAAGTCTTTCGCCGCGTATTCTCGAAGCGAGTAAACCTGCAGCGCGATCGGAATTTTTTTAACCGGCGCGGCGTCGGCCCCCCAAGCGGTCAAAGTCGTCGCGGAAGAAAACGCCCCCAACGCGCCGCAAGCGGTCGCGCCGAGCCCGGCTTGAAGAAAACGTCGTCGATTCATCGATTCGCTCCTTGCGTCGCGCCGCTTCGTCGAGTCGATTCGAAAACGCCTTCGAACGCTCGCCGAGACCGCGCGCCGCTCTTAATGTCGTCGGAAAATCTTCACAAAACGTTAAAAACTAGCCAAACGGCGCGACGCGAACGTTTTCCGTCGTTCGCGAAACGCCGTTCTCGCTTGTTCGCCTATTTTTCCTCGTCGTCGTTTTCGTAATCTTCGTAGTCCCCGTAATAATCGTCGTCCGGTTCGGCGGAAAGTTCCGGCTCGGCGGTCGCGGGCTCCAACGCGTCGACGGCGGCGTCGAGCGCGGCGTCAAACTCGTCGCTGGGGAAATCGCTCTCTTCGGCGTTCGTCGACGTTTCAACGGTTTCGTCGACGGGTTCCGGTTTCGCCTCGCTCGTCGCGACAGGCGTTTTTTCGGGTTCGGCGGGCGTCGCGGGCGTTTCCTCGAAGAGTTGCGGCGCCGTCAGCTTCATCAACACGAGAAGGAGCCGTTTCATCGCGATCGGCATCCCGATCGCGAGGCGCGTTTTGCTCCGCCGCGCCTTCGCGGCCCACTTGACTTGCGTTTCGTCGAGGAGCAGAACGGCCGGAATATCGCGCGTCGTCGGCGATTCGAGCAAGCGGTTAAACCCTTCGACGGCGGCCTTTCCAAGCGCTTGCGCGTTGAACAAGACGGCGCCGACGCCGCTGTCCGGATCGTCGAGCCGCTCGATCGCTCGGTCGACGTTCGAGATGACGAGCGCTCGGAACCCGGCGTTCTTAAACGATTGTCGGAACGTGTTTTGCAACTCGACGTTCGCTTCGACTATCATGACGGTCGGCAAGTTGGCGCGCTCTTTTTTCGCAGCGGCGGCGAGGCTCGTCTGGACGGCGACCTCCTCGTCGACTTCGCCGCTTTCGAGCTTTTTCACCGCGATTTCCAAGTCGGCCAACATCGCGCCCGGCGATTGATACCGCTCCTCCGGGTCGAGCTTCATCGCCTTTTCGACAATGAACGCCAAAACGCGCGGCACGAACGGAGCGACGTCGCGAATCGGTCGCACGTTGCGGAAACGCGACGAGTCGAGCCGCTTGGCCCGCTCCTTCATTTCGCCGAGCGGCGCGACGCCGGTCAGCAGCTGATAGAAAATCGCGCCCAAGAAGTAGACGTCGCTCCGTTTGTCGTCGCGGCGGACGCGAGTCGTTCGCTCGAGCGCGGCGTACTCGATCGCCCGTTGGTTCTTCCAGTTCGAGTTGTTGTCGTCGGCCAAGAGCCCGAAGTCGAGCAAAACCGCCTTCCCGGAACTCGACAACATAATGTTTGACAACTTCATATCGCGGTGTTGGTACCCGCGTTTGAAGGCGTAATCGAGCGCCGAGCAAACGTCGGTAACGATGCGGGTCGCGCGCTTCGGTTCGACGATTCCGTTCTTTTGCGCCTTCACCTCTTCGCGGAGCGTTCGCCCCTCGATGAAGTCCATCACCATATAATGATCGTACTTCGTCGACTTCGACTCGTAAACCGCCGCGACGTTCGGGTGCCGCAGCTCGACGCCGAGCTCGGCTTCCCGCGTGAACTCGTCGATCGCCGTTTTATCTTCGCGGAACCGAGCCCGCAAGACTTTCACCGCGACGACTTTGCCGGTCGTCTTGTGAACGCAACGGAAAACTCGGGCGAAGGAGCCGGAACCGATCATGTACTGAATGCGGTAGTCGCCGTAATAAAAGCCGGTCGTTTCGCCGCTCGCGAGCCGCTCGACTTGGTACTTCGTCAAGTAGCCGAGCCGCTGCGCCGCTTGCAAAAACTGTTCGGAAGTAAAATTCTGCGACCCAAACGAATTTTCAACGTCGCGAATCTTTCCCATATCCATGAGGTCGAGGGACAAAAGTCGTTGCGTCAGATCGTCGACGGAGAGTTCGGCCATTGCGCGTTTCCTAAAATTTGTCGTTGCCTTCGTTGTTGCGAATCGTTCGGCGAGCCGAAATCGCTCGCCCGAAGCGCCGCGTTTGTCGAAAATTTCGATCGGTCGACGACGAAAATCGCTTTCAAAGCGGCTCGTCGCGGCGCCGTTTGCCCCGATTATACGCTAAATCTCTTCAAAAGTCATCGAATTTTTGACTAAAACCTGAAAAAACGCCTTTTTTTTACAAAAAAAATTTGGCCGAGCCCCCTTTCCGTTCAAAAAGTTGCGCGAAACAAGAAAAAAATTGAGCGCGGACGTTGAACGAAAAAAAATTTCCTTATATAATAGGAAGAGATTTGAACGCGGAAGCGCTCGCGGTTCGTCGCCGCCGTCGCCCTTCCGCTCGCCGCTCTTTGGAGAATCGACCCCTATGAAACGCTCGCTATCGCGTTGGACGTTCTGCGCCCTGTTCGGCGTCGCCGCGCTTGGATGCCAAGAAAAACCGGAAATCGCCTTCGAAGAATACGGCGAAACGACGGCGGCGCTCCCGATCGTCGAAAACCTTCCCGACGACTTCGCGATCCCGGAAGAAGCCGACTCGCCGACCTGCGTCGTCCGCGAGCAAGCGATCAACAATTCGAAATCCGACCGAGAATTTTATCGGAAAGAGCGAGAAAACGCAAAGTCGAACGCCGCGGCTAAATCGCAAGCGAAGTAGCGCGGATCGCGCAAATTTTAAGGAGACGCGACCGATGAAAAAATCCCCCGTTTTCGCTATTTTAACCGCTTTGACGGCGACCGCACCGCTGGGTTGCGGCGATTCCGGTTCGAATCTCGTTCGACTCGACGACGCTCCGCTCGTTGAAATCGCCGAAAAAACCTCCGAAGTCGAAACGGCTCCGACGCAAGCCGAGTCGTCGACTTCGCCCGCCGAAACGTCGCTCGTTAACGCCGAGAAAAAAACGCCCGAAGTCGCAACGGCGGCGCTCGCGCCCCTTCCGAAATTCGACGCGCTTATCGCTTCCGGCGCCAAAATCGACAAGTCCGGCAAATCGCTCGACTTAACCGGCGTCGAATTTTTCACCGGGCTCGACGTCTCCGCCGACGCCGAACGTTGGAACGCGGTGAAAGTCGTTCGCGGCAAGGGCGTTTTGCCGTCCCAAGCTTTGCGCGCTTTCGCTAAACTTCCTAATTTAACGGAATTTCTTTGGTCGGACGCCGTTCTTTCCGCCGCAACGGACTTGGACGCCGCCTTGGCCGAGTTCGCTAAAGCGCCCAATTTGAAAAAACTCCGATTGACCGGCTTGCGAAACGGCGAGAAATTCCCGACCGCCGCGCTCGTCGCTCTTGCCCAAGCCCCCCAACTTGCCGACCTTGACGTCAGCGGCTCGCCCGCGACCGCCGCCGACTTGACCGCCGTCGACTGGAAAAACGGGTTCGCGAAGTTAACGAAACTGAACCTTTATCAAACGCAAGTCGGCGACGCCGGAGTCGACGCGCTCCTTCCGTTGACCGATCGCTTGACGTCGTTAAACCTCGACGACGCGCAAATCGGGCCGGAATCGGCGAAAAAAATCGCGCAATTTACCGAGCTTACCTTCCTTCACGTCGGACGTTCGACGCTCGACGACGCGAGTATCGCCGAGTTTGCGAAGTTGGGCAAATTAGAGAAAATACACGTTACCCGCTCGAAGGCGACCGAAGCCGGGGCCGACGCTCTCCGCGCCGCGCTCCCGAACAGCGAAGTCGTTTCGCAACCGGAAAATTAACGTGAACTCGGACTTTTGCGCTGGAAACGCTCGCCTCGACAAGCGGCGCGAGCAAGCGTTTCGCCCATTTTTTTTTCGGGATTTAAACGCTTTTACAAATCGCCGAAAACGCGATTTTTCCTCCTTTTGAACGCCCGATTTTCGCGATTTTGTCAATATTGATTAATACGCTTTAATTAATACGCGTTTTTGAAGCGCTTTTTTCGCGCTTGAAAACGTCGATTTTTTCGCCGCCGACCGTTCGCGCGGCGCCCTCCCCTTGATTTAAGGAGCCGATATATGAAACGTTTTTGGATTTTTTGCGCTTCGCTCGTTCTTTGCGTCGCCGCGTCGACCGTTTCCGCTCAAGACGACGGTTTCGTCTCAATTTTTAACGGCGAAGACCTGACCGGCTGGTCGGGCGACCCGCGTCTTTGGTCGGTCGAAGACGGCGCCATTGTCGGAACGACGAACGATTCGGACAAAAAAATCACCCAAAACACCTCGCTTTTCTATACTGAAGACCAAAATATCGGCGACTTCGCGATCAAGTTCGATTACAAGATTGCCAAGGGCGGCAACTCCGGCCTTTACTACCGCGGTTGGTTCCTCGACGGGCCGGAAAATTGGCGAATGGGCGGCTACCAAGGCGACTTCGACGGGAACGCGACCTACGCCGGCATCATGTACGGCGAAATGTTGCGCGGCATTTTGGCGAACCTCGGCACGGTGAGTCGCGTCGACAAAGACGGTAAAATCCGCGAAGTCGCTCGTTTCGCGACGCCGGAAGAAATCCGCGCCAACGTTAAGCTCGAAGACTGGAACAGCTACGAAATCGTCGCGCAAGGCTACGTTTTCGTTCACAAAATCAACGGCAAAGTTACGAGCGTTTTCGTCGACGAGGACTCCGACAAAGTCCGTCGTCCGAGCGGCGTTATCGGTTGGCAACTCCACGTCGGCCCGGCGATGCGCGTCGAAGTCAAAAACATTTACCTGAAGAAACTGTAATCGCCGCCTATTTTGCCCCGACTACCCGTTTTTTTTATTTTGAAACGCCGCTTTCCGCCCATTCGAACGGAGCGGCGGCGTTTCTCGCTTAAAAACGCCGTCAAAAACGCGTCGTTTTTACAGTTTTAACTCGAAAACTTATTTTACGGCGCCGAAATCGCCAAAACAAACGTTTATGAAACCGCTGCGATTGGGAACCCGACCGAGCGCGCTCGCGCTTTGGCAAGCGAATTGGACCCGCGACGCTTTGGAAGCGAACGGCGTCCCCGTTGAAATCGTCAAAATTCACACGAAAGGCGACGTCGACCGCGACGCCGCGATCGTCAACCTCGGCGCTCAAGGCGTTTTCACGAAGGAAATTCAGCGCGCGCTTCTTCTCGGCGAAATCGATTTGGCGGTTCACAGCCTCAAAGACCTCCCTGTCGAACGAATCGACGGGCTCCGTTTAACGGCGGTTCCGGTTCGCGCCGACTTCCGCGACGCGTTCGTTTCGAACCGATTCGCGACGCTCGACGAACTCCCGCCCGGCGCCGTTGTCGCGACGAGCAGCATGCGGCGGCAAAGCCAACTTTTGCGGCGTTCGAACGGCGCTTGGGACGTTCGCCCGGTGCGCGGCAACGTCGAAACGCGTCTCCAAAAGCTTGACGACGGCGAGTTCGACGCGATGATTTTAGCGTCGGCGGGGTTGAACCGACTCGGTTTCGGTTCGCGAATCCGCCATTTCTTGGAGCGACCGGACTTTCTTCCGGCGGTCGGACAGGGCGCGCTCGGGCTCGAAACCCGCGCCGACGACGCCGAAACGATCGCTCGCGTCGCGCCGCTGGCCGACGAAGCGACCTTTTTGAGCGTTTTGGCCGAACGGTCGCTCCTCGCGACGCTGCAGGGCGGCTGTCTCGTTCCGATCGGCGCGCTCGGAACGCTCGCCGCGTCGACGCAAACCGCGCAATCTTCGCAAAGCGCCGAAATCGCCGAAATTAACGCCGAAAAACGCCAAACGCTCCGTCTCGACGCGCAAATTTTGTCGTTCGACGGCAAAACGGCGTTCCAAACGGTCGCGACGCAAACGTTCGACGCCGCGCTTTCGGACGACGAAAAGAAAGAAATCGCCGAACGACTCGGACGCGACGCGGCGCAAACGCTTCTCGACCAAGGCGCGACCGAGCTTGTCGCCGAAATCCGCCGAATCCGCGACGAACGCGCCGGGTTGAAGAGCCCGCAAAATTAACGCCGATCTCGCAAATCGTCCGTTTTCTCGCGTTCGGCGACGTTCCCTAAGCGCCGTCGAACGCCCGCTTTCTCCATTTCCCCCATCCGTCTCTCTTCGCCCAAACTGCGCCGGCGTCGCTAACCGGCGAAAACTTTCCCGCTTTTCTCGCAAACCGCTTCTTCAACGCGTCGCGGCCCTTCCCAAATTCGCTCGACGCGTTAAAATAAACGTTAAAATACGCAAGACGCGGAACCTTCGAATTCAACCTCAACCCCCGGTACCGACCGGACGCAAAGGAAAAAGGACAAACGAATGCTTTCGATGACGCCTTCGGAAAAAAAAGCGATTGACACGATGCGAGCGATGGCGGCGGACGCCGTTCAAGCGGCGAAAAGCGGCCACCCGGGCACCCCGATGGCGCTCTCGCCGATCGCTTACCTCCTTTATAACGAGCGAATGAAGTTCGACCCGAACCGCCCGAACTGGCCGGGCCGCGACCGTTTCGTTCTTTCGATCGGACACGCGTCGACGCTGATTTACACGGCCCTCTGCTTCGCGGGCGTTAAGGCCCTCGACGCCGCCGGAAATCCGACGGCGGAACCGGCCGTTTCGCTCGACGATTTGAAGAGTTTCCGCCAACTCGGCTCGCGTTGCGCCGGGCACCCGGAATACGGTCGCGTCGCCGGGGTCGAAACGACGACCGGGCCGCTTGGCGCCGGGGTCGCGACGAGCGTAGGGATGGCCGCCGCCGACCGTTGGCTCGCCGACCGTTACAACAAACCGGGTTTCGAACTCTTTTCGTCGGACGTTTACGCGCTTTGCGGCGACGGCTGTATGATGGAAGGACTTTCCGGGGAAGCCGCGTCGATCGCCGGACATCTTAAGCTGAGCAATCTTTGCTGGATTTACGACCAAAACCGCATCACGATCGAAGGCGATACGGAACTCGCGTTCACCGAATCGGTCGCCGACCGTTTCGCCGCGTACGGTTGGAACGTCGTTTGCGTCGACGACGTCAACGATCTCCCGGCGCTTCGTCAAGCGTTCGACGCGTTCAAAGCGACCGCCGACCGTCCGACGTTGATTATCGTCAAGAGCCTCATCGCGTTCGGCGCCCCCACTAAAGAGGGGAAAGAATCCGCGCACGGCGCGCCGCTCGGCGACGACGAAGTCGCGGGCGCCAAGAAATTTTACGGGATGGATCCGGAAGTCAAGTTCGCCGCCGACGCCGACGTTTACGAACTCTTCGCGTCGAATCTCGGCCAACGCGGCCCGCAAGCGTCCGCCGCTTGGGACGCGCTTTTCGCCGAATATCGCAAGGCTTACCCGGAACTCGCCGCCGAACTCGACGCGATCTTCGCCGGAACGCTTCCCGAGAATTGGGACGCCGCGCTCCAACCGTTCCCGACCGACGCGAAGGGGATGGCGAGCCGCGCGTCGAGCGGCAAAGTTTTGAACGACGTCGCGGCGGGCGTTCCTTGGCTCGTCGGCGGCTCGGCCGACTTGGCGCCGTCGAACTGCACTTGGCTGAAAGCGGAAGACGCGGGCGAATTCGGGCCGAACTCGGTCGGTCGCAACTTCCGTTTCGGCGTCCGCGAAAACGCGATGGGCGCGATCGCCAACGGGCTGACACTCTCCGGGCTCCGCTCGTATTGCGCGACGTTCTTTGTCTTCTCGGACTATATGCGCCCGGCGATTCGCTTGGCCGCGCTCCAAGAAATCCCGACGCTCTTCATTTTCACGCACGACTCGATTTGCGTCGGCGAAGACGGCCCGACGCACCAACCGATCGAACACCTCGCGTCGTTGCGGGCGATTCCGAATTTGAACGTTTTCCGTCCTGCGGACGCGAACGAAGTCGTCGAGTCTTACCGCGTCGCGCTCAATTCGACGAAAACCCCGTCCGTTTTGGTTTTGACGCGTCAAAATCTCCCGACGCTCGACCGCGAACAATGCGCTTCGGCGGAAGGCGTCGCCCGCGGCGCTTACGTTCTCGCCGACTGCGAAGGAACGCCGGACGCGATTTTGATCGCTTCGGGAAGCGAAGTCGCCCTTTGCTTGGAAGCGCGCGAAACGTTGACGGCGGAAGGTCTCAAAGTTCGCGTCGTTTCGGCGCCCTGTCTCGATCTCTTCGCGCAACAACCGCAAGAATATCGCGAATCGGTTCTCCCGAAGGCAATCAAAGCGCGCGTCGGCGTCGAACTCGGCGTCGAGCAAGGTTGGGGCCGTTTGATCGGCGACTGCGGTCGTTTCCTCGGAATGAACGGTTTCGGCGACTCCGCTCCGGCGGGCGTTTTGCTGAAACACTTCGGCTTCGTTCCGGAACGCGTCGTCGAACTTGTCAAAGAGTCGATCGCCGACGCGAACGCTTGATTTTTGCCGTCGACTAACTAGCGCCGCCGATAAAGAGGCGCTTTCCGCCGCCGACGTTCGAACGCGTCGGCGGCTTTTTCCGTTCTTGTTCGACGTTTCCTTCTAATCTCCACAAAAACGCTCTTATTTAAACCGACGTTTTCTTTAGCCATTTCACCTATTTTACGCAAACTCAACCGACAAAATCTCAGCGACAAAAAATTCCCAAAAATTTGCGAAAATTTTCAAATTCTCCCCATCCGCTCTATTCTTTTTATTTTACGCCCCGCTACAACATATTGGGCAAATTAGCGAATATAGGCAACAACGCAAAATAAACCAACTTTCAGCGGATACGCAAAATAACGATTCTCGGCAACAAAAAAGTCGACGGCGCGCTCGTTGTGTTTCGCCGTCTTCGATCGTTTTAACTTATTGAATTCCCAGCGTTTTCAACGACGGAGTTTCTTTTAACAATTATTTCAAAATAGAGAAAAGACGCAAAAGGCGCGTCCTAACGAAACAATGCCAGTTTAAAAAGATTTACCGCGTCGTCCGATTAAGATGAGAACTTGAGGAAAAATTTTAGATATTGACGAAAAAAACAAAAGATTTTATAATCGTTCCTGTCGCGAACGGAGCGTACCTATTAACGACGGCGACGAATCCCCGTTTCGTCGTCGTTCGTTTAAACGGCGTTCGGTCGTTGGAACGAGCGTTCGCTTCCTCGCCGGAAACTAGGCGAAGATTAGCGATTTTTCCAACGCGGGTCAAGCGGAAAACCGCAAAAAATTTTCCCGCCGTCGCCGTCGACGTTTTGACGGCGTAAAATAGAGCGACTTTTACGTTCGTCCGCAATCCTCAGCCCCCCGAAGGAGCCCGGTTTGTCCGCCCCGTCGTTCGACCAACGAGAGCAAATTCGCGACGCGATCGACGTCGTCGATTTGGTCGAGCGGTACGTTCCGCTGCGTCGGCAGGGCGCGAACTTCGTCGGACGCTGCCCCTGGCACGACGACTCGCGCCCGAGTTTGCAAGTCAATCCGCAGCGTCAAACGTTCAAATGCTGGGTGTGCAACATCGGCGGCGACGTGTTTTCGTTCGTAATGAAGATCGAAAACGTCGACTTTAAGGAAGCGATGCAGATTCTCGCCGACATGGCCGGAATCGAGCTCGTCAAACGCCCGAAACGCCCGCGCCTCGACGCGCCGTTTCGCAAGCGTCCCGCGCTCCCGACGCCAAACGGAGACGACCCGAACGCCCTCCTCGACGCCGCGTATTTGGACGCGCAGGGCGCCGAGTTCGCGGGCCTCGCCTCGCCGGAAACGAACGACGAGAACGCCGTTTCGCAAACGCTTTACGTTCCGACGGAAATCCCCAAAGCGACCCTTTACCGAGCGCTCGACTGGCTCGCCGGGAAGTATCGCGCCGAGTTTTTGCATTCGCCGGAAGCGGAGACGGCTCGCGCTTACGTTCGAGATCGCGGAATCTCCGACGCGACGAGCGAGCGGTTCCAAATCGGTTACGCGCCGCTCGATTTCGGAGCGGTTCTCGGGTGGATCGGCGGCGACCGCAATCGCGTTCGAGCGTTGGAAACGGCCGGCGCGCTCGCTTACCGCGAAGATTACGACGCGTCGGGGCGTCCGAAACCCCGTCCGCGCTTCGCTCAAACGCCGAAACTCGGGCCCGACGAGCGGCGCCGATATTACGATCGGTTCCGCGGACGCCTAATTTTTCCGATTCGCGACGTCCAAGACCGCGTCGTCGCGTTCGGCGGGCGGCTCCTCCCGAACACGACGCTCAAAAGCCCGGCGAAGTACGTCAACTCGCCGGAAACGCCGATTTTTACGAAGTCGAAGATGGTTTACGGGCTTGATTTGGCCCGCAACGCGATCCGCAAAACCCGCAAAGTCCTCGTCGTCGAAGGATACACCGACTGCGCGATGGCGGCGCAATTCGGCTTTGAGAACGTCGTCGCCGTGCTGGGGACGGCCCTCGGCGCGGAGCACGTCCGCATGTTGAAGCGGTTCGCGGACAAGACGATTTTGCTCCTCGACGGCGACGAAGCGGGCCAAAAACGGACGCGCGAAGTCCTTCGTTTCTTCGTCGAGCAAGGCGTCGACATGAACGTCCTGACGCTTCCCGACGGAGCCGACCCCTGCGAGTTTTTGCTCGAAAACGGCGCGGAAGCGTTCGAAGAACTCCTTGAAAACGGAACGGTCGACGCGATGGACTGCGCGTTCGCCGCCGCGACCGCCGGAATCGACCTCGAAAACGACGTCGTCGGCTCGGCCAAAGCGCTCGATTCGCTCCTCGAAATCGTCGCGCTCTTCCCGGAACGTTCGACTTCCTCGGACGACCCGGTTCGACTTCGAATGCTGAAAACAATTCAGCGGCTGGCGGCCCGGTTTCGCGTTAGCGAAGCGGAGATTCGTCGTCAGCTGGGCGAGCGTCGGCGTAAACAACGCGTCGACGCCGAACGAGACGAACGCCGCGAACAACGTTGGGAAGAACGGCGCGAACGAATCGCCGACCGCTGGGGAACGCCGGCTTCCGACGGCGAACCGCTCCCCGCGTCCCCGGTCGACCCGGAGGCGGAGCAAATCGCGGCCTTTCGTCGGGACTGGGTTTACCCGATTCCCGGCGCCGACGACGAAACGGACGCCGAGCTGCGCGAACGTTTCCTTCCGTTCGAAAAAAGCGTTTGGAACGACGCTCGTTTCCAACCGAACTCGCTGGAACGCGAGTATTTGGAGCTCTGGCTCTCGACGCCGGAACATTATCCGCGACTCGCCGAAAACGTTCCGTTCGAAGCGCTGCGGTCGCCGATAACCCGTCAGCTCGACCTGCTGGCGCGCGACCTTTGGACGCGAGGCGACTCGCCGACCTTCGACCGCGTGATGCTCCGCTACGAAGACGAGACGATGAAAGCGTTTTTGATCGAACTCGACGAAAGCGCCGCCGCGAAAAACCTGCTCGAAACAACCGCCGATCCGGAGCGGCTCGAAACGCTCCTACGCGAAATTTTCGCCGGATTCGAGCGCGAACGTTTCAAGCGCGAGCTCCCGAGACGCGTCGGTCTCCTGCGCGAAACCGAACTGTCCCCCGAAGCTAAACTGCAAGCGCTCCTCGAATGCCGCCGCTTGCTCCAAGAAAAAGAAGAAAACCGAATCGACTGAGCCGTTTTTACGGACAAAGACGGGTCGAACGGTCGACGACAAGCCGACGAAACGGCGTTTTCGCCCGCTCTTGCGAGCGCGCCTTTCGAAAGCGAGCCGTCGCGAACCCTTGCGAGACGACAAGACGTCGTCAAGGAGATTTTTGTGTCGCGTTTTAATTGGAACGTCGTTGATTTTCAAGAGCTCTTGGCCCAAGGCAAGGCGCGAGGGTACGTTACCGTTCAAGAGTTTACGCAACTGCTCCTCACCGCCGATTCGGTCGATTCGACCCGCGCCAAAGAGTGGAAAGCGCGACTCGAAGAAGAGGACGTCGACATCATCGAGGACGACTCGCAGGACGCTTGTTTCGACTACTTCGTTAGCGACGACGACGCTCCGACTCGCGCCGTCGATTACGACGAATATCGAGTTGAGCGCGAACCGGAACGAGAACGCGCCGAGTCCGTCGTCGCGGCGCTCGATTTCGGAGAAACGGAGCGCTGGAACTCCGATCCGATCCGTCTTTATTTGTCGCAACTAGCCGATATTCCGCTTCTTACGCGAGACGAAGAAATCGCCGCGTCGCGTAAAATTGAGAAAACGCGCCGTCGTTTCCGTCGCGTCGTTTTGTCGTCTCCCGCCGCCGTCGGCGACGCGACCCGCCTTCTGCGCGACGTGTGCGAGGAACGCGCCGCGTTTGATCGAACGATCAAAAAATCGCTTTCCGAGCGCCTTTCGAAAGAAGCGATTCAAAAACGCATGCCGATCCATCTTGAGACGCTCGAACGCGCCGTCGCGACGCTCCGCGCCGACGGCAAACGTCTCCGCGCTTCGACCGTCCCCTCCGCCGAAAAACGTAAAACGCGCCGCGCCATGACGTTGCGTCGCCGTCGTTGCGCTCTCCTGATCGAAGAGCTCAGCCTGCGCACTCGCCGCGTTCACGCCGTCGTCAAATCGATGAAAGCGACGAGCGCTCGCTTCGACGAACTGCGCGCCTTCATGAATTCGCCGCGTTACGCCGTCGCGTCGCCGAATCGCCGCGCCGCCGTCCAAGCCGAATGGCGCGAACTTCGCCGCAAAGCGCAGGAATCGCCCCGTAATTTGGCGCGTCGCCTCGAAAAAATCGCCCGTTACCAACGCGAATACGAAGAAGCGAAAAGCGCTCTTTCCCGCGGCAATCTGCGCCTCGTCGTGTCGATCGCGAAAAAATATCGCAATCGCGGCATGAGTTTCCTCGACCTCATCCAAGAAGGCAACACCGGCCTGATGCGCGCCGTCGACAAATTCGAATACCGAAGAGGCTACAAGTTCTCGACTTACGCGACTTGGTGGATCCGTCAGGCGATCACTCGCGCCATTTCGGAGCAAGCTCGCACGATTCGTCTCCCGGCGCACATGATCGACGCGTTGTCGAAATTGCGGACGATTCAAAAGAACGAATTTCAACGCTCCGGGCGCGAGTTAAGCGTCGAAGAATTGGCGGAACGTCTCAAAATGCGTCCGAGAGAAATCGAATGTATCTTCCAAACCGGCGCGTCGCTGATCAGCCTCGAACGGCCGATCGGCGACTACGACGACGCGAATTTCGGAGATTTCGTCGCCGACTCGTCCTTCGAGCGTCCGGAAAAAAGCGCCGGCAACCAAATGCTGCGCAAGGAGTTGGACAAGCTTCTAAAGACGCTGACGCCGAGAGAACGCGACATCATCAAACTGCGTTACGGTTTCGAAAACGGATACATGTACACGCTCGAAGAAGTCGGACGCATCTTCGAAGTTACGCGGGAACGAGTGCGACAAATCGAAGCCAAAGCGGTCAAAAAACTGCAAACGCCGGGCCGATCGAGCCGTTTGCTCGGTTTCCTCGACGAAATGGATCGCGAGGCGGTTCTCGCCGAAAGCGGCGACGCGTTCGTCAAGTAAACCGTCGTCTCCAACGAGTTAAACACCTTCCGGAGACTTTTCGAATGCGATTCAAAACGGCGACGCTCGGGTGCAAGGTCAATCAATACGAAACGCAGTTTTTGCGGACGGCGTTCGTCGCGAACGGTTGGGAAGCGGCGGACGACGTCGCGTCGTCTAACGACGTCGATCTCGTTCTCGTTAACACCTGTTCGGTAACGGCGGAAAGCGACGCGAAAAGCCGCAAAACGATTTCGCGCTTTGCGAAACTTTATCCAAACGCGGAAATCGTTGTTTTCGGGTGTTTTGCGGCGTCCGATCCCCATAGCGCGGCGGCGCTTCCAAACGTTTCGGAGGTCGTTCCGGACAAACGACAAATCGTCGATTTTCTTCGGCGGCGCGGTTTAACGACGATTCCAACCGGCGTCGACGGCTTCGCGGAACGCCGGCGCGCTTACGTCAAAATCCAAGACGGTTGCCGCGTCGGGTGCGCCTATTGCATTATTCCGTCGACGCGCCCCTACCTGCGGAGCCGACGCCCCGACGATATTCTCGCCGAAGCGCGAACGCTTGTCGCCGCCGGCTATCGCGAAATCGTCCTAACCGGCATTCACCTCGGACATTACGGCGTCGACTTTTACCGCGCGACGCCGGATTCTTTGCCGCCGGTTCCCGACGACGCTCCGCTCGACGCTTATCTTGAACGCGCGCATCGCGTTCCGCTCGAGGAACGAACCGACCTCGGCGCGCTTTTGCGAACTCTTGTCGACGCGGAGCTTCCCGTCCGCTGGCGTCTCGGAAGTCTCGAAGCGGTCGAAGTTTGCGACAAAACGTTGCGCGTCTTCGAAGAGCGTCCGGACGTTCTTTGCCCGCAGTTTCACCTCTCGATGCAAAGCGGCGACGACGACGTTTTAGCCGCGATGCGCCGTCGTTGGTCGAGCGCGCCGTTCGTCGAAAAATGTCGCGAAATTTGCCGCCGCGTTCCGAACGCCGCCTTGACGACCGACGTTATCGTCGGTTTTCCGGGCGAAACTAACGCTCAATTTGAAAGGACTTGCGACGTCGTTCGCGAACTCGAATTTTCGCGCGTTCACGTCTTCCGTTTTAGTCCGCGAACCGGAACGATCGCGGCCGGTCTCCCGAACCAAATCGCGCCGGAAGTCAAAAAAGAACGCGCCGCCCGCTTACAACAAATCGCAAACGAACTGCGCGAACGGTTTGCGGAGCGTTTCGTCGGTCGGACGGCTCGCGTTCTCGTCGAGGAAATCGAACGCCGCCCCGACGGTCGAATCGTCGCGACCGGAACGACCGACCGCTATTTCAACGTAGAAATCCCGCTTAACGACGTCGCGTCAAACGCCGACCGCAACCCGTTAAACGTCGCCGCTTCTCTACGTTCGGAATCGCTCGAAGCGGCGAACGGCGTCGCGCTCGGCGACGTTTTAACCGACGTTCGCTTGACGTCGCGTCGCGGCGACGTTTTAATCGGCGCGCTCGAAAACCGTTAAACCCTAGCTTTTATCCCAAGCGTTTTCAATATTTACACCTTAATTTTGTTGGACGACGCCGCAAAAACGCTCGTCTTAAAAAAGCGCGCTTCTTCAAATCGCAATAAAAACGCAAGGGACGACCAAGCGCGACGCCGCGCCTCGTACAATTTTGCGACGGCGTTGTAATAGGCGCGCGAGGCCGCGATTCGTTCCTCCGCGTCGGCGACGCTCTTTTGCAAATACGCAAACGCTTCGTTTTCAGCAAGTTCCGGAGTTTCTTCGACAAGCTCGCGCAACGTCGACGTCCAAGGTCGCGCGCCGCCGTCAAACGAAACGGTCGGACGTTCGAGCTCGGCTTGCAAACGCAACGTCGCCAACGCTTCCTCGACGGCGCGGTCTTGCCGCGTCCAGCCTTGCGCCGCGGACGTCAACGCCAAAAACAAATCGCTTCGCCGCGTTAACTCAATATCGGCGTTCGACTTAGCTTGACAAACGCGACGTCTCAAATCGCTCAACGAATTCGCGACGGAAACGGCGAAAGCCGTCTCAAAGGCGAAACAATATAAAGAGATTCCCAACGCCGCGCCGCCCAAAACGCCTAATAAGAACGACGACGGCGCGATTAAAAAAACGACGCTCACGCTTAAAATTTCGCAACCTAACAGTCCAAGCATACTACGCGTCGTCGTTTCCTCCGCTTTTTCCTCAACGACGCACTCCGCGTCGGCGGTCGAAATCAACAAAAATTGCGTCGCGTCGGCGGCGATTTCCGGCGCGACCGCGTCGGCTTGAATCCGCGCTTTACCAAAGACGTAAACCTCGCTACCCAAAGGAATACCGTATTCGCGAACGCGCTGAACCGGCGTCAAATATCGCTCGCCCAACAAGCGCGGTCGAATCTCGGCGCCTCGCGTAACGACGCGAACGGAGCCGGTTTCGTCGCGCAGACGCCAATAAGCCAAGCGTTTCGCAGGGCGCGCGACCGTTTTCCACTCGACGCCGTTCGATTTTTCGAGTTCGTTTCGAACGTAAACGCAAGGCAAACCTGAAATTGAAGCGGTCAACGGTCGAGCGTTTTCCAGCGTCGCCGTTCCGCGCAACTCGACCGTTCCGATAAAAACGCTTTTCGCTTTCACCGTCGGCGTGTTCTCGATTAACCGTTGCACTCGCAACGTTTTAAACGATTTTGCCAAAAACCGAACGGCAAGCGCGAATCCCACAAGCGCCGTCGCGCCAAAAAACGCGGTCTCCGCCATATCGCGTTTCTCTTTCTCAATCCCATTAAGCGAACCGCGTCGCAACCGTCGTTTTCGCCGAGTTTACGCTTCCAAATCGACGTCGACCGTTTTCGCTTCGAAACCTTCCGCTTCGAAAAACTTCGCCTCCGGCAAACGCCAAAGCGCCGCGACGAGCGAATGCGGGAACGTCTTACGCCGCGTCTCGTAATTCTCCGCGATATTATTATAATACTCCCGCGCCAACGCGATCCGATCTTCCGCGTCGACGACGCCTTGACGCAACTTCGCAAAGTTTTTATCCGCGCCAAGTTCCGGAACGCCCTCGACGAGCGCAAGCAAACGCGGAGCCGTCGCGATCGCGCCGCCGTTCGGAGCGCCGTCGACCCGCAAAATCGTCTCTTGACTACGCAGCGCCGCCAACGTTTCTTGAACGTTCTTCTCGTGTTCGCCCGCCGCTCGCGTCGCCTCGGCCAACGCTGGAAGCAAGTCGGCGCGACGTTTTAACTCTACGTCGATATTAGACTTAGCGCGATCGACAAACCATCGAAACTCAACGAACGAGTTGACGTAAGAGAGCAAAGCGCGGGCCGCCCAAAGCGCGACGCAAACGCCGCCCCCCCCAAGCGCGCCGAACCCGATCGCCCTTCGTTCCGCGCCCCAAACGCCCGGAAGGCAAGCGCCGAACCCGACGGCGAAGAACAACGCGAGAGCAAGCGACAGTTTCTCCTCGTAATTCGCCCCTTTGCGCGCCTTTTCCTCGTTCCCGGCGACGATCAAAAAGGTCGGCTCCGTCTCGTCTTTCGCAATTTCGGCGGCGACGACGTCCTTGCGAATCCGCGCTTTTCCCAAAACGTAAAGGGCGGAACCCAACGGGACGCCGACTTCGGTAAAACGACGTATCCCGCAAGAATTCGGAAGTTCGGAACGTCCGTCCGCCCACTTGAAATACTCCGGCGCCGAACGGTCGAGCGTTTCTTCGACAAACTTTTCCGCGACGATTTCGGCGTCCTTGGGGTCGACGCGCACCGCCCCGGTTTCGTCGCGCAAGTAAAAGAGCGGTCGGCTTTCGTTTTCGGCCAGCGTCTTCCAAACGGCCTCCGTTTTCGTTACGCTTTCGCCGTCGGAGTTTTTCGTCGTTCGCGTTTCAATCCTTTTTTCCTCGATTTTCGTCTTAACGTAAACGCAGGAGCGACCGGACATAGGCGCGACCGTTCCCTCGCCGCGTTCGCATTCCGCCGTTCCGCTCAACTCAACCAAACCGATGAAAACGCCCTTCGCCTTCGACGTCGGCAAAAACGCGATCAAACGTCGCGTCCGCATTCGTCCAAACGCGTCCCAAAGAAAAATCGCCGCGCCCGCCAAAAACAAAACGCAAGCGATCCCAAGATAAAACCGCATATCGCCGCTCATCTTAACGTCTTTCTTTCTATCGTTTACGCGACGCCGCGCGCAACCGTTTCCTCTGTTAACTTTCCTTGTCGCCGCGACGGCGTTCAAAATATTTCGCGTCTCAACGCTTCGGCCAACATTGGAAGAAGCGTTTTTCGTTCAGCGCGATTTGTCGGCAAAGCTCGTCGACAGGCGTTTTACGAATCGCCGCGATCTCCTCCGCGACCTCGACGACCGACGCCGGCGCGCTCAACAACGTTCCGTCCGCGTCTCGCGCTTCGACGGCGAACGACGCGATTTGGCTCAGCGGCTTCCCGTATCCGTTCGGCGGAAGCGGCGTCGGCGCGTCGCTCTCGACTAAAATCCGGTCGCGCGGTACTTTAGCGACCGTCTCTCGCGCTCGAACGGCGTTCGGAGCGACGCAACGCGGCGAAAACGAGAAGAAAACGTTCGACGCAAGCGCCCGTTCGATCTCCGCTTCGGTCGCCGTCCAAGAATGCAGGAGCCAAACCGGAACCTTCGAATAGTCGCGCAAAATCTTTAACGTCAAGTCGTTGGCGCGAACCGAATGAACGACGACGGGAAGCCGCCGCTCGTCCGCGATTTCAAGCTGCGCCCGGAACGCCGCCTCTTGCGCCGCTTCGTCGAGATTTCGCGCCGCAAAATCAAGCCCGACTTCGCCGAGCGCCGCGCCGGAAACGCCGTCCGCGCAAACGGTCGCGTCGATCATAATTTTTAGCGCCGTCGCCCAATCGCCTTCGACTCGTCCGACGTTCCACGGATGAAGCCCGAACGTCGGCAAAACGTCCGGATATTTTCGCGCGATTTCCGCCGTCTTTTTCCAGTCGGCCGGCGACGTTCCGCAACATACGAACCGTCGAACGCCTCGCGCTCGGGCCCGCTTGAAGTAAACCGTCAAGGCGTCCAAATCGTTCCCGAAACGTCCGTCCTGCAGATGCGAGTGCATGTCGCTCGCCGCAAATTTCGTCGACTCCGCAAATTCCATCGTTAAACGCTTTCCTTAAAATTTTCGACGCGCCGTCTCGCGACGTCGCCGCTTTCGCCTACAAAAAAACGACGCGAACCTTCGCCGAGCGCGGCTCGCGTCGTTAAGACGTTCCGTCGAACGCAAAAGTTTCGACGTTTCTTCTTTTATTTTTCGCCAATTCGCTCCGAACGCGCAATCTACGCTCGTCAGCGATTCAAATCGACTTCCAGAAAATACGCTCGTCCGCCGCGAATCAAGTAAACGCGCGCCTTGCCGTCGTCGATTCGAGCAAACTCGGCCTTTTTCTTCGCGATGTAATACAGATTGTCGAGCGAAGCGACGCTCAATTGGCCCTCTTTTTCGGAACCGACGCCGAATCCGAAAATCAAGTCGCCCTCTTGGACGCGAGCGTCGCCGTCGGTCAAAGGGCCGCTTTCCGCGACGCGCGCCACCGTTACGCCGCCGTTCGGAGCGAAGTTAAAATCGCCGATAGAAACGGCTTGCAAATTCGGATACCGCTCGCGGTATTCCTCGGGCGACGTCGCTTCGACCTCGATTCCCAAAATTCGCCAAACTTGATCGGCGCGTTTCGACGCTTCGAACGACGACGGAGTCGGAGCCTTTTCCTGCGAATCGCCGGAAGAAAAGTCGGCGGTCGTCAACGATTCGTCGACCGCTTCGGCGACCGCGCCCGTCGTCGGCGCGTCGACGTAACCGGCGGCGCGATTCGAAAGACGCTTGCGAGCCGCGAACGCTTCGTTTCGTTCGGTCGCCAATTCGCTGAAAGCGACGGTCGTTTCGCGGGTTTCCCCGGCTCGCTCGAACGTCAATTCGGCGACGTCGGCCAAGCCCATGCCGATCAGCGAGCACGTAAAGTCAAGCGACGAACGCACCGCGAAACCGTTCGACGAAAGCAAAACGTCCCCCGGCTCGACGCCGGCTTGCGCGGCGGGACTTTTCGCTTCGACCGATTCGACGATCAAAACGTCTTCGCCGTTCCCGTCGACCGGATACTCCGGCGAATTGGCGTCGACGACGCGGAATTTCAGCCCGTGATGCGTCATTTTGGCGACCGATTGGCGAATCATGCGCTCGGCGACCTCCGAAACGACGTCGATCGGAATCGCAAACGCGATATTCTCGGCCTCTTCGCGCACGGCGGCGTTGAGCCCGATCATTTCGCCGTCGATGTTGACGAGCGGTCCGCCGGAATTGCCGGGATTGATCGGCGCGTCAGTTTGAATCATCGAATCGTAAGCCAGCGCGTCGCTAACCTCCAAAGGGCGCCCGAGCGCGCTGACGATGCCGCGAGTAACCGAGCCGTCGTATCCGAAAGGATTTCCGATCGCGTAAACTTCCTCGGCCAGCTCGACGAGTTCGGAACGCCCCATCCGAATTTTCTTCATCGGCGACTTCGGTTTGATTTTGAGAATCGCCAAGTCGGTCGCCACGTCGTTGCGAATCAGCTCGACGTCGCGGTAACGCTCGCCGTCGGCCGTAAGGACTTCCAATTTTAGCAGCCCTTTAACGACGTGATAGTTCGTCAGGATGTAGCCGCGTTCGTCGACGACGACGCCGGCGCCCATGCCGTTGTAGACTTCGCAACGAGCGCCGCCGCGACCTCCGACTTCGCCTTGTTTTTCGCCTTGAATGCTAACGACCGACTCGCACGTTTCTTTAACGACCTTCACCCAAGGAGATTTCGGGGTTCGCGACCAACGCCGCGTCGCTCCGTCGTCGGCCCAAGCCGCCGCCGTCAAGACGCAGAAAAACGCCGTCAGCCAAAGCCGTCCGCCGCCCCAATGTCCAACTTGTCGTTTACTCATAGGAAGAAATCGTCCGTAATTCATACCGCAGTCCGCCGTCGAAAGCGCGTCGCCGTCGAGCGCCGACTTTGAAAAAAGTCCAATTTTCGTCGAAAAGACCGAAAATTTTCCTCCGCGCCGCTTTCCGACGCGAACGCGCAAACGCCGCTTTTTTCGGAGTTTTTACTCAAGTTTTTTCCCGTCTCGAACGACGCGCGAGCGTTTCCGGTCGCTTCGATTCGGATACTCCGTTCATCGGTCGACCGCGGCGGACGACTTAAGCCTTTTATTTCTTTTTTACAAATTACGCGGAATAATCGGAAGAGTACGATTCGCGGCTTTTTCCAATTTGCCAAAAACGCCAAATCCGCACGAAAAAATCTCAAGCGAAACGTTCGAATCGCCGCAAGCGCCCGCGTCGCCCGCTCACTCGTCCGGTTTCAACAGAATATAACAACAAAGAATCAGCACGAAGCCGCTCGTCGCGACGCAATGCCCGACCGCGCTCGGCACGGGCAGCGCGATTCGCCGCCCCGACGCGCTCGCCAACGCCGAAACGACGCCGTCGTCTCCCCATTTTTTCACGACGACCGCCGCCACGCCGTCGCGCAACACCGCCTGCCGCACGACGACCATTTCGACGCCGAACGCCAACAATAAAAACCCGACGAACGCCACGCGCTCTCTCTTCGTCATCGCCGCTTCTCCGTTGTTTGTCGTCGACGAAAAATTTCCCGCTCGACCGCCGAGACGCCTTTCGTCCCGAGCGAATATACGACGTCGAAAGGCGCCGAGTCGCCGACGCAAAAAATTTGCCGCGTTTTCGCGCCCGCTCGCCGACGACGCGCCGGTCGGCAAAATCTCTTTATTCGGAAAAACTAAAAATTTCTAGCGCGACGAGCGAAAAAGTTCGAAAAATTAAAAGCGACGCGTCTTGAAATTTGACGGCAAAGCGATTATCATAAATAAGGACGATTTTTTTCGCAAACGACGCTATTTTTTCCGTCGGCGAGTCGTTCGACCGCAACCGAGCGTTTTAGGAGTCGGAATATGTTCAATCGAAAACTTAGCCGAGCGTCGCTCGGATTGGCGTTGAGCGCGGCGTTGGGCGCCGCCTCGTTGACGGTCGCGCAACAGCCGAGCGCTTCCGATTACGTTCGCGGCGCGAGCCGTTTCGCCGCCGGCGATTTCGCGCAAGCGACCGCCGCGTTCGACGAAGCGATCGCCGCGAAAAGCGACGACCCGCGCGTTTATTATTTCCGCGGGCTTTGCGCCGCTCGCCAAAACGACCCGGCTTCCGCCGCCGCGTTTTACGCGACCGCCGCTCGTTTGGAACTCGAAACTTCTAAAGGCCGCCTCGCGGGCGTCGACTCCGCGCTGACCTCGATCCAAGGCGCCGAACGCGCCGCGATCGAAGCCGCTCGAGCGAAAGCTCGCGCCGATTGGAAAGCGAAGGAAGCCGCTCGTCAACAAGCGTTGTACGGCGAAACGCTCGATCGTCAACGCGCTCGCCTCGCGACGCCGCCGAAGACCGACGTCGCGGCGAAGGGCGGCAAAACCGCGGCGCTCTCGTTCCCGTCCGTTCGCCCGTTCTCTCGCCCCGAAATTCCGGCCCATCAAACGCCGGATCCTTACGACCCGACTTCCGACGAATTCAACTACTTCCGCGAAGACCTCGGCAAAACGAGCCTCTCGACGAAAGAGATGAAACGCCTCGCCGATCTCGCGTCGCGCGAAGTTTACGAAGACCCGATGGACAAACCGGCCGCCGACGGTTCGCCCTTTATTAATATATACGACCCGAGCGAAGTCTTTGTCGATAAGACGCCCTACGTCGGCGACGACGATCCGGACGTTCTTTACGAAGCGGACGAAAAGAACGCTCTGAACGCGTTGGCGACCTCCTGCCGTCTCGGCGCGACGCTGATTTCGGCGCAATTCGGCGCGAGCGACGCCTCGCGCAACGGCGGTTCGACGCCTTACGGCTCCTCGTCGTCCCCGTCGTCCGACTATCCGTCCTCCTACGGCGACCCCGCGGGCGACCCGAAAGCCGCCGCTCCGGTCGAGCCGAGCAAAGCCGACGACACGAAGCAAATCTTCCCCGGCGACGAAAAACCGGTCGCCAGTCCGTTCGGCGATAAACTCCAACTCGACGCGGAAAACGATTTCGATCTTTTCCAAGCCGGTCGCGACTTTAAACCGACCGCGCCCGCTCCGGTCGATCCGTATTCGTCTTCCGGCGGTCCGCATTGAGTTTTCGCGTCGCGACGCCGAATCGCGGCGGCGAAATTCGTTCCACGAACGCTCGTCGTTTCCTCGACGGGCGTTTTCGCCTTTAGCCCGCGCCGTCGCTCGTTTTTAATCCCTCCAACCTCGCTCGAGTTTCGCCGATGACAGTTCGACGTTCCTCCTTTTACTTAACCCTCGGCGTCGGTCTGATGCTCTGCGCGCTGATCGCCGTCTTAGGAATCCTCCAACTAACGCAATGGGGCGCGTCCCGCCGCCAACTCGCGGACGCCGACGCGTCGAAAATTTGCGTTTTGGTCGCCGTCGACCCGCTGGCTTATCTCGTCGAGCGAATCGGAGGCGACCGAGTCGTCGCGACGACGCTGACGCCGACCGGCAAAGACCCCGAGTCGTTCTCGCCGACGCCGTCCGACTTGGCCGCGCTCGCCTCGACGCGCCTTTTTTTCCGCGTCGGACTCGCCGTCGAAGAGCGATTCGCGAAAAACCTCGCCTCGATAGCTCCCGAATCCCGCGCCGTCGACCTCTGCGAAGGGCTCGAACTCTTGCCGAACCCTTGCGGGCATTCCCATAACCACGACGGCGATTCGCACTCGTGTTCGACCTCCGAGCTTGACCCGCACGTTTGGACGAGCCCGGCGACCGTTCGACTGCTCGTCGCGAAGGCGACCGCCGCGTTGAGCGAAGCGTCTCCCGAAAACGCCGACTTTTTCGCAGCGAACGCAGCGACGCTCGACGCCGAGTTGGCCGCGCTTCAAATCGAGCTTTCCGAACGACTCGCGCCGTTTGAAGGCCGAACGTTCGTCGTTTTTCACCCGGCTTACGGCTATTTCGCCAACGAATTTCGTTTGACGCAACGCGCCGTCGAATCGCAAGGCAAGGCTCCCCGACCGCGCGAATTGGCGTCGCTAATCGAAACGGCGCAAACCGACGGCGTTCGAGCCCTGATCGTGCAGCCGGAATTTGACCGCGCCGCCGCGCAAGTCGTCGCGAACGAAATCGGAGCCGACCTGCTCGACCATTCGCCGTTGGAAAAGGATTACTTCGCCAACCTGCGTTCCCTGGCCGAGGTCGTTGAACGTTCCCTCGCTCCGCGCCCCGCGACGCCGTAATTCCTTTTACCGCGAATTTTTCCCTCGTCGTATCGTCGTTTTCTAATGTCCGCTCGCCCTATCGAACCGCAACCCGTTGAACCGAGATCGTTCTTCGAGACGACGCCGATTTTTCGGCGCCGCGCCGCTCGAGACGCGTTTTGCCGCAACGCGTTTCTTTGGGGCGTCGGCAACAGTTTCGTCAACTCGACGTTCGTGATTTATTTCTTAAAAGCGTTGGTTCCTAACGCGAGCGATTCGGCGGCTTTAGGAACGGCGATCGCGTGGACGGTCGCGGCGCCGCGCTTGATCGGCGCGCTGCGGCTTTTAACGCCTTGGGCCATCGGCGTAATCGGCGGACGCAAGCGGCTTTGCGTCGGAGCGGCGACGTTTTCGCCGTTGATATTGCTCGCTTTACCGTTAGGCGCGCCTCTTTTCGAACGCTTGGCGACGACGGCGACCAGCTTAAATCTCGCGTTTTTCCTCGTCGGAGCGATTTGGGCGCTCCACCACTTGGTCGAGTACGTCGCGACGGCGGCGCTGTGGAGTTGGATGGGCGACGCGCTTTCTCCGGCGTCGCGTCTCCGATTCTTCGCTCGTCGCGAACGCCGCCTCCTTTTAGGCAAGCTCGTCGGTCTCGCCTTAGTCGGCGTCTTTACGTATCTCGAATCGTCGCAAACCTTTGCGCTCGAACTTTTATCGTCGAACGCTTGGCGAATCGCGCTTCCGTCGCTCGGCGTCGTTTTTTTAACGGCGTCGGCGGTTCCGCTCTTTCGCGCTCCGGAGATATGCGTCGAAAACGCGCGTAAAACAAGTTTTACAGCGATGTTGCGACAAATCGCTGCGCCGTTGCGTTCGCGCCCGTTTTTATCGCTTGTTCTTTTCGGCTGTTCGATTCAAGCGATTCTAGGCTTGACGCAGGCGCCGCAATATTATTTCCGCGCGACGACGTTGCAACTCTCGTTGTTTACGTCGCTTACGGCGACGGCGATCGTTAATTTCGGCCAATGGTCCGCGGCGAGTCGCGCCGCCCGATTTGTCGCTCGACGCGGCGTTCCGACCGCCTGTTTCTTGGCGCTCGGCGTCGCGTCGCTCGGTTTCCTGCTGTACGCGGCGACGCCGGCGAACGCTTGGGCGCTCATTTTTGTCGCTTCAATTTTTTGGATCGCTTGGGTCGTCGTCAACATCGCGCTAAACAACGAAATAACCAAGCGTTCCGAGCCGTGCGAACGTTCGTCGTTCGTCGCGTTTTACTTCACCGCGACGACGCTTTCGTTCGGCGTGTCGACGATGCTCGGCGGACGGCTTTTCGACCGATTCCGCGACGTCGTTTGGTCGATTCCCGGGCTCGATCTTGAGCTGGATTATTGCCGCTTAATTTTTATTCTCGGCGCGGCGCTTTTGGCGTCGTCGCCGACGTTTCTTTTTTGTCGTCGCGAACCGCCTAACACGCGCGCTCCTAACGATTAACCGTTCCCGCGTTCCTTTTTCGTCGAAACCGCCCCCTTTGCCTTGCGAGTTCCAATGCCCGACGCCGTTTCTCCCCGTTTTCAGGTCCCGACTTCAACGAAGCGCCGCGTTTTCCAACGCCTTTTCGAGCGAGCGCAAGCCTTCGCCGCCGCCGTTTCCAACGCGAACGAGCAAGCCAACGCGCTCGTTAAATCGTTAGAGATACTTCGTTTAGAACGCGAGCTTTACGCGACGAAAACGCTCGACGCTCCGAGTCTCGCCGATTGGCGACTTTGCGTAAAAACAACGCTCGACGCCGCGAAAGAAGCGATTTCGGCGGTTGAATCTCGCGGCGAACGTTCTTATTTGCGCCGAATCGCGCTCGACGCAGCGCTCGCGCTAAATGCTTTTGACGCTACGTTTTTCAACGAGAAAGCCGCGGACGATTTTCTCGCCGAAATCGACGACGCCGAGGAGCGCCAAAACGCGCTCGCCGCTTATTCGTCGCGCCTTGCCGAGCGAATTTTCCGTTTCAAACAAAGCGACGGTTCGGAACGCGTTAAAGCCTTCGCGTTAGTCGACGAAATCGAGGATTTGCGCTCGTTCGAACGCGCCGCCTCGACGGTCGCCGCCGCCGTTCTTTTCGACGCGACAAGTCGAAACACGACGCGCGAGTCCGATTTGTCTCTAAACGCAACTCTCGATTTAACGCCGTTTGGAGACGACGTCGCCGCCGTTTGGGAACAGTTTGAATCGGTCGGCGGTTTTCTCGAACTTTGCGAACGCGCCGCGAACGAATTTCTCAATTTCAACGACGCGACGCCGCCGACGCGCGCCGAAATCGAATTACGTCGAGCGTTTAACGCCGAAACGCGCCGCCGACTCGAAACGATTTTAACCGCGCTCGACTCCGGATTTGACGCCGACGGCAATTCGTTGGACGAAAACGACCGCGAAGAAATGCAAAACGTTGTCGCCGAAGCTGTTGCGTCGTCCCCGTTTGTTTTGCAAGACGGCGATTTTTTCCGCGCCTTCCTCGATCGTTCTTGCAATCTCGCCGCCTTTTTCCCCGTTTTCGAGCGACTTTCGGAAGCGGAAAAGGCGTCGCGCTCCGACGCAAATTGCCGCCTTCGCTCATTTTACCGCTTATCGTCGGAAGATTGCGCGCAAGAAAAAGAACGTTGGCTCGACGCCGCCCGTCGCGTCGCGAACGACGCCGAGTCGACAAACGCCGAATTTCGCGTTAAAATCGACCGTTTAACGACTTTTGCCGAGCTAGAATTTCAATTCGGCGATAAGGCGAAAGGCAAAGAAACGGTTCGCGACTTATTGTCGTCGCTTCCGCGCCTCGACTCGCCGTTCGAACGAGCGCGATATTACCGACGCCTTGTCGCCATCCACCTAAAAGCGGCGTATCCCAAGGCGGCGCAAAAGTTAGCGCAACTTTGGCTCGCCGAGCTCGCCGCGATCGAACCGGAAGACTTGCGCGACGCCGCTCTCGTCGACGCGTTCGACCTTTACGCGAAAGTCGTAAAATCTGACGCGACGGCGCTTACGGAGTTTGTCGCGACGACGTCCGCCTCGCTTGCTCGCGTCGAACTTCAAACGCGCCGCAATCTCGATCTCCTTTTTTCGCAAGAAGTTGGCGCGGACGCGACCGAGCTCGCCAGCCGCCTCGCGTCGCTTGCCGATTCGACGCTCCAACAATTCGAAGCGCTCGACGAAACGCCTCCCGACGAAGCGGTTTTTGCGCTCGTTAATATCGCCGACGCGTTCGCCCGACGCTTCAACGCGCTCGGCAAACCGTTGTAAACGAACGCCTTGCGTTTCTCGACTAAACGACGCTTGAAGTCGCTCGTTGTTCGGCGTTTCAATCGTCGCAACTTCCTTTATTAAAACGCTTAACGTTTCAAGGAATACTAACATGACCGACGCCTCCGATTTCATCGACCTCGACGACGCGCTCGTCGATTTGGATCGCGAACGCCGTTGCGGCTTTTCCGAAGTCGTTTACGGAGAAGGGAAAACGGTCGAAGCAATTCGGCGAATCGCGCTCGCGCAGCTCGAACGCGGGATCGACGTTTTCGCCACGCGCGTTTCCGCCGAAAAAGCCGCCGCTCTCCTTCCGGAGTTCCAAGCGCTTCGCCCGAACGCTTATTACAACGAAATCGCGCGCACGTTTCGCGTTCCGAAAACAAGCGACAAAGCCGATTTGCGTCAAGACGACACGACGCCGCTTTTCCGCGGTAAAGTCGCGATTTTGACCGCCGGCACAAGCGATCTTCCGGTCGCCGAGGAAGCGCGCGAAACGGCGCTCTGGACGGGCGCGGACGTCGTTCTCGTTCAAGACGTCGGCGTCGCCGGCCCAAAACGTTTAATCGCCAAACTTCCGTTGTTCGTCGACGCCGACGCCATCGTCGTATGCGCCGGAATGGAAGGAGCGTTGCCGAGCGTCGTCGGCGGTTACGTTTCGGCTCCGATCGTCGCGGTTCCGACGAGCGTCGGATACGGAGCCGCGTTCGGCGGAGTCGCCGCAACTCTTGGAATGCTCAATAGTTGCGCGTCGAACGTAACCGTCGTCAACATCGACGCCGGCTTCAAAGGCGGCTACGTCGCCGGTCTAATCGCCAAGCGCGTCGCCGACGCCGCTCGTCGAGCCTTCGAGCGCGGACGTTCGCATTAACGCTCGCATTAACCGTTTAACGCCGCCGTTTTCGACTTTTTCAAAGGAATCGCTCATGACCGCGCCGTTTTCCGACGCTTTTTCGCCGACGCCCGAGCAATTTCGCCGCACCGAACTGATGATCGGACGCGACGCTTTGGAACGTTTGAAAAACTCTTGCGTTTTGATCGCGGGCCTCGGCGCCGTCGGGAGTTACGTCGTCGAAGCGTTGGCGCGCTCGGGCGTCGGGCGGTTCCGTCTCGTCGACTTCGACGACGTTCAACCGAGCAACATAAACCGCCAACTTTTTGCGACTTGGAACACGATCGGCCGCTTAAAATCCGACGTCGCGAGAGAACGGATCGCGGCGATCAATCCTTCGGCGCAAGTCGATACGAAGCCGCTGCTTATCAACGACAAAACGTTGCCGACGCTTTTCGCGGACGATTGGGCGACGCCGCCCGATTTCGTCGTCGACGCCATCGATTCGCTCGGGCCGAAAGTCGCGCTCGTCGCCGAGGTTGCGCGTCGCGGTTTGCCGCTAATTTCGAGCATGGGCGCCGCTCTTCGCTTCGATCCGTCGCTCGTTCGCGTCGGCCGATTGACGGACGTTTCGCATTGCCCGTTGTCGGCGCAAGTTCGCAAACGATTGCGCCGCTTCGATATAAATACCGACGACGTTCGTTGCGTTTACTCGCCGGAACCGATTCGCGATCGAATGCGTTCCGCGAGCGCCGGTTCCGACGGCCTTGAACGCGTCGCGCCCGCCGCTCCGCTCGACTCGTCGACCGCCGCTTCGCCGCCCGGTCGTCCGCGCAATTCGCTCGGAAGTTTGCCGACCATCGTCGGAATTTTCGGGTTAATTATCGCGCACGAGGTTATTTCCGGATTAATCGGCGGTTTCGAAAACGGTTTCGCCGAACGAAATTCGCGCTAAATTTTGCCGTCGCGCGGCGTTTCTCTTTTTTCGCTCTTTTTTGCGTTGCGGCGAGAGCGGCGCGGCTTGACATTGCCTATTTTTCCCTTGCGACAATTCGCCATCTTACCTATTTTCGACCTATTAACGCAAATTTTCGAAATCGCTCTTGCCGCGTCCGTCGCAATTTGTTAAAAATTGACGCGGGCCGAGCCGTTTGGTTCCTCCCCTCGCGTTTTTACTCGCTTCTTCCCTTCTAAAGCCTTTTGCGAACGCGCTTTCCAGCCGTTCTCGTTAAACGACGTCATGACGCAAAACGAAGCTCGCCAAGAAATCGAACGTTTGACCGCCGAAATTCGACGCTGCGACCGTCTGTACTTTGTCGAAAACGCGCCGGACCGGCCCGACCACGAGTACGACGCGCTCGTTAAAGAGTTGAAAAAAATCGAGTTGCAGTTCCACGATCTCGTGTCGCCGGACAGTCCGACGCAGCGAATCGGGGACAAACTCGACGGCAAAGCGGAGGTCGTTCAACACGCGACGCCGATGCTCTCGATCGAAAACGTTTATAACGACGGCGAGCTGTTCGATTTTGTCGAGTCGGCGCAAAAAGCCGCAAACCGTCCTCTTGCTTGGGTTTGCGAGCTCAAAATCGACGGAGTCGCGGCGTCGCTGATTTACGAAAAAGGCGTTTTGACACGGGCCCTGACTCGCGGCGACGGCGTTTTCGGCGAGATTATCACCCCGAACGTTCGAACGATTCGCGACGTCCCGCTCAAACTTTCCGGCGATTTCCCCGATTATTTGGAGGCGCGCGGCGAAATTTATATGACGAACTCGAATCTCGACCGGCTCAATCGCGAAGGCGCCGAGCGCGCCCAAGCCGCCGGAAAGGAGTTCAAGCCGTTCGCCAACCCGCGCAACCTGACCTCCGGAACGCTTAAACAGCTTGACCCCAAGGTTTGCGCCGAACGCAATCTCCGTTTTTTCGCGCACTCGACCGGCTCCGACCCGACCGCCGTCGCGTCGACGCACTTCGAGTTTATGCGAAAGTTGCGCGAATTCGGCCTCCCGACCGCGCCGCTCGCGAAGCGTTTCGAGACGTTCGAGGAAGCCTTCGCCTACGTCCAAGAAATGCGCGAAAACCTTGCGTCGCTTGACTTTGAAGTCGACGGTATAGTTCTCAAAGTCGACGATTTCGCCGCCCGCGCTGAGATCGGCTCGACGTCGAAATTCCCGAAATGGCTCGTCGCCTGCAAGTTCGAGAAGTACGAGGCGCAAACGACCGTTCGCGAAATCGTCGTGCAAATCGGCAAATCGGGCGTCGCGACCCCGGTCGCCGAGCTGGAACCGGTCGAAATCGCCGGAACGACCGTTTCGCGGGCGACGTTGCACAACATCGCGTTCATCGAAGAAAAGGACGTCCGAGTCGGCGACGCGGTGATCGTCGCGAAAGCGGGCAAAATCATCCCGCGAGTGATGCGCGTCGAGTCGTATTTGCGACCGCAAAACCCGGAACCGCCGCGCTTTAGCTTTCCGGAGCGTTGTCCGAGTTGCGATTCGCCGCTCGTTCGCGACCAAAAGGAAGTTTCGAAACGGGACGAAACCGGCGCGCTCGTAAAGGTCGACGGCAAAACGGTTAAGGAGTTTGTCGACGGTTCGTTCATACGCTGTCCGAACCCGGAATGCCCGGCGCAATTCCGCGAACGGCTGGCGTTTTTCGCGTCGAAAGGCGCGATGGACGTCGACGGAATCGGCGCGTCGCTCGTTGAACGGCTAACGACGCCGCGTCGCGTCGACCTGTTTTCCGACGAACAACCGCCGCTCGTCCGCTCGTTCGCCGATCTTTACCGCTTGACGCCGGAACAATTAACGACGCTCGACGGAATCGAAACCAAGTCGGCGAACAACTTAACGCAAGCGATTCAAAACAGCAAAACGCGCGGCCCGGCCCGACTTTTGACGGCGCTTTCGATTCCCGGCGTCGGCGCGCAAACGGCGAAAGACCTCGTCAAAAACTTCCGCTCGCTCGACGCGATGCTCGAAGTCAAGTCGTCGGAATCATTTACGGAAACGGAAAACGTCGGCGCAATATTGGCGCAAAACCTCTTCCAGTTCTTCCGCTCGGACGCGGGCCGCCGCATTATCGCCGAATTGAAGGAACTCGGGCTCGAAACCGCGCTTCCGGAACTCTCTGCGACGAACGCGAACGGCGAAACGGCGTTTGAAAACGCGCCGCCGCTCAACGGAAAAACCATTTGCGTTACCGGAACCCTTAATCGTTACGACCGAGTAAAAATCAAAGAGACGATCGAAGCGAACGGCGGCAAGGCGGCGTCGAGCGTCTCCAAGAAGACGACGTTCGTTCTCGTCGGCGCGAAACCCGGTCAGTCGAAAATCGACAAAGCGGCGGAACTCGGCGTCCCGACGATCACCGAAGAAGAGTTCGAAGCGATGCTCGGAGCCGCCGCGAACGACGTTTCAAAAGGCGACGCGCTAAACAACGCAACCGGTTTATTCGAATAAATTTACGCGCTCGTTTCTCAACGCGTCTCGTTTATCGACGTCAAATCGCGTAACCGTCGTCGCGCCGCTTTTCTTTACCGTTCGAAAAGCGGCGCGGCGCGACGGCGCATTTCCTTAATTTGAATTCCGCTCCAATAACAAAACAATCAAACGCCAATCGTCTTGTTTGTTGGAAAGCGGTTTCTCTTTTTATATTGGCAAAAATTTGTCGAAAATCGCAAATTTTTCTTAAAAACCCTTGCGTCGCGCGTCAAAATATCGACAATATTTCTTATCTTTCGCCGCGATTCGAAGCGTCCCGTTTCGCCGAGACAGCGTCGATACTTAACACGTTAAACCGCAACGCATTTAGGAACGCAAAATGAAAAAACGCAATGCGCGCCGCCCCGTTCGCTCGACGGCGTTTCTAACGTTCGCGCTCGGTTCGCTCGCCGCGCCGACGCTTTTTGAAACCGATTTTAACGCCGTTTCTTTGTCGCCCCAACTCGTTGCCGCGTCGGAAGTTGCGTTGGACGCGAAGAGCGCCGAAACGTCGAAAAAAATCGGCGTTCGCCCTTACGAAATGGATTGGGCCGGTCGAACGGAAGAAGTCCGCCCGGCGTTGGTCGACTTCGAAAACCTCGACGGTTGGACGGTCGAAGCGCACGGCGCCGTCGCGACGTTCGAGCGGAGCCGCGAAGAGCAAATGTACGGAAAGTACGTCGGCAAACTGACTTACCGCAAAGACGCCGCGTCGCAAGAAACGCCGGTCGTTCGCGTTCGTCCGCCGCAACCGATTCCGATCGACGCCGCCGATTTCGACGCGTTTTCCTGTTGGATCGTCGGCAACAACTGGGCTTGGGCGCCCGATCCGAAAACGCCGCGCGTTCGGGTTTCGGCGCTCTTCCAAACCGTCGACGGACAAGAGGTTCCGCTCTTCCTCGAAACGATCGATTGGCGCGAATGGTTCCTTTGTTACAAGACGATTTATCGAGACGTTCGCAAACGTTTAGGCGACAAGGTATCGTTCAACGGTTTTCTTATCGAAAACGGTCGCAACGAAGAAGCCCGAACCCTTTATTTCGACTCGTTCTGCGTTTTCAAAGAAGAGCGAAAACCGCTCGAATTTACAGCGCGTCCTAAACCGGGAATCGACCTCTTCGACGGGCAACCGCTCGGCTTAAATTCCGGCGAAGGACGGCTTCCGTTCCCGACGCGCGCCGAGACGATTTTGCCGAATTCCTCGGCGAACCTAAAGAAAGCGGCGTTTCACACTTACGGCGACGCTTACGACTTCGTTTACGAAGGAACCGACGGAACGCTCGTTTACGATTACAAGCCGCAAGTCGGCGATTGGTCGGACGTTACGGCGCGTTGGAACGACTCGGAACCGTTTAAACCGCTTTCCGGGGGCGGCGTCAACTTTTTAATCGGCGACGGCGGTTCGCAAGAGCCGGTCGAGAAGCGCGAACTTCTCGAAAAGAACGCCGCAAATGGTTGCGTTACCACGCGTTGGAAGTTGTCGTCGAAATCGGCGACGGCGGAGGTCGAGTACCGTTTTCAACTCGACGGCAAGTCGCTGATCGTCGACGTTATCGCGCTCGGCGGAAAAATTCCGGCGGTCGAGTTCGGGCGCTTCGAAGGAGTCGAGAACCCGCGAACCTTCGCTATTCCTTATTATTTATACGATTACGGTCGTCGACCGGGCGCGTTAATTTTTACGCCGCCGACCGACGGTTCCACAATGTCGCAAGCCGACGACGCGAACTCCAACGGCGGCAAACTCTTCGCGTCCGGTCATATCGATTGGTACCGCAGCGGCGCTTCGTATTTGCTCGGCAAACACGAAGTCGGCAAATCCGAAAACGGCCGCGCTTACGCCGTCGTCAACGGCGCTTCCGAATACCGAACGAAAACCGACGGAACGCGCAACGACGTTTACGAACGCTTCGTCTTAACGATTTCGCCGACGTTCGAAGAGACGCTCCCGACGATCGCGAACCCGACGTCGCCTTACAAACATATTGCCGGAAAAGGAGTTTGGCGCGCTCACGGCGCCACGACTCGCGACGCCGACAAAAAATATTGGCGCGACGTTTGGCGCCGCGGGATGCGCAACGTTATCGTTACCGACCACGAAGTCTGTTGGCGCGACGGCGGCGAGAGCTTTACATTCCGTACCAAACCGGCGCCTAAAAAAGGCGGCGACGCGGGTTGGATCGATTATTCGCGCTTTATGCAGGACGAACTCGGCTTTGTTTACGGCCCGTACAACAACTTCACCGACTTCGCGCCGGTCAACGAGTATTGGTCGCCGGATATGATTTCACGCCTCTCCGACGGCTCGCTGCAACGCGCTTGGGCGAGGTGTTACGCGCCGAAACCGGCTCGAGCGGTCGAATATTGCGAAAAGCTCACGCCGATCAACGAAGCTAAGTTCCAATTTAGCTGCGCTTACTGCGACGTCCACTCGTCCGTTCCGGCTTGGACTCGCGTCGATTACGACGCTCGCGTCCCCGGCGCCGGGACGTTTATGAGCGTCTATTACCCCTACGGCGAAATTTTCCTCCTGCAAAAGAAAAATTGGGGCGGCCCGACCTATTCCGAAGGCCCGCACCACTGTTTTTACTCCGGGCTGACCGACGGAAACTACGCCCAAGACCAACCTTACAACTTGCGCGTCAATCCCTGGCTCGTCGACTTCGACCTGCGCAAAATGCACGATCTCGAGTGCAACTTCGGCCTCGGCAATATCGGAATGTTCGCGCCCGGTTACAAACCGAAGACGCCCGCCGAAAACACGGCGCTCCTCGACCGTTTCCTCGCCGGAACGCTCGCGTTCGGACACCCGGGTTTCTTGGCGCTCGACTTCGGAAGCGTCGGCGCCGCCAAGAGTTACTTTATGATTCAACAGATCGCGGCGCGTTACACGCAAGTTTCGGCGACGACGATTCGCTACTTCGACGCCGACGGAAACGCGCTCGACGCCAGCGCCGCGCTCGCCGCCGACGTCGTGAAGCGCTCGCAAGTCGGGGTCGAGTACGCCGACGGAACGACGGTCGTCGCGAACGGTTCGGAGACGGAAAACCTCGAAACGACGTTCGCCGGACGCAAGATTTCGCTTCCGCCAAATGGTTACGTCGCTTGGACTTCCGACGGCGAAATTCTCGTCGAGTCGCGCCTCTCCGACGCCGGAAATCGCTTCGACTACTGCGCGTCGCCGGAATATGTTTACCTCGACGGGCGCGGCGTTTGGACGGTTTGCGAACGCGCTTGCGGCGCCGGGTCGGGCGTTTGCCGCGTTTTGGACGCAAACTCTTTCGAACTCATCCCTTACGACGGCGCGGAACTCGGGTTCAAAATCGCCGACGCAAACGAAGCGGTCTCTGCGGTCGCGCTCAATTACGACGGCGAAGAGCTCGGCGAAGCGCAAGTCCGTCGTTCGCGCGGATTTACGTTCGTCGTTCCGGTCGACGGCGCGTTCTCCTACCGCTTGACGAAAACGCCGGTCGCCGACGACGTTAACGACGCAAACAACCAAACCGCCGGAACTTGCGAGCGTTGGAGCTGCGAACGTTACGCCGTCGCGCCGGGGGAAACGGTCGTCTTGCGCGACGCAAACGGCCAAACGGTCGACTTTACGATTCCGCAAGACGCGACGCCGAACACGCGAATTTGGGCGGAGCCGGAAGCGGGCGCCTTTGTCGATTTCTCGGTTGTAAACGCCGTCGAGCCGAGCTTTGCGTTCGACGCGAAAACAAACGTTTTGACCGTTTCGCTAAAAACCGCCTTGCCGCGCGCCGCCGGAACGTTTTCCGTCGAAAATTATCCTAACCCCTTTAACGTCGAAGGTTCCGAACCGACAAATCTTGTTTTCCCGTTCGCGGCGCCGGAAAAAGCCGGAACCGATACGTCTCAAGCGTTCGTCCGCGCGACGCCGCCGCAAGGAGACGCGCTCAAAACCGTTTATTCGTTGAACTTCGAGACCGCGTCGCAATTCGTTCCGTTTGAAACGCTCGACTTCGGCGCTCGCGACGGGCGCGTTTCCTCGAATATCGATTATACGCCCTATGTCCAACGGCGAGGCGCGGCTCCGTCGCCGTCGTTCGCGAATTCCGGCGCGCAGGCGAACTTCCAAACGTCGCAATCTTGCGGCGGCGACGTTCGTTCGGGCTTTTTCCTCCACCCGCCGTATATGGGCGGCCCGACCGGGCGAACGTATCTCCGCTTCGATTTTGAAGTTCCGAACGAACCGGCGACGTTCCGCGTCGACGTCGGAAAGAAAGACGAAAGCCACCTCGGCGACGGGATTCTGTTCCAAGTCGCGGTCGCGACATTCGCCGACGACGGTTCGATTTCCAACGAGCAAACGCTTGCGGAAACGACGGTTGCGAAGCACGAATGGAAACCGCTTGAAGCCGATTTGAGCGCGTTCGCCGGAAAGAAAGTCTCGCTACTCGTTATCGCCGACGTCGGAAAAGCGGACGACTCGAGCGGCGACTGGGGCGTCGCGTCGAATCCGCGCCTCGAATCGCCGGCCCAAACGCTCGTTCGACGCTTGACGAAGATCGCGCCCGGCAACTAAGCCGACGCGAAACTTGCGCCGCCGCGGAAAAACCGACGGCGGCGCGACGCGGCGGCGTTTCCCGTTTTGGGCCGCCGCGGTCGTTTCTCCGTTAAGCGCGAACTTTCGCTAAAAAATTCGCGAAAAAAACTTCCCTTTCGGCGAAAAATCGATTATAATAAACGGCGCGTCGACGCGCAAAGCGGCGGCGTTTTCCCGTTATCCTTCCCTTACCACTTAACGAAATTCCCGGCAAACGTTTTTCCCCCTTGCTTTACCACGGCGAGAACGTTTGTCGGCGGAGCGTTTTATGTCCGAGAAAAAATACGATATCGGTCTCGTCGGCGCCGGCGTGATGGGCCAAAACCTCGCTCTTAATATGGTCGACCGCGGCTTCAGCGTCGCCGTTTACGACCTCGCGGCCTCGCAAACCGACAAATTCCTCGCCAAAGACGAAGCGAAGTCGAAGGGCGACGCGTTGACCGGCGCTTACACGCTCGAAGAATTCGCGTCGAAGCTGTCGACGCCGCGCAAAGTCTTGATGATGGTTACCGCGAAAGACCCGGTTCCGGCGCTCGAAACCGCGCTTTACCCGGATCGCGCCCCGGTCGACGCCGTTCTCGACGCGCTCCTGCCGCACCTCGAGCCGGGCGACGTCGCGATCGACGGCGGGAACACGCACTTCAAAGACACCGAACGCCGCGTTAAATTCCTCGCCGAACGCGGGATACGCTTCGTCGGAAGCGGCGTTTCCGGCGGCGAAGAGGGCGCGCGCAAGGGCCCGAGCTTGATGCCCGGCGGCGACCCGGAGGCTTGGCCGCTCGTTCAACCGATTTTCCAAGCGATTTCGGCGAAAGTCGGCCCGAACAACGACGTTCCGTGTTGCGATTGGATCGGAAACGGCGGCGCGGGCCATTACGTTAAAATGGTTCACAACGGCGTCGAATACGGCGATATGCAGCTCATCGGCGACGCGTATTGGATTCTCAAAAACGCCGTCGGCGCGACGAACGAAGAACTCGCCGAAATCTTCGGCCAATGGAACCGCGAAGAACTCGACAGCTATTTGATCGAAATCACCCGCGATATTTTCACCGTCGTCGACCCGCGAACGAAAGCGGGCCTCGTCGACGTTATCCTCGACGCGGCGGGCGCCAAGGGCACCGGGAAGTGGATGAGCCAACACGCGCTCGACCTCGGCGTCCCGAGTTCGCTCGTTACGGAAGCGGTTTACGCGCGGTCGATTTCGTCGCTCAAAGCCGAGCGCGTCGCCGCGAGCCGCGTTCTCTCCGGCCCGACGAACGCTTGTTACTCCGGCGACCGAGCCGAGTTCATTAACCAAGTCAAACAAGCGCTTTACGCGTCGAAAATCTGCAGTTACGCGCAAGGGTTCGCCCAACTTCGCGCCGTCGCGAAGGAGTTCGGCTGGACGCTCGACTTGGGTCGCATCGCGCTCCTTTGGCGCGGCGGCTGCATCATTCGCGCCGTCTTCCTCGAACGCATTAAAGAGGCGTTCGACGAGAACCCGAACCTCGAAAACTTGCTCCTCGCGCCCTACTTCAAAGCGGCGGTCGAAAACGCGCAAACCGCTTGGCGCAACGTCGTTAAGACGGCGGTCGAGCTCGGAATCCCGGCGCCCGGCTTTACGACCGCGCTGACGTACTTCGACTCCTACCGCTCGGAACGTCTCCCGGCGAACCTGATTCAAGCGCAACGCGACTATTTCGGAGCCCACACGTACAAGCGCGTCGACGACGAAACCGGCGCCGCGTATCACACCGACTGGATCGCCGAGAAGAAATAACGCCGTTCCAGCGTTAAACGCCGTTTAGTCGCCCCAACTTAACGTCTTTCCCCGCGACGGTCGCGCTTTTGCCGGTCGACCGTCGCGCCGAGGGGCGTTTTCACATTTCTCGCCGCCTTCCCATCTTTCTTATTTTTCCTCTTTTAGCGTCGAAATCAATCTTTTCGGCAAAAACTCGCCTTGTTCCCCGAAAATCGTTGACGCGGCCCGTCCGTTCCGTTAAAATAAAGGCGCGAAACGTCGTTTTGACGTTCGCAATCGTTTCGCCTTCCCGTTCCCCTCCGACGCAAGGAGCCAACGATGCCCGTCTGCCGTTTTTCGCTATTTTCGCTATTTTCCGCCGTTTTGACCGCGACGTTCTTTGCCGTCGCCGCGCCGGGTTCCGCCGCCGAACCGTCCGCGCTCCGGATTTGGCCGGTCGACCCGCACTTGAAAATCTTCGGCGACTCGCCGGGAACCGACGCGTCGCCGCTCGTTCTACGCGCCGCTCGCAACGAATACGAGTCGGGCCAATTCGGCTTGCGCGCCGACGCCGACGTCGCGGGCCTTTCCCTCTCCGTCTCCGATTTGACGAACGCGAACGGCGGGAAAATCGCCGCGTCAAACGTTCGCCTTCGCCCGATCGGGACGATTCCCGTTACTAAAAACACGCCGGGCGCCGAGAATATCGTCGTCCGCAAGGCCCCGTTCGACGCGCCGGACGTTCTCTTCGAAGAAACGACGCTCGATTTAACCGCGCAAACGTCGAAGGGCGTTTGGGTTACGCTCTTCGTTCCGCGCGAAACCGCCCCGGGCCGCTACTCCGGAACGATTACGGTCGCCTCCGAAACGGCGCGCGCCGAACTCCCGCTCGAAGTCGAGATTTTCCGCTTCGAACTTCCGCAAGAACGCCATTTATGGGCGACGAACTGGTTCGCTTACGGTCGGTTTGCGACGGCGGCGGGCGTCGAGTTCGCGTCGGAGGAATATTGGACGGTTTTGGAGCGTTATTTCCGCAATATGGCCGAACACCGCCAAAACGTCGTTTACGTCTATTGGCGCCCGGGCGACGGTCTCACTAGGGCGACGCGTTCGAAGGACGGCGCTTGGAACGTCGACTTTACGCTGCTCGAACGCTATCTTAAACTCGCGGAGGAAACCGGCGTCGGCGAGCGGTTCGAACTCGTCCACGTCGGCGGAATCAACCGCGACGACGCCACGATAAACTGGTCGCAAGGCGCGGTTTACGACGAAGCGCAAGGGAAATCCGTTTGGCTCGACTCTTCGGAATGGCTCGAGCCGGTGTTGCGCCGTCTCGAAGCGTATCTCGTCGAAACGGGCCGAATCGACCGCTGTATGATTCACGTCGCCGACGAGCCGTTCCGCGCCGACTTGCCCGCTTGGCGCGCCGCGTCCCGACGGCTTCGCGAAATCGCTCCGAAACTGCGCCGAATCGACGCGATCGAGTCGACAAATTTTAGCGACCGCCTTGAAATTTGGGTTCCGAAACTCTCGCACTTCGACCGTTGGCGCGAATTTTACGAAGAAGTCCGCGCCGACGCCGCGAAAAAGGGCGCCGACGTCGAATTTTGGTACTATATCTGCTGCCATCCTTACGGCGAACGCTACCCGAACCGCTTTATGGACCTGCCCGGCTCCCGCGTCCGCGCGCTCCATTGGCTGAACTACTCGGAAAACTTAACCGGCTATCTTCACTGGGGTTACAACTTTTGGGGCGACGACCCGTTCGGCGCGCCGATCGAGAAATACGGCCCCGGCGACACGCACGTCGTCTACCCCGGCCCGCTCGACTCGATTCGCTGGGAACTGGAGCGCGAAAGTATCGAGGATTACGAGTATTTCGTTTTACTCGAAAATCTAATTGCCGACGTTAAAAAGACTTCCGACGCCGACTTATGGTGGCTGAACGCGAAAAAACGCTCGCTCGAACTCGCTCGCCGCGCGATCAAAACGCCGTCCGACGTCGCGCTCGCCCCGGCGGTCTTCACCGAAACGCGCCTCGAACTCGCTCGCGAAATCGAATCGCTCGGCGGAGAAAGCGACGGCCCGCGCCTCCTCGTTCAAACGTTCCCCGGCGACGGCGCGACGCTCGTCCCGGGCCCGGTCGTTATCGAATTTTACGGCTTGACGGAACCGGGCGCGACGGTCGCGATCGGCGGCAAAGCGGTCGAAGTTCGCCCCGACGGAACGTTCGAACACTCGACTTGGCAAGAGAAAACCGGCGCGGTCGAAATTACGGCGACGGTCGACGGCAAAACGACGAAAACGGTTCGTCGCTTCGTCGCCGCGCCGCCGCTCCAACCGACGCAAAACGCGACGCAAGAGCCGACGAAATAACGCGTTTTCGCCGCCTTCGCGCAACAACCGACAAACGTTAAACTTTTTAACGCGACGCTTTAACAAGGAACTCCAATGCAACTTTCAACGCTTCGCTTCGTCGCCGCGGCGGCTTTCGTCGCGGCGGCGGGAACGCTTTACTTCGGCGCGTCTTCCGTTTCCGTCGCCGACGAAACGGAAAAACGCCTTACCAAAGAGGAAATCGTCGACGACTTAACGTCGCTGATTAAATATCCGGAATTGAAGGACTTGCCGAACGTACGCGAGTACGAAAACCTCAAACGGACGGTCGAAATCAACGGCAAGGAATACGTCGTTTGGACCGACGCGATTCAAAAAGCGCTCGACGAGAAAAAGGGCGTTTTCATTCCGAAATCAGACGACGTTTATTATATCGACGACCCGATCTATCTCGACTCCGACCGCGCGATTCAAGCCGACCCGGAAGCGCGAATCCACGCCGTCCCGAACTTGAACGCCTGCATGTTGCGCAACCGACATATGCTCCCGGGCCGCGTTCGCCCGGTTTACCTCGACGACGATTCGTCGCGCGATTTCCGCATTACGGTCGTCGGCGGGATTTGGTCGCAAGAGAAGAACCACCGTTCCGAAGGGGACGGCGCGTCCGACCGCAAACGGACGATTCCGGGCTCGGCGGGCGTTTTCCTCTTCTCGAACGTCGCCGATCTGTCGATTACCAACGTTAAAATCGAAAAGGGCGCGCCGTTTGCATTCCACGTTTCGAACGCTCGCGACGTTTTCATTTCGGATATCGCGGTCGAAACGAACTGCGACGGCGTTCACCTCAACGGCCCCCTTTCCCGCGCCGTCGTTCAAAACTTCGACTGCGTTCGCACCGGCGACGACTGCGTCGCGATCAACGCTTGGGACTGGCCGCAAAGCGGGCCCGCGCTCGGGCCGATCGACCGCGTTTTGGTTCAAAACTGCCGCTCGGTCTCCGGGTCGCTGAAGGATATTCGCCTTCTCCCCGGCGTCTTGGTTTACCCGGACGGAACGAAAATCGACTGCCCGATTACGAACGTCGTCTTGCGCGACCTTGAAGGCTTCAACTATTTCAAGATGTACGCGCAGTCGTTGCCCGGTCGCCAAAAGGAATGCCATATCGGAACGCTCGACAATATTTACGTCGACAACCTCAAAGGCGCGCTCGAATGCGCGCCGACCGACGGTTGGGACAAAGACTTTTACGGCGTCGGCGTCAATAATAAAGTCAACCCGATCGCGCCGATCAGCATTCTGTCAAACTCGCGTAACCTGACGTTCGAGAACCTGACGATCAAAAAACCGGAGGGCGACGCCTGCTTGATTTACGTCGGGCCGGAATGTATGCAATTCTGGTACGGCTCCGGCGAAAACCGCCGTCCGGTCGACGTCTTTATGAGCGACGCGACCTGCGTCGTCGAGAACGTCGAGTTTAAAAACCTTCGTTTTGAAGACGGAACGCCGGTTCCGAACCCGGAAAAGCTCGTTCGTCCGGTCAAACTTAGCCGCAACCCGAAATTCCCGCAGGAATCCCCGCGCGGCGGCGACGGCGGCGGCGAAGTTCGTCGCGTCGACGTTCTCCAATAACGCCGGACGCGAACTGTTTTCGAACGTTTTTCAAATATGCGACGTTTGAAAACGGTCGTTCGCTTTCGCTCCCGAACGCGGCGGCGTTTCAAAATTCCCGAAGCGGCGCCGCGTTTCCACTTCCCTAAACCTCCCAATTTTTCCAACCGCTCTTATTTTTCCCCTTTAAAATGCTTGAAATCGAAATGAAATTCCGCGTTCCTGACGCCGACGCTTACGAGCGTCGCCTTCGGGACGATTTCGCGCTCGTTTTCGACGCGCCGCGCTCCGAAATCGACCTCTTTTTCCGCAACGAAGCCGCCGGATTCCCGACCGCCGGCAAAGCGCTGCGAATCCGCCGCCAAGATCGCCGCCTCGCCGCGACGTTCAAGGGCCCGCGCCTCGACCCGAAAGCAAAAATCCGCGAAGAAATCGAACTTCCGCTCGGCCCCGCGCTCCCCGACGACGCCGACGAAGCGACCGTCGAGCGAGTCCGAGGCGACTGGATTCGTTTCTTTGAACGGCTCGGGTTCGAACCGGGTCCGACCGTCGAGAAACGCCGCCGAACCGCTCGGCTGACGTTCGAAGGTCGCGCGTTTGAAATCGTTTTGGACGAGGTTCCGCCGCTCGGCTTCTTCACCGAGATCGAGACGATCGCGCCCCCCGAAGAACTCGAAGCCGCCCGCCGAACGACGTTCGCGCTCGCCGAACGGTTGGGCCTCGCCGAGCCGATTCCGACGAGTTACCTCGCGCTCCTGCAAAACGCCGCGTCGGACGAGGAACTTTAGCGGAACCTTGCGCCAAGAAACCGCCCGCTCTTAAGAATAAAGGGCAAAATCGCGCTCCCGCTCGTCGCGCCGACGGTCTTGCAACCGCTCGAAACGCCGCCCCCAACCGCCGTTTTTCTCGAAAAACCGCCGCGCCGCCCGCCGGGCTAATTGGCAAACTTTGCCTAAACGTCAGTTTCTTGAGAAAATTTAGAAAAAATTTCAAATTTAGGGCGTTTCACGCTCGACGCCGCGCGTTCCGCAGATTATCATTTATAATGGTACGACATAAAATTTTCGCCGCTTCCGCAAAATTTTCCGGAGGCGGCGCGTCGAAGGTCGCCGCTTGAACGAGCCGCGTCTTTCGTCGTCGACCGCGGCGCTCGGCAGTCGGGAGCCGCGTCGCGGACTTTTACGCGAATAAAAACAAACATATCGTCGAAACTTTACGAACGCGTCTCGGAGGAATTCGAATGAAATTGGGAATGTTCCATTTAGTGTTGTCGTTGGCGGCGGTTCTTCCGTTGGCCGTCGTTCAAGTTAAGGCGGCGGAACCCGTCGACGAATCGCAAGCGGTCGAACTCTTCCAAGCGATGGAAGAAGGCCTCGTCGAAGTGAAGTTGGTCCCGAAAAACTCGCTCGAAAGCAGCCTTAGCGTTACGAACAAAACGAACCGTCCGATCGTCGTCGACATGCCGTCGGCGTTCGCGGGCGTTCCGGTTCTCGCGCAACCGCCGATGGGCGGTTTCGGGGGCGGCGGTTTCGGCGGCGGCCCGGGCGGCGGCGGATTTGGCGGCGGCGC